>JANODD010000289.1:0-13569 GCA_031412515.1 Planctomycetia bacterium | reverse complement strand
TCAAAACGAAAAAGCACACAAGAGGGCGCGGGATTCCCTCTTGTGTGCGCGGGAAATTCAATTGGCTCGTAGCTGGCTTCGTAAGAAGCCGGATGATCATCAGAAAGGGTCGAATGCAACCGGTTTCTTACGAAACCAGCTACAACAAGTCGCCTCTTACTGAGGAGCGCGCAGCGGATTGACAAACTGATCAGCAGCAGGCGGCATAGTTGTCCGATTGCGCAAACTGGAAACCGGCATCGAAAGCGATGCAGGAACAACTTCCGGAGGCATGAGCTCAAAGAAGGACGGTTCGACTTGCAGGCTCGCGTCGTTTGAAAGCGGCTGGACGCGGCGGGTCGAGCTCGTTTTGGCTAGCCCGTTCGAAGAATCAGAAATCGATTTCGACGCAGCTTTAGCAATCAAGATCGATCGCATCACTTGCTGGTTACTCGCTTGTGGATCATATTCGACTTCAATACGGTTGCTCGACCGCAAGTAACTAGCGGGGCGAGATGGCACAGGCCGCAGATTACGGGTCGTTGGAATCGGATCATCGCCAAACGGATTATTGCGGGAATCAGGAACAGGAACGACTTCGCGAACTTTTGGATGCGGCGCTGGAACAGAATCGATTGGGTTGGGTGGAACCACTACCCGTGGTACAGGAGGATGCGCCGAAGAGTGCGCAACATCCGATTGGGCGACGGGTACGACTTCATTATATTGCACTGCGAACTCGCTAGTTGCGCTGCACTTCGGGCAACTGCAATGCGACTTCGCACCGGCCGACTTGGGACAAGGCTTCTCGCAATCCGGAATCAAGTTCGCAAGCCGCCCTTCAAAGTTGCTGGCGGCGTTGTTGATCACATCGAGCAACCCTTTGTCGTCGCAATGTTTCTTCGAGCACTTGCAGCCTCCAGAAGCGCAAGCTTCGACCCCACAACTTTGAGCGCTCGCGCCCGAGCTAATGCTGATAAGGCAAGCGGTGAGGAGACCGATCTTGAAATGCGTTTTCTTCATGCGTTTCTACCTTATGACAGCCTTGTCTTTGCGATCCAGATCGTTGCGACTTCGGTTTTGCTCGCAGCTCGTTAAACCTTACCCCTGTGATCGATCCGGCAAGCACGGATTTTCCAGAACTTCCGTTACACGCGACAAGTCTTACCCCAATTACCCAGACACAGGCTATAGGCTAGAGGCTAGAGGCTAGAGGCTAGAGGTTAGAGGTTAGAGGTTAGAGGTTAGAGACTATGGGGTCTTCAAAGGTGCGAGCGGTGTTTTACATTCGAGAAATGCGATCACAGTATGTCGTCCCCACCTCCCAATGGTCAAAACGAAGCCATAGCATCTCTCGAGCGCATTTCTATCGTCTAACTTCTAGCTTCTTAATTGCGTACGTTGTCCCCGCCTCCCGCCGGTCAAAATTAAGCCATAGCATCCCTCCCGCGAGTCTCTAGCCACTAACTTCTAGCGGCTAGCTACTAGTCTCTAGTTTCTAGCTTCTAACTTCTAACTTCTAGCCTCTAGCTTCTAAAAAGGCCGAAGACAACTGAAGGCGGACTAGTTACAATGCGGGACTTTCCGTCAGATTTGACAGCAACCCGGTTTTTGACAACTTTGCAAAGAATTCTTAGAGAATATTCATGGCACAGCAAGCTCTGAAGCAAGATCCATTCGCCGCCCGTGACACTTTTCAAGGCCCAAAAGGTCCGATCGGCTTCTATAGCCTTCAAAAGCTCGAAGCGGCCGGCGTCGGCAAAGTCTCACGACTGCCGTTTTCGATCCGGATTTTGCTCGAAGCTGTCCTGCGAAACTGCGATGGCTACATTGTCAGCGAACAGGACGTGACGAACCTCGCGAACTGGAATGCAGCCAAACCGGCAGAAGTTGAAATTCCGTTCATGCCCGCTCGCGTTGTGCTCCAAGACTTCACCGGCGTCCCCTGTGTCGTCGACCTTGCCGCAATGCGTGACGGAATGAAAACGCTGGGCGGTGACCCCAAGAAAATCAATCCACTGATCCCCGTTGATCTCGTCATCGATCACTCGGTCCAAGTCGACAACTTCGGTACGCTCGATTCCCTTGCGAAAAACGTCGAGATCGAATTCGAACGCAACCAAGAACGCTACCAGTTTCTACGCTGGGGCCAGCAAGCCTTCGACAACTTCCGCGTCGTTCCGCCCAATACCGGCATTGTCCATCAAGTCAACCTTGAATACCTCGCACAAGGTGTGTTTGTACGCAACGATCATGTCGGTCCAGTTGCATTGCCAGACACACTTGTCGGTACCGATAGTCACACGACGATGATCAACGGACTCGGCGTTCTCGGTTGGGGCGTCGGCGGGATCGAAGCCGAAGCGGGCATGCTCGGCCAACCCCTCTATATGTTGATGCCAGAAGTAGTCGGTTTTGAAGTCGACGGCAAGATGCCCGAAGGCGCGACAGCAACCGACATGGTACTTCGCGTGACCGAAGTGCTTCGCAAAGAAGGGGTCGTCGGCAAGTTCGTCGAGTTCTTCGGCGCGGGCGTTTCAAGTATGTCGCTCGCCGACCGAGCGACAATTGCCAATATGGCTCCTGAATACGGCGCGACAATGGGTTACTTCCCCGTCGACGATGAAACACTGCGTTATTTGCGTCGCACCGGTCGAACCGAGGATCAAGTCAAGCTCGTCGAAAGCTACATGAAAGCTCAAGGTCTGTTCCGCACCGACGCTTCACCGCGACTTGAATACACCAAAGTTCTCAAGCTCAACCTCGGTGAAATCGAACCAGCCCTCGCCGGACCAAAGCGTCCGCAAGATCGCGTGCCACTCAAAACTGTAAAACAATCGTTTAGCAAAGCCCTCAGCGCTCCAATCGCTGAACGCGGCTTTGGCCTGACGAGCGAAGCACTTGCAAAGACCGGAACGGTTAGCAACGGAGCAAGCTCAGTTGAAATCAGCCACGGCGCAGTTGTCATCGCTGCGATCACCAGCTGCACGAACACATCGAATCCGTCCGTAATGATCGGTGCCGGTCTGCTCGCCAAGAAAGCCGTTGAAATGGGACTTTCGGTGCATCCCTACGTAAAAACTTCGCTCGCCCCTGGTTCACGCGTGGTGACCGATTACCTCGACCGAGCTCAACTGTCCAAGCCACTCGAAGCCCTCGGGTTCAACACCGTGGGTTATGGCTGCACAACTTGTATTGGCAACAGCGGACCACTGCCCGACGCAGTCGCTGCCGCAATTACTGATGGCAATTTGGTCGCCGCCGCCGTACTAAGCGGCAATCGTAACTTTGAAGGCCGCGTCAATCCGCTGACTCGCGCCAATTACCTGGCAAGTCCACCGTTGGTCGTGGCTTATGCACTGGCCGGCACCATGGATATCGACTTCGAAACCGAACCGATCGGCACGTCCAAGTCCGGTGAAGCGGTGTACCTGCGAGACATTTGGCCAACGCGCGACGAAGTCCAAAAGACGATGGATGCTTGCGTGTTGCCTGAAATGTTCGAAAAGCAATATTCGAACGCTTTCACTGACAACGAGAAATGGAACGCTATCGAGATCACCACCGGCGACTTGTACGCATGGGACTCGGCCAGCACCTACATTCAACGCCCACCGTTTCTTGAAGGCATCACCGCCGACGCGAAACTCCCCAAGCCGATTCAAGGCGCAACCTGCTTGGCTGTGCTCGGCGATTCGGTCACGACGGACCACATTTCGCCTGCAGGCTCGATCACCAAGAACAGTCCCGCCGGTAAATACTTGATCGAGCATGGCGTCGAACCTGTCGAATTCAATAGCTACGGCTCGCGTCGCGGCAACGATCGCGTCATGGTCCGCGGAACCTTTGCCAACATCCGCATTCGTAACGCCATGGTTCCTGGTACAGAAGGTGGTTACACCAAGCATCTCCCAACCGGCGTAGTCATGTCGATCTACGACGCATCCATGTTGTATCAAGCCGACGAGGTCCCGCTGATTGTCTTAGCCGGCGCTGAATACGGAACTGGCAGCAGCCGCGACTGGGCCGCCAAGGGAACATTGCTGCTAGGTGTGCGAGCCGTCATCGCGGCTAGTTACGAGCGTATTCATCGCAGTAACTTAGTCGGCATGGGTATTCTGCCGCTGCAGTTCCTCGAAGGTCAAACATGGCAATCGCTAGGTCTAACCGGCGAAGAGAGTTTCGACATCGGCACCGACTCCCGCACCGCCCTAGCACCTCGTGGTAAGCTAGGAGTTTGCGCAACAGCGAAAGATGGAAAAATAACCAACTTCGAAGTCTCCGTCCGCATCGACACGCCCGTCGAGCTCGACTACTACTACAACGGCGGCATCCTTCCAACCGTCCTAAGAAAGCTTGCTGAAAAGTAGTGGCCATTTCGTAGGAGGGACTGTGTCCCGTCCGTCGGTCTACTGTATTGCTACCCCCGTAGCAACTGCCAAGCATCAGGGCGGCATATGTAGCTGGTTTCGTGAGAAACCGGCTTCATTGGTTACAGCCTAAACGCATCCGTTTTCTCACGAAACCAGCTACCCTACTAAATTCCTTGTGCCAATTACAACGGCGCTCTGCGGCACCCTGCATTTGAACTGCGAACGCAGTGGCATGTGATAGCCTGGAGTGCAGGGTGAGCGAGTGGAACGAGCTCACCATGCACCCAAGGTTATCGAACCAACGGAAACGCGAACGAACGGTTCACCTTCCATCACGCATCGCTCATCTGATTTCGCAACATCCCTGCCGCCAACCGGTTCCCTTTTCGGCTGCCAACCGCCGGTTCCCTTTTCGATTGCCACTCCTCATCCGTCGCAAAACACGCTCGGGACAGATGGTCCCAACCTACACCAAACTACCCATCTTAACCCGCTACCTGCGGACACCCGCCAACCGCCAATCCACCAAAAAAACATTTCAAAAATTCCCACCCTCAACGACCGAACCAACATCGCTTAACCGATTCTTCACAACCCATTGAAACACCGTCACTTAGGTTCTTTCTGGCCCGGCGATACTGTACAAAGCCACTTTAACACTCTCGCCGGAAGTGCCTATCGCAACTTGGTTTACGGTAACCAAGCCGTAAAATTTGACACGACGATTTGAACCTGTATCATCATCGGACGTGCTAGATGTAGTGCTCGCAAAACGCCTCATACACTATGGGTAGTGGTTGGCGAACACTCTAGCCACCTCGGTTAGGAGTCTCTGTAGCGGGCGGATTGCCCACCAGAAAAACCAACTCGACCATGATGGTGGACTTAGGTTCAGTATATTGTCGCTTTTTTGTTCACTAGTAACGAACAACGCTTGGAAGCACTTAAAAACCGGTCGAAACAACCGATTCGCTGGGGTCAATGTGACACTTCAAACGCTGCAGCACTTCGTCAACTAGTGAACGCCACAAATTAGCAAAACCACTTTTCGGTAAATCACGTTCACGGTGTTTCAAGGAGTATTTCGATTATGGCCACAGTTGAAATGGGTCGCGGCGGATCAAAGAGTCGTACAAAACGTCCCGTGTCGAAGCAATTGCGCGGCGACCGAGCCGGGTTGCAGATCGGCACACGCTTCTGCCCGCCTGACACCGATCCGTTTGATACCGTCGAGTGGGAAATTCGCAGCGCCGCAATCAAGGACGAAAGCGGCAAAGCGCTCTTCGAACAAACCGACTGCGAAATCCCTGCCCAGTGGAGCCAACTGGCCACCAACGTCGTCGTCAGCAAGTACTTCTACGGCGAACCTGGCACCAAGCAACGCGAAAAGAGCGTCAAGCAACTGATCCATCGCGTGACTCGCACCATCGCCGACTGGGGCATCGAAGACGGTTACTTTGACACTCAAGCCGATGGCGAACGCTTCTACCGCGAACTCTCTTGGCTCTGCTTGCACCAACACGGTTCGTTTAACTCGCCAGTCTGGTTCAACGTCGGCTTGTTCCATCAGTATGGCGTCACCGGCGCGAAGTGCACTTGGAATTACAATCGCGAAACCGGTCAAGTCGAACAACCGGACAACCCTTACGAATATCCACAGGGCTCAGCCTGTTTCATCCAAAGCGTCGATGACAACATGGAAGACATCATGCGCCTCGCCAGCAGCGAAGCCATGCTCTTCAAGTTCGGTAGCGGAACCGGCACCGACCTATCCACCATACGCAGCTCACGCGAAAAGCTATCCGGTGGCGGCACACCGTCCGGCCCTTTGTCCTTCATGAAGGTTTACGATGCCATCGCTGGCGTGATCAAGAGCGGCGGAAAGACTCGTCGCGCCGCCAAAATGCAATCGCTAAAGATCAGCCACCCGGACATCATGGAATTCATCGAGTGCAAATGGCGCGAAGAGCAAAAAGCGCACGCGCTCATCCGCGAAGGCTATGAATCGAACTTCAACGGCGAAGCCTATTCGTCGGTCTGCTTCCAAAACGCCAACTTGTCCGTCCGCGTGACCGATGATTTTATGGAAGCCGTTGCCAACGGTGACAAGTGGACCACGACTTGGGTCACCGACAAGGCCCGCGGTGAAGCCCCAAGCTACGATGCCAAGGAACTGCTCACGAAGATGGCCGAATGCGCATGGAACTGCGGCGATCCAGGTGTTCAATACGACACAACGATCAACAAGTGGCACACCTGCCCGAACTCTGGGCCGATCAATGCCAGTAACCCTTGCGTCACCGGTGACACGCTCGTGGCGACAGCTGACGGCTATCGCCGGATCGTCGATTTGGTCGGCCAAACGGTTGAAGTGATTGATGGCCGCGGCAACAAGCAAGTGGTCGATCGCGTCTTCAAAACCGGAACCAAGCCGGTCTTTGAACTCAAGACTCGCGGCGGCTACAGCGTTCGCCTCACCGCCGACCATCGCGTGTGGACAGAAAATCGCGGCGATGTGCCAGCCTGCGAACTGACAACCGACGACGTTGTGAAACTCGTGCGGCCCGGTTTTGGCAACGACTTTGTGCCCGCAGCGTTCGGCGAATTGCTCGGCGCGGCGTTGGGCGATGGCTGCATCACTCGCGGTGCCAACGATCAGGAATTTTTGTTCGTCACTCTCGACAAGCAAGAAGCTGCCGTGGCCGAGCAACTACGTCGTGGGCTCGACGAATGCAAGTCTTGGCTTGGCATTGGCGACGGACGTTCGCTTCGCGAATCGACTGTCACCACGACCGCAACTACGCTCCGAGTCGGCACATCCGTTAACTCGCTGCTAGAAAAAATGAAGCGTTACGCAATGCTTGACCAAGGCTCTGCCGCCAAACGTCTCGCCGATGCTGCGTTCGGTCTCGATGCTCCTAGCCAAGCTGCCATTCTGCGCGGCCTGTTCACCGCTGACGGAACGGTTGCTAACTACGGCGCGAAGTCGCAGTATGTCGCGCTCGACAGCACGAGCCTCGAACTGTTGAAGCAAGTCCAGTTGCTGCTGTTGGGCTTCGGCGTCAAAGCGAAGATTTACGAGGATCGCCGCGCTCTAGACCAAGTCTCAGTCGAAATGCCGGACGGCCGTGGCGGCGTAAAGCAGTATGTGGTGCAGCAGATGCACTCGCTACGGATTTCGCGCCGCAGCCGCGTCGAATTCGAGCAACGGATCGGATTCCTCGCCGATAGCGTCAAGTGTGAGCAACTCGCGCAGCTCAACGTCAGCATTGAAACCTATGCCGATCCTCTGATCGATCAGGTAAAATCGCTTCGCGCCGACGGCATCGAAGACGTCTACGACCTCACCGAACCAGTGACGAGCCACTTCGTCGCCAACGGCTTGGTCGTTCACAATTGCAGCGAGTACATGTTCCTCGATAACACTGCTTGCAACTTGGCCAGTATCAATTTAATGAAGTTCCGCCAAGCGGACGGTACATTTAACGTCGAAGGTTTCACAGCCGCTTGTCGTCTGTTCTTCATCGCTCAGGAAATTCTTGTCGGCCACGCCAGCTACCCGACTGATCGCATCGCAGAAAACAGCTACATGTTCCGCCCGCTGGGACTTGGATACGCTAACCTCGGCAGTCTGATCATGACTCACGGAGCCGCTTACGATTCCGATGCCGCTCACGGTGTCTGCGGATCGCTGACTGCTCTTCTGCACGGTGCCGCCAACTTGACCAGTGCCGAAATGGCTGGTGTTGTCGGTCCGTTCGAATGTTATGAAGAGAACAAAGAGCCGATGCAACGCGTCATGCGCATGCACCGCGACGCCGTCGAAGACATCAACGACGCCAGCCCTGAGTATTTAAAGGACGCCGCTCGTCAGTTGTGGGACAAAGTCATCGAGCTCGGCAATCGTTATGGTTATCGCAACGCACAAGCCACCGTGCTCGCGCCGACCGGCACGATCAGCTTCATGATGGACTGCGACACGACCGGCATCGAGCCCGACATTGCTCTCGTAAAATACAAGCAGTTGGCTGGTGGCGGGATGCTCAAGATCGTCAACCGTTCCGTGAAACTCGGCCTTGAAAATCTCGGATACACACCGGATCAAGTTGCCTCGATCATCACTTACGTCGACGAGAACGACACCATCGAAGGCGCTCCGTTCTTGCAAGACGAGCATCTATCGGTCTTTGATTGTGCCTTCAAGCCAGCCAAGGGAACGCGCAGTATTCCATGGCAAGCTCACGTGCAGATGATGGCCGCCGCGCAGCCGTTCCTTTCCGGAGCGATCAGCAAGACCGTCAACATGCCCAACGACGTCGCCCCTAAGGATATCGCTGACGCATACTTCTGGGGTTGGGAATTGGGCCTGAAAGCCATCGCCATTTACCGCGACGGATCCAAGCAAAGTCAGCCGCTGAACACCAAGTCCGAAGGTGGCAAAGCCGCAGATAAGGCTGCCGCTATCACTGAAAAGATCGTCTACAGACCACGTCGAGAACGTTTGCCTGACACTCGTCAATCGATCACACACAAGTTCAACATTGCTGGCCACGAAGGCTATCTCAATGTTGGCTTGTACCCAGACGGCCGCCCTGGCGAGTTGTTTATTACCATGGCCAAAGAAGGTTCGACTGTCGGCGGTTTGATGGACAGTTTTGGCACCGCCATCTCCATGTCATTGCAATACGGCGTGCCCCTCGAAGTCCTTGTCAACAAGTTCAGTCACACAAGATTCGAACCCATGGGTCACACCACCAACCCAGACATTCGCATTGCCAAGAGCATGGTCGATTACATCTTCCGTTGGATGGGCATTACTTTCCTAGCTGGTTATCGCGAAGCCGCCACCGGCCAAATGAAAACCGAGCCCACAGCCACCCTCGCCGCTACTACGTCGACCCTGGTTTCTCGCCCCGTATTGGGCGAGAGCGCCACTTCGTCCCTGGCTCCCCCTCGCCCCGTACTCGGGGAGAGGGGGCTGGGGGGTGAGGGGCAAGCCGCCACTTCTTCCCACGCCAGCTCAAAGACCAGCGCTGCCGCCACAAGCAGCCCTGGTTCCGCTGGTGCCGGTTCAGCCGGGACCCCGAAGTCAAAAATCGCCCCATCGAAGTCCGCCGCCAATCAGCAGTCCACATCGAAGCGACCGCAAGCCAACGGCAATGGCGCCTTAGAGGTAGCTGAAGAGTGTCTCACGTCCGCCTGTTACAACGGAGGTATCGCCACGATTGACGCCAAGAGTCTAGAGCGAGCCGGCGCCGTAATGCCCGAGTCCAACGGCAAATCCGGCGGCGCCCGAGATTCCCAATTCGCCGGATTCCAATCCGACGCCCCCAGCTGTGACAACTGCGGTTCCATCACCGTCCGCAACGGGAATTGCTACCTGTGTCATAACTGCGGCAACTCCATGGGATGTAGCTAGGTTCAGTTTGCGCGAGATCGAGCCGCCGGCGCAATCACCGGCGGCTTCTTCTAACTATTGGATTTTACGGTAAGTCAAAGTTTGTTAGTTTTGATGGCAAGTGACACGCGAAAGATTATGAGCCAACTTCACTAGATCACAGGAACCGCTCTTTCCCGACAATGACACAGTCGCGTTTGGGGCGATTCAAAAAACTACGTGATTCAAATTATGAAACTCCACGCCGATCGAAATTCACTGCGAGCAAGTGAGATTTCGTTACTCGCGTGTTTTGAGTCGCTCGCAGCCGGGACTTTTGTTCTAGTCGTAGTCATCTACTTCCGAATCTGGACACCATTCGCAATTTCGGTGATTCTAGCACCGCTTGCGTTAATAAGAACGAAGGGCTCAGACGAACGTTGCACAACGTGGCTACTAAGTTTTTCAGGTTTTTTTGAGAAAACGAAAAAGATTGGTGAAGATGCCGCACAGCGTAGTATTGCCGCGATCGAAAGAAAACACGCAGCAATTGAAGCAAGTCAACCAGATTCCAAAATAGATACTGAACTTGAAAAGGATCCTGAGTTCCAGGAATTTCTTCACTACGTTGAGGAACTTTTTGAGCAGGCGTATGAACGAAGACGTCGCAAAATTACTCTAGCTATTTTTGTTTTTAGTCCGTTCATCATGGGAGGTATATTCGCTTTTGTATTTTGTTATTTGAGTATTATTATCCTCGCAGCGATTTTCATTCGAACGTCAGCGGCCGCGGTAACTTGCGTGGTAGATTTACCCAATAGCATTGCAGCGATTCCGCGAAATTGGCGGCAAGCAGTTTTCTGCTTGGACTCCACCGTTAAGCCGGTTATGGTGCCGGGAATTTGTGAGGTCGTTCGCAGACACCCATCAATGTCTCATTTGATAGTAGGCAGTTGGCCCACAGCGATGCCGAAACTACCGATAAATGAGGAAATATACGGAAGTTCGATTCTGTCGTCCGTTTTCAGCGTGTTCATGTGGTTAGTGGTAACGCTAGAATGGATCGTAGTTTACGGCGCATCTGTGTTGGTTCGTTTGTCTGTTAAATCTAGCGCAATAGTTTACTTACCCCTAGTTTATCTTACGTCCGCTGGCCTTTCTCGAAAAAATACACTTGAATTCCTGCTTGATCACATACTGAATAGTCGCAGCGAGCAGATGGCACGCCTAGTCGCCGTTTCAACGTTTGCAGTTCTGGTTTTGAAACTACTTTTGTTACGAATTGGTAGCTTTACATGAAATGTTTGGGACAGTTTTTTTAGTGGGTCGATTGACTGGTTCGTACTGCCCGACGAGTTTCCCGGTTGGCAAATCGCGTCCATAATTCAAGCGATGTTGACCGCTGCATTATTTTTAAGATCGGACGCTATTCACCGGGACGTTAAGTTTAACCGGTCAGTGATGCGGCCGCGACACGTGGAACTGAATATCATGGTCGCTACTCGTTTTCTAATTAGTTTCTACACGATACCTTGTCAATTTTGGCTGTTCTTTGCTGAGTCGAATCTGTGGGAACTCATCCGAATAGGAAAGCTCTTTCCATGGACATAGTTGGACGGTTATCGACTGTGCCAGTGACACGCGTCAACTGGGTTGCAAACCGAAGCCACTAAGTTTTTTGATGTTCCGTCTAACTATTGTGCGACGTTCGCAACGGGATCGATAAGTGCCACACATCACTATCCCAATATCGGAGGCGCGGTCAGTCAACCCGCCACAATTTAACCAAAGCGTTTGAAGAAAATCGAAGAATTGCTAGTTTGTAGAAAATTCGTTTGACAGCTCGGAATGCAGCGCTTAAAACGACATTGTCCCCTTAAATCTCCTCGCTTTTAAGGAGCGAAATGTGTATCGTCGAATGTCCTTAATCGTATTTGCAGTAACGCAAATTGCTATAGACCCGTCAGTTTATGCCCAAACTGCCGAAGGTGACATCTTACGTGGAAAAGGTGTATTTGCTGCGGGTGTAGGTTGGTACAACCTGAATAGTGCCAAAGGAAATGCAATCAATGTTCGGGCAATGCGAAATTACAACGAAGAAGTTCGGCTGAATTACATAAACCGTGTTAAGTTCTACGCGGAGAAAAAGGCGGGCAGGAAAGTAACTCAAGAAGAAGCTGCTAAACGCGCTCAGCAACGTATTGCGGAACTTCGCAACAACCCAAGCATCGACGACATTCGAAATGGCGACGCTCTCAATTTGCTAGCGGTAATGCTAACAGACCCCGATGTAAAACAGCAAGACTGGTACCAAAGTGCGGTCCCTTTACCCGATAAAGCCACCTTAAAGGACATCGTGTTTCAGTATTATCCCAATAAGATGTCCGATAAAGATGTTAGGGTCGACATCGCTCTTTCGCGAATTAGCAAAAATGTTGACTGGCCCCTTGTTTTCAAGACTGAATCGTTTGCGGATGAACGCGCGGCCTACGAAAATGCGGTCTCGAAGGTTAGGGGAACCGTCATCATGAATAGGTTCGACCCAAATGAAATCACAATCGTGGACAAATGCTTGGAGAAACTCACCGAGGAAATTCAAAAAACCTATGCCAATGACAAACGTGGCTTTAAGGCGACGGCATTAGCATTTCAGGCTGAACTTAAATCTGCAACCAAACTTTTTGATGGCGCTGTTCTTGACTATGCCAAAGACATCCTACAGGAAACAAATGAGTATGACGCCAAGTCGGTAGGCGAACTCATGGCATTCATGCTCAGGTATCGATTGTTTTTTGCGCCTGCAGATTCTCCTCGCTCTACAGATCTGTACGACAAACTTTTCAAAGCGATGGACGAGCAAGCAACTAAACTTGGTGTAAAAACCATTGCAATTGATGGGGCCGAGAAAGTAGATTCTAGCGACGGTAAGATACCGAGTGATTTGAAAACGTTGTTCAATGGCAAAGACCTGACTGAATGGGATGGCGATCCGATTCTTTGGAGCGTTAAAGAGGGTGTCATTCATGGCGAAACAACCGAGCAGAATCCGGCTAAGGGGAATACGTTTATCATATGGAAAGATGGAGTCGTCAAAGATTTTGAGTTGAGGCTTTCGTTCCGTTGCAATGCAACGAATAACTCGGGGATTCAATATCGATCGAAACACATCACCGATGCCAGCGTCAAAAATAAATGGGTCGTTCGTGGCTATCAACATGAGTTGCGCAACGAAGATAAGTTCCCGAATACCTCGTCGTTCATCTACGACGAAGGTGGAAAACGCGGTCGAATCTGCATGGTTGGCGAAAAAGCATATTGGTCCGGTGGCAAAAAAGTAATTGAAAGCACCTTCCTAGACGAAGCCGGTTTTCAGAAGCTTATGAAGGTCGACGACTGGAATGATGTCGTGATCATTGGCAAAGGCAAGAACATTAAGCACTATTTGAACGGAAAACTGGTACTGGATTTTACTGACAATGATCCACAATTGGCATTGTCAGAAGGAGTTTTGGCGTTGCAGTTGCATGCTGGCAAGCCGATGTGGGCGGAGTTCAAAAACATTCGACTCAAAGAACTCAAGTAACGTTGTGATGCATAGCGATATCTTGAATGTAGCCGAGTTTTTGTCGTAGCTTAGGCTTCTAGCCTGGGTATCGGGTCGGGTTGGCACGGCGGGGTGGCACTGGCGAACGGGGTGGGTTCGTGTGCCACTTCTATGAAAAACTTTGGTTTGTCAATAGTTTGCGGGACATTATTTTACGTTGTATGTTTCCATTAACCCAGCAGAGGATAGGGCAACGCAGAGGTGCGACCCGAGCGCTGACTGGGGCCAAAGTCGAA
>JANODD010000288.1:0-29340 GCA_031412515.1 Planctomycetia bacterium | reverse complement strand
AAGTGAGCTAGCAAATCGAAAATCGCTAAGGATCTAAACCATGGCATCAGCAAACCGCCGGCAGTCACAAAAATTAGCGCGGCAGTTCGTCACTTGCTTGCGTCAAAATTGGAACGCTGCCAAGCCAGCTTTGTTGTTGCTGGGCGGATCAATTGCCTTGGCTGGCATAGCAGAAGCCCAGCAACCAAGAATGCAGCCCGTGGTCGAGACGTCTAAAGTCACGCCGGGCGGACCTTCCAGTTTGCAGGTGTATGATGTTCCTTCAGACTTAATTGGACCTGTGGGGGCAAGGCTACAGCTTCTCTTCAGCCAGACCACTGACGTTCGCGTCACGACCGAGCCGAAGACTGGCAAGCTTATGGTGATGGCTCCAGAAATGGTTCAACGCCAGATTGCAGGGCAAATTCAAACGCTCCTTACCAACGCTAATGTTAAGCCTGAGTCAAATGACAAAGGACTAAGTGTTGGTTCGTACCAGCAGCAAACTTACCACTTGCGGAATCTAAGCTGGCGAGAACTCGAAGACTCACTCACACGATTGGCGGGTCCCAAGCTGTCGGTAACAACCGAGCGCAATGGTGAACTAGCGGTCTTTCGAATTCCAAACTCGACGGGCATGCAAGACGTTTTGCAGGTCGACCGTCGCATGAATCAAGTAAATGTTCTTGGTGGCAGCATGACCGGCTCGGGTTGGATCCAGGTCATGCACAGCCTTGATGCCGGGCAAGTCGATCAGCAAAACACAACTCATATCCTACCGCTTTCCCCTGCAGAGCCACGACGTGTAAAGCGTGCATTTCAGCTAGTCAAAGCGACTATAAATCAAAACGACCAAACCACTGCGACGGTCAGAGGCGGGCAGGTGGGTAACCCTGGCGATCCCGCTACTGCCATTGTCGGCAAAGATGGGGTTGGCGAAGCAGGCCTGTTTGGTGATGTGCAAATCGAGTTCATCGAAGAAATCGACTTGGTGATTATTCGTGGTAGTAAGCGCGACGTTGAACGCACATTAGAAGTCATTCAGAAAATTAAAGATCAAGCGAGCCAAACTCAACCTTTGATTGAAGTTTTTAGTCTGCAGCATGCGAACAGCCAAGCGGTTGCTACCTTGGTAACGAAACTGTACGAAGATATTTACCAGAATCGTCAAGGACCAGTCAGCATTACGGCACTGGTACAACCGAACGCATTGCTGCTCATTGGCCGAGAAGAAGTTGTCGAGTCGGTTAAGACGCTGGTCAAGAATTTGGATGTGGAACTTGATGGATCGAACCAACTGAAAGTCGTTCGATTGTTGCATGCTTCGTCGGTTGACGCCGAGACGACTATCCGCAACTTCTTTGTCGAGAATCCAGGCGGTGGAGAAACCAATCGCGAAGGTTTAGGGACTCGTGTAAAGGTCCTTTCTGACTTTCGCACCAATTCATTGATACTACAAGGTGCACCGCGCGAATTGGTCGAAGTTGAAAAACTAATCAAGGAAATCGATGTCGAAGGTACAACGGCCACCAATGAAATTCGAGTTTTCCCACTGAAGAATGCAACTGCTGCTGAACTACAAACAGTTATTCAGTCAGTTATCGATGGTGAGTCGGGTGGTGGTGGCGGAGGAGGTGGTGGTGGCGGAGGTGGCGGAGGTGGAAGTGGTCAAGCAACACCGCCGAGCGGAAAACTGACGATCGTCCCAACTCTGAGCGCCAACGGGGAACCCATTCAATCTGGGATTTTAGCGGGAGTGGTCGTTACTGCCGATCCAAATGTTAATGCCTTGGTGGTACGCGCTCCATCGATGAGTATGGAGCTGATTGCGGAATTGATTTTGCAGCTTGATCGCTTACCCAGCGCTGAGGCTCGGATCAAGGTCTTCCAAGTCAAGAACGGTGATGCCACGCAGCTCGCCACAATACTTCAGCAGTTGTTTGGTCTGCCTGTAACGGCGGGTGCAAGCACCACCGGCGGCTTCCTCGGACTAGGTGCTACCACTCAGCAAGCACTCACAACGGGTGGGGAAGGCTCTTTAGTAACTCTGCGTGTTACGCCTGATACCCGTACAAACAGCTTGATTGTGTCAGGGGGCGTTAACGACCTAGAAGTCATCGAAGTGCTGCTCATGCGGCTCGATGAAGAAGGTGTCCAAACGCGTCGCACTGAAGTCATTTGGTTGCGAAACTCAAACGCGATTCAAGTTGCGGCAGCGTTAACAAGTTTCTTGCAAGCCCAACGGACAGCAACGACAAACACTCTTCTGTCCGGTGGCTTGATTAGTGCATTTGAGCAGGTAGATCGGGAGGTATTCGTCGTTGCAGAAGATCTGACGAACAGCCTAATCCTAAGTGCGACTCCGCGTTATTTCGAGTCCATGCTACGAGTCATCGAGCAACTTGACCGTCGACCTCCTTTGGTGGCTATTCAAGTCATGATTGCCCAAGTTACGCTGAGCGACCAGTTTGAGCTGGGAACTGAGTTTGGGTTACAAGATTCATTGCTTTATGATCGTGGAATCGCATCGCAAGGCACGCTGGGTTCACCTGGATTTAATGTTAACCCCGCTCCCGCCGCAAGCACTGGGGGAAGCCTGGCAAACCTTAATGCATTAGGCGGCGTAGATCAACGCCAGCAAGTTGCCGGTCAAGGACTTAGTTCCTTTTCTATGGGACGAACAAACGGGGCACTGGGCTACGGTGGTCTAGTGCTTTCGGCAGCCAGTGAATCGGTAAGTATTCTACTTCGCGCTTTGCAAGATGCCAATCGTTTGCAAGTGCTCAGCCGGCCTCAGATCATGACCATGGACAATCGTGCTGCTTCGCTGCTCGTTGGCCAAAGGGTTCCACGCGTATCCGGAACAAACAATGGCATCAATGGTCAGTCGGTAAGTGCTGCTGACGTCGATGTTGGACTTTCACTTCGAATTGTGCCACGGGTGAACCAAGATGGTTTGATACTCATGCCGTTAACGGTCGAGAACTCGAGCCTTGGGGACCTTAATAGCGGAGTTCCCGTTGGGTTCGGGGCTAATGGTGAAGTGATTCGATCACCAATCATTAACACCACGACGGCAGGTACAACCATCAGTGCCTATTCGGGACAAACTGTTGTATTCGCGGGCTTAATTTCCAAGAACCGTCAAAGCACTTCGCGAAAGATCCCATTCCTGGGTGACATTCCAATTCTTGGTGCTGCCTTCCGCTTTGAATCGGAATCAGAAATTCGCACCGAGTTGCTAGTGGTGCTAACGCCGCGCATCATTAACTCGGATGAAGATCTTGAGATTTTCAAGCAGGTCGAGTCATCACGTATGAGTTGGTGTTTGTCGGACATCTTAAATATTCACGGCGATGTGGGGCTGAATGGAGGCAATGGACTTTGGGGGCCGGCGAAGGGTCCAGTAATCTATCCTGACATTCAACCAACGGCGATCATCGACAACACCGGCGGGGTTCCGGTCGAAGTATTCCCAACGCAAAGCATCATGGAAGGCGCAAACAGTTCGGGGTATTCCGAATCGCCTGCAGTGTCACTAGGTGCCGGAGCAATGAACAATCGCTATCCCATGCAGAATCTTCCTCAGGTCCAAACCGCTAGCTATGCGCCCGCTCAGCCATCGGCGGCCCCGACAACATCGAGTATACCGACGCTCAACACGAGCACCGTCAACTCGCAACCCAACAACAAGGTTCCATCGGCAGTCAGACGCTAACATGGACTGACTTAACGACGACCGATTCAGCGACTGGACGATCAGATGAATGAGAAATGGAGTTCTCAAGCAATGTCTAAAGCAACTATAACCTTAGTGATTTGCGCAACGTGCATAAGCCTCAGTTCCGGTTGCGCGGCTTGGACCGACAAGTCGAAAAGCAAAGACTCCAAATGGTCTTCCATGCAGTTCTGGAAGAAGCCGTTCCAAAAGCCGAACAAGGTGGCCGCAATTTGGACGCACGACATTCTTGCGATGACCGGTAAGCCACCCACTCGAGGCTTTGGCGGTCGCCTTTATTTCTATAATGACAAGTCACAAACGATCCCCGTCGACGGGGAACTGATTGTTCATGGATATGAAGAAGTTCGCTTCGGCCTGACGCTGCAAACGGAAAAGACCCAAGCAGATAAGACATTCGTGTTCACCGCAGAGCAGTTTACCGAGCATTTCGGTTCGTCTGACTTGGGCGCTTCGTATAGCATCTGGATCCCTTGGGATGCCGCTGATGGCGTTCAAAAAGAGATCACTCTTATTCCGACTTTCAAAGGCAAAGATGGCACCATCTTGCAAGGAGAGCCGGCCAAACTAGTTCTCCCTGGACGCAAGTTGGAAGATCCGCTGGCCACAGCAGCCATCCAACATGTTTCTATTCAACAATCGCAGACACCCACAAATATGGGACCGCTACAGCAGATGTCTGGTCTGCGGACCACAACAATTTCTGTGCCCAACCAAACGAATCTTACTAGCAACAACACCGGGCGCAACAAGTCCAGCTCGGTTGTTGTCCACGATTCAAACAACGGCACACAAAATAGCGGTATGAATGGCAATTTGATGTATGCTGGAACACCTCAAGCCGCTCGAGCCAACGCTATGTTCGCCGCGTACGCCAATCAAGCCAACGCCAATCAAAACACCCAGTACCCAGGCACGCAATATCAGAGCTCGACTTACCAGAGCTCCATGCCAAATGCTTTGCCAAGTCAGTTGCCTCAGAACCAATACTCGTTGCAGAACCAACAGTCTTTACAGAACCCCGGCATGCAAAACCCAGGCATGCAAAACCCAGGCATGCAGAATCAAGGTTTGCAGAGTCAAGGTTTACAGAACCCTCAACAGCCGAATTTCCAAATGCCAAATTCGTTGACGCCGTCCGCACCGAACCAGTTGCCACCAAGTCGACCGGGCTCACAACCCGGCTTGCAACCAGCCACAAGCAATGTGCCGAACCCGGGCTTCGCTACTTATGCGCCACTTCAGGCAGGTGCGATTGAGGCAGCGTTCGCGTCCACTCCACAATTTCAGCCGCTGGGCCAACCGCGAACCGGTCTCAATCAAGTTCAACCCGCATCCTTCAACACGCCGCAATCAGGTGTTAATTCGGGGCAGGTGATGGGACAATCTCCGGTGCAACCTGGACAGCCGATATTCCAACGCTAGAAGAAGCGGCTCTTGAACCCGGACTCTGTTTTTGAGCAGAGTCTGCAGGCTGCGGCGGAGCAGGCGCCTGCCCATTTGCGTAAGTCAGCTCATTCTTGACCCCATCAATGCCGGGTTCAAGCGAAAGCAAACGTTCGATGACTTTGCCATCTCCTGGCGAGTTGACTTTGCCGCGAATAACGGCAATTCGATCACTCATCTCAACTGAAACACCGGTAAGAACTGCTGCAGGGATTCGACGCAGTCGGTCATTGATTGCTCGCGTGGCGACCACATTGGTCGTTGGAGTGCTTTCGAATCCGAGCTTTACCGTGGCACGTATTTTGGACTTAGTCGAGTTTTGATTTTGATTCTGGTTAAACCCACCGCGGCCCGCGTTTCGTCCGCCGCCAAAGGCTCCTTGAAGGCTGCGATTGTTCAGTGCAGCACCGGTTAATCCGCCGAGGTTGTTCGCTGCCCCCAATGCCCCTCCCGCCCCTGCTGCCATGCCGCCAGCGGTACCACCCGAGGTCGGGGCGCCGATCAAGCCGTTTCGGCCATAGGGAGTCATTGCTTGCCCCGATAACCCGCCCGTCGAAAAGGGATTTGCACCAAATCCCGGCTGCCCACTCTGCCCAAGACCACCGGAAAGTGAGTCCCCGAGGCCTAAACCACCAGCTTGTCCGGTCTGTCCGGTTTGCCCAAACCCAGTTCCTCCGGGCTGTCCAAAACCGGTCTGTCCGAGACCCGTTTGTCCAAATCCGGTCTGCCCGAATCCAGTTTGTCCTACCTGGGCAAACGAGCAGTTTGACACTCCCAGCGTCAGCGCGGCCGCTGTAATAATCCGAAGTGAATTGCGAACACGAGTGCGAAGGCTTCGGGACAGTTGAACACTAGGAAGTTCTTTAGCGGCCATTGATGATCCCCGTTGCAGATCGTTAAAGTCTGCGGAATTTAGTCCAGCGTGCTAGTTTGCCCAACAACCCTCTATTGAACTCTAGATCTGAGCCTACGTTTTGGTACTTAGTGAGAGAATTCTTTAAAATTCCAAGATACACTTAGGGTTAACGAACATGTAGTTAAAACAGAGTCGGGTAAAATAGGTTTCGTACTCGCTCATCGGCTCACTTTACCGCTATGCACGAGTGTATCACTTTTCGTCATGGTTTTTCTGACCGATCCGATTTTTCGTTGGGAAAAACCTGCCTAATTGATCGCCGATTCGGTTCTAACTAATTCTAAATGGAGCAGCAGTATGCAGTGCAATCCCTCAAGGGCGTTGGGTTCTCTACTGAGTCTAGTTGTCTTGGTGGGACAGTTGGGCTTGGCGCAAGAATCGCCACGACTTACTGCTCCGCAACTGTTTCCCGAAAAGACGCTGGCGTATATACGGATCGACAATGTTGCCAAACTTCGCGAGGACCTTAAAAAGAGCTCTCTCGGCAAGCTCGGGAATGACGAGGAATTGAAGCCGATTTTTGCTGAGTTTTACGGCTCTTTGGTCAATAGCACCTCGCAGATGCAGGAGAGTATTGGACTGAACCTTGACGAACTGCTCTCGATTCCAAACGGCGAGTTCGCGGTAGCTCTTCTGCCCAGCGACAAGTCGGCTGCGAAAGCAACTCGCAAGCAGTCGGCGGAAAAAACCACTGTTAACATTCAACTTGAGGAACCCGCACTTGCATTATTGCTTGATGCCGGCGAAGAGATCGCTGGCGTCCAAGTTATGCTTGAACGGCTGGAAAAATCGATGTCCGCCGACATGCAGCACAGTCAAAAAGAAGTGGACCGATTGACATTGCATCGGTACCAGAACTCTAATCGCGAGCGGGAACGGTTTGGTTACTTCATTGATAACGGGGTCATGATTGCGACTACAGATCCAAACTACTTGGAGCAATTGGCCGCTGTCTGGTTGGGGACCGCCGGTGAGTGGAGCAGCTTGGCCGACAATCGTCGTTTCACAGGAATACTTTCGCGATGCGTAGGCACTCAAGGAGAAAGACCGCAGTTATCTTTCTTTGCCGATCCGATGGCCATCGTTCGACAATTTACCCCGAGCACTGCGACAAGTTCGATGGTGTTGGCTATGCTTCCAGCATTTGGCTTGGATGGCATTCAGGGTCTTGGTGGCAGTTGGATTGTTGCGCCTCCTGACTTTGATTCCATTGCTCATTTCCATCTTTCGTTGGAAAGCCCGCGCCGGTCGATTTTGGGTTTGTTGCGTCCAAAATCGGGCTCGACGACTCCCGAGGATTGGGTGCCTGAGTCGGTAGCAGGCTACAGTACGATCAACTGGGACGTGGCTTCTACACTCAAGGCCATCGAGCAGCTTTTCAATCAGTTTCGCGGACCTGAAGCGTTTCAAAACGAAGTTATTGCTCGAACCAGCGATCGCCTTCAGATTGATCTACGAAAGGACGTACTCGAGAATCTCGATGGACGTTTTACACTACTGCAAGGCTTTGTGCGTCCAGTCACGATCAACAGCGGGTCAAACCTTTACGCAATCAAAATGAAAAATGCCGAGTACGTCAAAAATAACGTAGTTCCAAAGCTGTTTGAACTGGTTGAAGCTCGAACAGAAGTTTCGACGGAAAATTTTGGCAAGTTCACCGCGCGCGTCGTTAAGGTTGGCGGTCGCCGCGGCATCCAGGAATCGGATTCAGTGGTTCGTCAGCCGGAAATCTGTGTCGCGTTTATTGATGATTACTTGGTCCTGGCCGATTCAAGGTACATGATGCGGCAGGTGTCGGATTGCCTGAGCGGTTCGACGGCGAAGCTCAGTCAAGCCTTGGACTATGAACTGATCTCGGATCGCATTAATGCTCAACTCCAGAACAAAGAATGTTCGACGCTGACTTATTCCCGTCCAGAGGAATCGTTACAAACGTTTTACGAGTTAGCCCGCGATCCAAAAAATCGGGATCGTCTGCGTCAAGTTTCTGACAATAACGGCTTTTTTAAAGCCCTTTTGGCGGGACTGGACAAACGCGAATTGCCGCCGTTTTCTGTGATTGCCAAGTATTTGGCACCGGCAGGCGGATTCCTGGTGGACGACGACACAGGGTTGCATTACATGTCATTTTCGCTGCGACGCGAATAACAGACAAATATCCAAAAATGCAAATTACAATGTAGAATTAAGATTGGCCCAGAATCAAGGGGCCAATTTTCTTACGAGTTCTACGTTCAGGCGCGACAGATATGCAGATCAATTTGGACCCTACTCGCTGGATGGTCTCCTTTGTAGGATTCGTCGTCGATTGGATGTTAACTCGCGAGTGGAAACGAATCGCGCTTAACAGTATTCCGCTGATGTTGTTAGCTACCGTGGGAGTGCTTGTCTTTGCCGGCAGTCGCATAGACAAGCATAAACTCGCAAATCGCTATTTAGCATTAGGGGAGAAAGAAGTTGCCGATTGGGAGCAATCCTGGGCACCGAGCAAGTCAGCGAATGGAGACTCTGAGCAACCCACCCCAATCGCTGACAAAGACAAGAAAGAGCTCTCGCGCTTTGCGGAAGTTCTATTCCGCCGGGTAGAGTTACTGGAGCCAAACGACCGCAGCCGATTCATCATTGCTGTAACGATGGCTCAACGCGGTGCGACGGCTCAAGCGGAAAAATTGTTTTCGAAACTCGCGCCCGCAAATCGCCCTGGCTACGCCCCCGCGCATGCATGGGTTGCACAAAACATACTTCAGCAGATGCTAAAAAACCCGAGTGATAGCCTGGATGCGAAACAAGTAAGTCATCATTTGAAAGAAGCAGTCAAATGGGACCGGGTCCCCGAATCATTATTGCTGGTGGGAAGCGAGTTATTTCGAAGTCTCCAAGATCGCGATAGTAGCTTGGCATTGCTCAAGAAAGCAGCAGAAGTAAATCCTGCCAATAGCTTGTTTCTTGCTCAGCGCTCCAAATCCGAAAACCCAGTCTTGGCCGCAAATGCATTAGCCCAAGCCGAATCCTATTTCAGAGAAAAATTAGAGCGTGATCCCAACGACTTAAAGTCTCGGATGGGGCTGGTGCAAACTCTCTTTACTCAGGGTAATTTACCCGAAGCCGAACAAGTAATCCGCGCTGGAATGCAGATCGAGCCATCTCCCGAGCTTACCCGTGGGCTCTCTGAAGTCTATCGCTTGCAGTTCCGGTCCAGCCTGGTACTCAATGGAGATACTCTTTCGGGAGATATCCAAATGCTCGACACCGCAATGCGGACTGACCCAACAAACCCTTTGGTCGTTGAGGAAATTGCCTACCTCGCTCGAGTCAACGGCAAGTCACCAGGCGACGAGTTGATTAAGAAATTGCAGCAGTTTCTTGCAGAAGGAAAAGCAACTGTTGTAACCCACGCATGGATTTCCGATTTGTATTTGATGCAGAAAAACTACAAACAAGCTCTGCCCTACCTAGAACAAGTTGTTTCACGTTCACCAGCAACAGCTCAGTACTTGAATAATCTTGCTTTCGTCATCGACGAGGTAGCTCCTGAACGACGCGAGGAAGCTCTCAAATTTGCACAGCGAGCTGTACAGATCGGGGCCGCGCAAAACGAAACAAGCACTGCGGATTACTTTGACACACTTGCAAAGGTACTGTTAGGACTCAAACGCCCGACTGAAGCGATCACCGCTCTTGAATCGGCCATTGAGCGGCAACCTCGACGCTTGGACTTTCACGAGAACATTGCTTCACTTTACGAAGCGGCTGGCAATGCTCAGATGGCCGAACAACATCGGGGGATAGTCCAACGACTTGCGGAAGCTCAAGCCATCGCCGAGAAAGCCCAAGCTGAAGCAGAGGCTGCCCAAGCCCTTGCCGCTGCCACTGTTCCGACACCAGGAATAGCCGCATCAGGAGTAACTGCACCGGAAACGACTGCCACCGATGTAACCGCACCGGATGCATCGGTTCCAATTACCGAGGAATCTCCGAAGGATGCCCCGTCTCGCGAAGAAGGGCAAATTGAAAAGTAGCAAATGAAAACTGCAAACTGCAAAATGATTGGATGGTAAGCGTAAAGCGTCCCCTATCACCTTTGCAGTTTTCAGTTTAGCTTTTTCAATCGCCTTTTAGAGCTCTCAAGCCGCCCGTCGCTGACCGGCAGCTTGACACTTTCGATTGAAGTAAGCATCCAAGCAATGATGAAACAATTGCAAGTTGCTCTCTGACCAAGCGATGGGTTGGCGCATGGGCAACTGCGGTTTCGAATTCGCCAGTTGGGATTCCCAGTCGAGTATAGAATCCACGAGCGATTGCGGTTCGGTTAGATCAAAGTAACAGCAGTCGTTGCGGCCTACTTCACGATGAATCGGGGTATCACTCGCAAATGTCTTTTGGCCATGCCATAGCGCCTCAACGATCGGTAAGCCGAAGCCTTCGACAATCGATGGAAATACGACTCCGCGACTGGAGCTGTAACAGTACTGCAGCTCGGAGTCCGAAAGATCGTGGAACACAAACAAGTCTCGATTACGTCGAGGATGCTTTTCCAGTTGAATCAGAAGCTCTTCGCAGAGCCATCCAACGCGACCTACCAAACACAGCTTCAGGTCAGGTTGTTTTTTCCATAGCAGATCAAAGGCTGCAATGAGATAACGGTGATTCTTGCGAGGGTCGAAAGTAGCGACCATCAAGTAAGGAGTCTTTTCCAGTTCCGGCTTGAACAGCTCTTGAACCGCTTTGCGTACAATCCCCTTGGAGGACGATAGTTCGGCACCCAACTCAAAAGATCGTACGTCTTTGCAGTAAGACTGGTCACTGCAGATCGTGGGCAGGAACTCGACGACTTGGTTTCGAACTGTCTCCGAAATAGCAACAATCAAATCGCTCTTCGTAGCAACGTTTTGCAAGTACTGTAGGAAAACTTCTTTGCGTTTGAGGCCGACGAACTCGGGGTGTGTAACCGGTATCAAATCGTACAGAACGGTTGCAATCATCGCGCCTTTTTCTCGGGCGTGATCCACCGCTGCCCAAACTCCACGGCGGGGCCAGTAAGCGTCAGGCAACAAGAACAGATCACCCGATGTCGGCTCGATTGGTCGGGAATTCCTAACAACCATCAACCGCGAGAATTTTTCATAGAGCGTGTGGGGAACTTTAAATAACCCCAAATGTCCCGCTTCCGGAAGCAACCATTTACGCAAACAACGCAAAGGAGCGACGGTACATAAAGCTTTGGCAAACATCTCGTAGATCAGCGGAAGCTTGGACCGAACATTGCTTTGCATTCCCGCTGGTTTGGCAAGCTGAGCGACTTGTCGGTCGCCGATCGGATAAAAGCGACCGTCGTGCGAGATCACTACTTCAGGACTAAAGCCCAGTTTGCATTGAGTCGACTCTCGGATAATACTCCTCACCACGCGTTCAATTCCTGAGCTCTTGCCGGAACACAGCGTATAAGTTGCATCAACGAAAATACGAACAGGTCTATCACTGGATGAAGCACTCGTCGCATCTGCATTGCTGCTTGGGAGAACATGTTTCATTTACATCCGTCTCCGGTTCGAATCAGGGTCCCGGTCGGGCTCGCTGAGTTTTTCTTGTTCATAGTTCGCCCAACTACTTTTCGTCATGATGGGTTTCGCGGCGTAACCGGTAATCGAATCTGGCTCGACTCTCGTCAGTTTACTCTGCTAAGGAGCCTCCAATAGCAACCGTCGCGTCAACGCAATGCATCCAAGAATACTTGCTCGGATGAGTGCTTATTAACATCATCGGAAGAATTGTCCAATGTCAAATATGCCAGCCCTTCGGACAGGCACACAGTCGCCACGATAGCATGCAAACGCGGTATTTTGGCTTGCAAATACTCCAATGATCATCGAACTCTCGCACGATTGTGCTAAAATAATCTCGCTGGTTTTGGCCGTTGCCTACTAAAATTGAAGTTGCGTGCATTAGCGATTTTTTATTGGCAAAGCCCATATCCCCCAAGACGCCGAATGCCCGCAAACAACCAATTACTCACACATAACCAAGTCCCCACAGACAACCCCGTAGCCGCAGGCAAATCCAGTGCCTCCAAATTCAAATGAATCGCTTCTCCGGTCCTCCGCGATTATCAGCGGCTTGGTATCGAGGGAAAAACTTGAGTACGCCTTGCGGGTTGCGAAGCACCGACTTAGTCAGCAGGGACTGCCAACTGATGGGGTAATTTCTGACAGTCTACTCGCCGAAATTCTTGTCGAACAGAAAACGCTGACCACCTATCAAGCTGAACAGATGTTGACCGGTCGCACGAAGTTCAATGTCGGCCCCTACTGGATTACAGACTTTATTGGCGAAGGAGGAATGGGGCAAGTCTTTAAAGCGGAACATCAAGTGATGGGCCGAGTATGTGCGGTCAAAGTCCTACCTGGATCGCGGGCTACGGACATAAGCCGTGAGAGTTTCGCACGCGAAATTCGAATGCAAGCAACTCTGGACTTTCCATATCTAGTTCGAGCTTTTGACGCAGGCCGGGATGGCAAAGTGCATTACTTGGTTACGGAGTACGTTCCCGGTATGGACTTGCGGCGTTTAGTAAAATCCCGCGGACCGCTGCCTGTCCAGCAAGCGGCGAAGATCGTAATGCATGCCGCCTTGGGACTCGACTATGCGCATCGAAAAGGTCTAGTCCATCGCGATGTGAAGCCGGGAAATATATTGGTAACTCCGGAAGGCGACGCCAAGGTCTCCGATATTGGACTTGCCGGATTTGCTCACGATCTGATGAACGATCCCCGAGCCGGC
This sequence comes from Planctomycetia bacterium, assembly GCA_031412515.1. Classification (GTDB taxonomy): domain Bacteria; phylum Planctomycetota; class Planctomycetia; order Pirellulales; family Pirellulaceae; genus Aureliella. The sequence continues at coordinate 16,483 of JANODD010000288.1, read as the reverse complement.
AAGATTGTTGGAACTACCGATTACCTGTCACCTGAACAGATAAGAACGCCGCTCGAGATTAAGCCCTCGTCAGACATCTATTCGCTAGGATGCACTCTGTATTATGCAGTTTGTGGCAAAGTCCCTTTCCCTGGGGGCGATACCGCTTCTAAGTTGCGGCGCCACATCGACGAAACCCCGTGGCATCCACGAAAATTCGCCCCCGACATTACTGAAGAGTTTGTTGACATCATTGCAGATATGATGGAGAAAGATCCGCGTAAGAGAATTGCGAGCGCGGCTGAAGTCGCTGCCAGACTGGAACCTTGGGCGGTTGAATCCGTCGGCGTTGGAGCAGTGGCTGCAATGCGTTCGCCCTGGATGTCACCGCCTCCCCCTTTGAACGAGGAGGATAAAGCAGAATCACGCGGAGAAGAAACCCCTAGTGTCAACGACAGCTGGGCCGACTCGGGTCCCGCAAAAGACCAAAGCACCGATGCGGGACAAGCTTCGCGAACCGTAGCCGATCAAAACATAGTGTCGTCAATTAGCACCACCAGCTTCGGCGATATGCAGACTACACTCCAGCCTGGTCCGACTAGCATGAGCATGAAAATGGTCATCGCCCTTACCGTCGCGATCTGCCTGCCGCCGGCTTTACTAGTCGGCGCTATTTTGGGCTATCTTGTCGCTCAGCGTTAACCACCGTCTTGATCCCACATTCTGACAAACAGAAGCTAGTTCAAACCCGATTCGTGAAATCCAAAAGTAACCGATGATCTTAAAATGGGCGAGTAAAAAAAGTAGCGTGATTAACTGGCTCATTTCACCAGAAATCGCACTTGCTTGTGCAAGTGCCAGTCGCAAGGTGCGAATGATCATTTTCTTAGTTCTGTGGTTGGGCACTTCAAGTCCATGCGTACTTGGGCAAGTAGCCTCTGAAGCGTTGACCACCACCTCCGGCGAAGCATTCAAGAACGTCACGGCGTTATCGGAGATGCCAGCCGATCAAATGGGCAAAGTCATGAACATCATGTCAGCTTCGCTGGGCGTCAATTGCCAGTTCTGCCATGAAGGATTTGACTTCGCCAAAGAGAAGGTCGCTCATAAGGACATCGGTCGCAAGATGATCGAAATGACAATCGAACTGAACGAGAAGCACTTCGAAGGCCGGAATGAAATCACTTGTTTCACCTGCCATCGCGGGCAAGCCCATCCTTCGACGACTGTGGTTTTTGAGCCTGCTGCGGTAAGCAAAAATGTGGCGCAACCGGATACTAAACCGACCGTCGATGAAATTATCTCGAAGCACATCGTCGCCGTCGGCGGACAGGAAAAACTCCCCGCTATCAAGACTCGTCATACAATCGCCAAACGTATCGAGCCCGACGGTCGAAGTGAGCCCGAAGAGCTTTGGCAATCCGCCGATGGTACTTACCGGCTAGTAACCACTTATAAAACGGCCGTCGTCACCGAAGAGTTTGATGGAAAGACAGCTTCCAAGAAAGCCAACGGAAATGCTATTCAATTAAAGTTTGACGAGGCTTTTCAAATCGAACGCGAAGCCAAAATGGCTTTTGGTTTGAACTTACCGTCCGCGTTTGAACAAATGTCTTTCGCACGCGCCGAACTTATTGACGACCGACGCGTGCTTGTTCTCACCGCGGTAGGACCGAATAAGATTCGCGAACGCTTGCACTTTGACGAGCGGAGTGGTTTGTTGACACGCCGAACCGCAGCCATCACGACAGTACTCGGCGATTTCATTTATCAAGTCGACTATCAAAACTACAGAGTTTTTGATGGTATTCAATTACCGACGACGCTACATTTTTCAGTTCCAAACATCAGCTGGACACGCGAGGTACTCTCAGTAGAACAAAAATGAATTTAGCGTGCAGAGCGATTGTTCTGATTTCTAAGTGAGCCGTCGGCGCTAAGCCGGTGAGCCGTCGGCGCTAGCCAGTGAGCCGTCGGCGCTAGGGCGCTAGTCGTCGGTGAGCCGTCGGCGCTAGCCGCGGGTGAACGAAGTAGGTGACTTTTTAACGTCTACTAACTGTCTAGTGTCACACAATCCACAGCGACCGGACTTCACTTGAATGAACCATTGGTGATGCATGACAAGCACTTCGTTCACCCGCGGCTAGCGCCGTCGGCTCACATCCACGCTCAGTGGTTCGAGCGCTGTTACAGAGCGCTGCTACGCCGATTTAATAGTTCTCTTACTATCATTGCAAAAGTGTTCGGGTCGAACGGCTTTTGAAGGAAATTCAGTCGCGAGTCAAGCAGTTTCTTATGTGAGACCGTTTCACCGGCGTAGCCGGATATCATCAGGACCGGAATAGTCGGTTCGAGCTCGTGAATGTGCTCCGCCAACACAGCACCGTTCATTCCAGGCATAACGACATCAGTAATTACCAACTGAATTAGATGGCGATTTTCGACAAACGTTTGTAAGGCAGACTGGCCATTGGTGGCTTCGATGACGTTGTAGCCAAAATGATTTAAAATCGTGCGAGTTAGCCCGCGAACCGTTTGGTCATCTTCGGCTAGCAAAACCGTTTCAGTTCCTCCGCTAAGTCGCGTGCCGGAGTCATTCAGGTTTGAAGCATCCTTGAGCAAGCTTAGGGTTGAATTGGATTGCGGTAGGTAAATTCTGAAAACGGTACCTTTCCCTGCGGTACTCGCGACCTCAATGCTTCCGCCCGATCGGCTGACAATTCCATGAACCATAGCCAGCCCCAATCCGGTCCCTTTGCCAACGGGTTTAGTGGTGAAAAACGGTTCGAAAATTCGACGCTGGACGTCTTCCGTCATACCGCCACCAGAGTCCGTTACGGTTAGCAAAACGTACTCACCGGATTGCAGGTTTGGACCGGCGCCGAAATTGTTGTTTTGGAGAGTGACGTTTTGAGTTTGAATGATCAACGTCCCTTCCTCTTCCATCGCATCGCGGGCATTAATGGACAGATTGAGAAGTATCTGTGACACTTCACTGCGATCCATCCAGACTTGCTTTAATTGAGGTTCAAGCGCAACGGAAATTTCTATACCCTCGCCTAACGCTCGCTCAAGTAACTTTAATGTTTCAACCACTACTTCGTTAAGGTTAACCGATTCTGGCGTGCGAATCTGTTGGTGACTGAAGGCGAGGAGACTGCTCGTAAGTTCCGCGGCGCGTTTGCTTGCAATTCCAATCTCGCTCAAGAAATTCCAAGCGGGATCTGGGGGTGTTAGCTTCTTAAGGAGCAAGTTCGTGTAGCCGCTGATAATGGTCAAGAGATTGTTGAAATCGTGGGCTATGCCACCTGCTAGTTGTCCAATCGCTTCCATTTTTTGCGACTGACGTAGCTGCTCTTCGGTGTTGCGCTGGGCCGTGATGTCCATGACAACGATGGCGACACTGGTTACGACGTTGCCCTCCATGACAGGTTCATAATTAACGGCGCAGTGAATCGGGTTAGTCGCTGACGGAATGCGAATTTCGTAGTCCATCCGCTCGCCTGCGAACGCCCGTTCGAGCCTCGGACGGACGCGCACTTCATAGATTTCAAGAAGCACATCGGCGAGACGTTTTCCAACCAAGTCATTTGGAAGATTGAGGATTGCGGAGTAGGCGGCGTTTGCAAAAGTGTAAATGTGTTCCTTATTTACGACTACCAAACCCACGCGGGCGCTTGTGGCGACCAAACGCATGCTAGCCGCACTGTTTTCAAGTGCCTGGTTGTCACGAATCAACGCTTCCGCTTGTTTCCGTTCGGTGATATCGGAGTGAGTGCCGACCATCCGCAACGGTCGTCCACTGGTATCACGACTGATGACTAGCCCTCGATCAAGAATCCACTTCCAGGAACCATCTTTACATTTAATTCGGTGTTCGTTGTTGTAATAAGGCGTGGTTCCTTCGAGGTGTGCTCGAACGTCGTTCATCACTTGTCCTATGTCATCCGGATGAATTAGAGCTTTCCATTCGTCGGCACTTGTTCCCACTTCACCGTCTGCAAACCCAAGGATTTCTAACCAGCGCTTGGAGTAAAAAACGGTGCGGTCGACAATGTTCCAATCCCAAACCCCATCGCGGCCTCCTTCGAGCGCAAACTGCCAACGACCTTCGGCTTGGCTGAGATCTTCTTGACTGCGTCGAAGGGCCTCTTCAGTCTGCTTGCGTTCACTAACGTCGGCCATGTACCCGTGCCAAAGCGTCGACCCGTCAGGTTCACGCTCCGGGATTGAGCTTCCTGAGATCCATCGCACGGTACCATCTGGAAGTCGAAAACGAAATTCATGACTCCATGGACTCAATTCATTCTTGGATTTTTCGATGGATGCGATCAGGTCGGGTTCGTCCTCGGGATGGTGATGAACGAATACCTTCGTCGCATCCTCACGAACTTCCTCGGGTCCAACTCCCAGCAGCAATCGCATGCCTTCACTGGCGTAGGGAAAGCTAAGTTTGCCGTCAGGGCGCATTCGAAATTGATAAACAATTCCTGGGACACGACTGGCGATTTTCTCCAATCGCTCTAACGCCTCCATTCGCGCAGCGTCAGCTTTTTTCCGATCCGTTATGTCGAGATGGCACCCCATGATGCGTATGGATTTGCCCGTCGCGTCAGGCTGGAAATCGGCCCGCGCACAAATCCAGCGCCAAGAACCATCCTTGTGTCGCAAGCGAAACTCGACGTCATACACCGGACGAATCCCAGCACGAAACTCACGAACGGCAGTAAGTGCTGCGTCGCGGTCTTCGGGATGCAACCGCGACTCCCATTCCTCGTAACCGTTGTTCAGTTCGTTTTCCGCATAGCCCAATTGCATTTTCCATTCGGGCGAGAAATAGACCTGATTGGTCAATAAATCCCAGTCCCAAAGGCCGACATTGGCGGTCCTGACGAGTAACTGCGTCCGCAGTTCATTGGCCTTGAGAAACACGTCGCTCGCGGAACTAGATTGTAGATTCAAGTTCTGTGACATATTGAGCCCCACTGTTGGACCTCACAACATTCAAGAAGTTGAGAGTGCCTAATAAGCTGGTTTTGTCGATTCGCTGGCAAGGCGCGTAATCGCACGGAGGGGCTTGAAGCAAGACTCTAAGTTGATATGCGTATTCGCTTTGTTATAAAAAATATATCCAAAAGTCCGCGGCGAATCCAATCAAGTGCTCGCTGAACTATGCCACTAAACAACCTACTTACTGGATAATAGGTCAGGCATTTAGTTATTTCCCCAGTCCTTAAACCTAGTTTAGACGCTTACCCGCTATTTTTAGACTATTGCGTATCTTCGCAATATTCTAGAGCTCTAAGCATTTCCGAGGAAAAATAAATTATTTTAGGAAGCGAGCCGACTTATGCCCCCTCATCCACTTCGACAGCAAATGGTTCCATGATCTTTGTATTGCGTTCAACGGCAACGACAATCGTGCGCTGATGCGAACCATCGCGACTGGTGGCTAGTGCAGGCAGAACCTGTCTCCGATCTGGGAATGGGAGACGCACGACGAATGTCCCATCTGGCCTCAACTTAACGGGTTCGCCGCTAAGAGTTACGTAGCCGTCTGGAACCGTTTGGCCATACGCGACCAGCTCTACTTCCATTTCAAAGTGGAAACCACCGCGGCGGCTGAAGGGTGCATCGGCGCCGGCGCCAAACTGCGCAAAGGCAGGAGCGCCGACCGTTTTGTGCAGCCGATCTTCCATCATTTGCTTAAGATCAGCCGTGTCATGCTCCGAATGGTATCCACCACTCATCGCATAGACATGCTCGAAATTCTCTCCCATGTCGGTCCAATGCTGATCGACCGACTCAGGATTTCCAGCGCCGGGGGCTTCAACAATATTACTCTCGCAAATCGTGTGAAAACGACCCGCTGCACTTAGGTAACCGATCATCGCGCGGAAACTGCCCGACTTTCCGCCGATGTCGATGTACCAATTGCGAATACCACCGTGAATGGGGATGTCGCGTTCGATCGTTTCAGAAGTATTGGTAGTGCTACTGTTGTCTAGCGTTAAGAATCGAAGGGTTGGTTTGGCTGTATGCCATTGCTCAGCCATGGCGGCTCGAGCGCGTTCAATCGCCCGACGTGTAATATCCCATGTCGCATGGATCCAATACGCATCGCGGACCAGCAATGCAATCCGATCCTTCTCAGGTTCCTTTTCCCAAATCGGCTCATTCGCACCTGGTGGTTTGATTAACGTTGGTCGGAATGACAAGTCTTTGGTTGATTCGCGTTCTTGCTGTAGTTGGCGAATTCGCTTGAGAACTTTTGGGCTCGTCGGTGGCTCAGCCGGCTTAGGTGGGGCAACTGGTTTTGCTTTCGCAATTGGCTTCGTCGGCTCGCTCGCAGGCTTGGCACCGATCTTGGCAGCAATCTTGGTTGGCGCGATGGCCTTGGTTGGGGTTTCGGATTTCGCAGCGGCTGGCTTTGTGGAGGCTGAGGCTTTCTTTTGGGCCGCTTCGTCACTACGCGTTGCTTTCAGCGTAGGTTGGACCGCTGTTGGCTTCGAACTAGTGGCTGATTTCGAAGCGCCGGACTTAGTTGCAGTCTTCGTTTTGGCAGGCTTTGCATTAGTAGCCGCAGTCTTCGCAGCTCCTTTTGTCAAACTAGCCTTCGCGACTCCCGGCTTCACAGTTTGCGTTTGTGCCACAGACTTGGTCGCCGGCTTAGTTGCCTTGCCATTGAGCAACTTCGAATTCGAATTCTTCTTTTTTACAACAGGTTTTGATGAACTATCTTTAGCCTTTGCCGCCTTTGCGGGCTTAGCAATCACTGTTTTCACAGTTTTTGCTGTTTTGCTCTTCGTAGTCGGCTTTTGAACCGCTTTGACGGACGTCTTTTTCTTAGATGCTTTGGCCACTGCATTCACCAATCGTTGTTAGCGTTCATCACTTTACTCATTGATTCAGCAACTTGATTCATTTGTTTAGTTGCCGTCTGAACAGTTCAGTCGATGTCTGCGTTCCAAAAAATCGCCGGGGAGGGGTGTTTCAATTGAAATACAATTCCCACACACTGGATGCTTTACCGCTCTTCAATTCCCTCGATTGTTTGTTATACGCGTAGGGCTAATAACAACTTGAGGGGTGTTTGGCGTAAAACACCTTTAAGGTGGGACTGGTGGCAAGGTTGCGACTGTGGTGCATGTCTCGCCACTACTAGTATGCCCAGAAGTCGCCGTTTTTTCTAGATTATAAGTTTCAGACTGGTGTGAATAGACGCTGGAGGCCGGTTGCTGGTAGGGCACTTAAGCCGCTACGGCAGAAGGACTTAAAGCGAATTTAGGCGCAAATGCCAATTTTTGCGGTTTTGTCGCAAGCTAGCCCTTTTGGATGAAAATCGCGATCAATAACGAAGCTAATTCTTCGCAAAATGGGGGTTTTGTGGCAGAGTCAAAGACACCGTGGGAGCAAGCCTCGGAATGGTTTGCTCGAACGATAGCAATTGTGGTGGTAATGGTTGCGCCAGGAGCTTTGGGGTCCTGGCTAGACGGACGATGCGGTACAAGTTTTTTCGCGGCCATCGGATTTGCGCTCGGAATGATCCTAGCTATCGGTTTACTTATGCTTTTCGTACGGATTAAGCCAATCGCTAACGATGGCGACATTATGAAAAGAGGTTCTGCAAATCGAGTGGTCCCATCCGATAGGAGCGACCCGCTTTCAGGATCGAAGAAGCCATCAGAGGCAAGACTACCTGATATGCCTGGTGCCGACGTGCTGGAACCTCGACGCGATGAATAGTCCCGCTACGAGTCGCATGAGTCCGCTTTACATGTCGGCTATTTTGGCCGTTGTAATTGCAGCGGTAGCTTGCACAGTTTTCCTTGCGACATTTGGCCACGCACCCGCCTCGGCACCCAGGTTCTGCGCCTTGGCCGCAGCTTGGACAGCAACCGCAGCGATAGCGCCAATTTGGCTGGAAAGCTTGATATTTAACGGTGGAACGTTTCAGTTGGCCGTGATCACATGGCGTCTGATAACTATGCTCGGCGCGTTCATAATCGTTCAAGCTTTTCCAGCAGATGCAAGAAATTGCTTTCTAACTACACTGATGGCCTGTTATTTCATTGTACTGCCGCTAGAATCATGGCTCCTCGCCCGGAACGCTGGCAAAAGATAGCTACCGGGACATAGCCAAACCCTCTCTCGACCCTCATCAGACACTATGGCTTCAGATATTCTGCATATCAAGGATAGTTTCTATTTCGAAGTGCCTAAAGCGCTTTGGAAGAGTCATCGCGACTCCGCTGATGGGTTGGCAAAATCCTATGGTCCTTGGGTAATTCGTAATGACGAAGACTATCAGGACTGGGAAGCCGCTCAGATGGTTACTGAGCTGAAGTCGTTGGTCAAAGACCCAAAGGTGCTTGACGGTATCGAAGGCAAATGGAAAGCCTGGCAACACGCCAAGCCCATTCGGCACAACCGTCCTTTCGACCAATTCTTGGCCGACGAGATGACCAACCTTCAAGCGACCGCTCAGAAGTGGGCAAATAAACATGCTGCTCCAGGTACATCAGATATTGTTCAAGCGTATCTAACAGAAAATCCTGGTTACGAATACGAATGGATGTACAAGGTCGTCTCAGACCGCACATCAAACAAAGCTTGGCGCGAACTACGTGGTAAGTTCGACAAGAAGCATGTAATGGACGAGTATCTGGAAAGCCCTCGAGCCGACTGGTCGGAAGCCAAGATGGCGGCTTATAACAAGTCTCTTTCGGGCAAGATCTTTATTCCACAGCCATTTGCAACGCTGCGTAACGCTTACGAAGTCCAATCGGGCTTCGGGGTAACCCGCTATATGTTGATTGAAGTGGCGGTAGCACTGATTTGCTTGTTACTGTTCAAATGGCTCGCCGGTCGAATTGCTACAGGTCAAGCGCCCAAGGGTAAACTGTGGAACTTGCTGGAGAGTTTTGTCAGCTTCGTTCGAAACGGTGTCGTTGTACCGGCCATGGGCGAACACGATGCAGATAAGTACATGCCGTTCTTCTGGACGTTGTTCATGTTTGTACTGGGCTGCAACTTGATGGGGATGATTCCATTTGTTGGCGCTCCAACCAGCGTTTTTGCTACAACGGGAGCTATTGCTTTAATGATTTTCGCCGTCGGATTGACCCTTGGAATCCGTCACTTTGGCGTAATGGGCTACCTCAAAAATCTTGCACCATCGCTCGGATTGCCTACTTATCTTGCAGTTTTCATCGTGCCATTAGTTTGGCTGATCGAGGCATTGTCGCTGCTCATTAAACACTTAATCCTTGGTGTGCGTTTGCTCGCGAACATGGTCGCTGGCCACTTGGTTCTGCTCGGCTTTATGGGGATCGGCTTCGGCGTCCACGCGGTTTCAATGAGCACCGGCAGTTGGTCAGTGGCTGCGGTCATAGCCATTTTCGCTTCGACCATGTTGAGCTTCCTTGAACTTTTTGTAGCCTTTTTGCAGGCTTACATTTTGACCTTCTTGGCAGCGATGTTTATTGGCAGTGCAACGCACCACCATTGATTTTCGTGGGGCCATTCAGAACTTTTTTCTCGAAAACCTTCAACTCACCTTTCGTTAGTTAATCAGGAGAATCTTCAGTGTTACGTCTCTCAAACCTTGTACGTGCTTCGGCTGTTGTAATGCTCATGGCTGGAAGTGCTTCTGCCCAAACCGCTGGCGGAATGCCTGGCGCTGTAGGCGGCGGTCTGGCTGTTATCGGTGCTGGAATCGGTATCGGCCTATTGGCTAAAGGTGCTGTTGAGTCAATTGGCCGTCAACCAGAAGCAGCAGGAACCATTCAGACCAATATGATTATTGCGGCAGCTCTAATCGAAGGTCTTGCGTTCTTCGCTGTTTACGTTGCATATGTACAAAACCCGTTTGCCTAATTCGCCAGCTGCATAAGTGGTCGGTATTCGGCAATTCGTTTTCGAAGTAGGTTGGAGTTCGCGCATGTTCAAACTGCGACTAGTTCCGGTAGTAGCTATAGCTGTGTTTTCGTTAGTGACTGGATTCTCGCATACATGCGTGAATGCCAATCCGCAGGACGCTGCCAAACCACACGCGGAGGTGGCTAAGGAGCCTGACGTTGCTGCCGGTGCTAAATCAGATGAAAAGCACGAAGATCATGGCCACGCAAAGCATGAGATCGATCCAACTCATTCGAATATGTCTGATGTCGGTGAAGATCCGGCCGAATGGCGTTCAGAGAAGGCGATTGCAACATTAATCGTCTTCGGTTTGTTATTGCTTGGTCTAACTGCTGTTGCATGGAAACCGATTGCCGCCGGGCTTGAAAAGCGTGAGCGATCTATCGCAACAAACATCAAGAACGCTGAGCAAGCGGCCAAAGATGCGGCGGCAAAGTTGGTTCAGTACGAGGCAAAGTTGGCTACTGCGACACAAGAAGCACAGCAGATTATGGCTGATGCGCGTAAAGACGCTGAAGCCGCTGGGCAACGCTTGATAGCATCCGCTCAAGAAGAAGCGGCTCGTCAACGCGATCGCGCCGTAGCGGATATCGAATCTGCCAAGCGTGTAGCGCTCAACGAACTGGCTCAACAATCGACCGAAGTTGCAATGACTTTAGCTCAACGCATCGTCGGACGAGAGGTCAAAGCGGCCGATCACAATACGATGATCCAAGATATGCTGAAGCAATTGCCAAGCAAGAACTAAGTTACAGCCGAGCGTCTTTTAGAATCGTTTCACCAGCGAATCAGCTTCAAACGAATAAGTATGGCCGAGCAAATAGAACACCCAACTGCACTCGACGGCGACGAACAACAAGTCGGCGCGCTCTATGCCAAAGCCCTACTGGCGGCGGCAGGCGCAAAAACCGACGAAATCGTTTCCCAACTCGAAGCAGTCGTGAAGGAATGCCTCGATCGCTTCCCCACTCTTGAACAAGCCCTCGGATCGCCGAATATCGCGCAAGAAGAAAAAGAAGCCATGCTGGATCGGATTTTCGGCGGTAAGCTCGACAAGCTGCTACTGAACTTCATCAAGGTCCTTTGCCGTCGCGGTCGTGCTGTATCTCTTCGCGCCGTTCAAGTTACTGCTTCTACGATGCGCGACGAACAACTTGGACGTTTACACGTACAAGTTACTTCAGCTCTTCCACTAGATGATGCGCAGCGAACTGCAATTCGCGCTCGACTGAAAACTTCATTCGGCAAAGACGCAGTGCTTGAAGAACAAACAGACGCCGCTTTACTCGGTGGCATCGTTCTTCGAATTGGTGACAAAGTTTATGACGGCAGTGTACTCGGCAAGATGCAGCAACTCCGTCAATCGGTTCTCTCGGGCGTACAGAAGTCGATGCGTACCAGCTTCGATTCGCTAGTTTCGTCCTAATGAGAATGTGTAGATTTAGTTAATAAATAGTTTAGATAATTCCTTTCAATCAACATATAGTTTTTGGGGTCGGCCATGAAGTTCAACTCGGACGAAATCGCCTCGGTGATTCAAAAAGAAATCGAGACGTTCGAGAGCAAGATGGACGTCCGCGAAGTCGGTACGGTCCTTGAAGTCAGCGACGGTATCGCTCGGGTGTACGGTTTGTCGGGCGTGATGTCCGGTGAAATGGTTCAGTTCCCAAGCGGTGTTATCGGACTGGCGTTTAACCTTGAAGAAAACTCAGTCGGGGTGATCATCCTCGGTGACTACCTGACGATCAGCGAAGGCGACGAAGTCAAATCGCTCGGTAAACTGCTCAGCGTGCCCGTCGGTAACGGCGTTATCGGACGCGTGCTCGATCCTCTGGGCAATCCACTAGACGGTCGCGGTCCAGTCGAATCGACGGAGCAACGTCCTGTGGAAGTCATCGCAACTGGCGTGGCCGAACGCCAACCCGTTCACGAGCCTCTGCAAACCGGCATCAAGTGCGTTGATGCAATGACTCCCATCGGTCGCGGCCAGCGCGAACTGATCATCGGTGACCGCAAGACAGGTAAAACCGCTGTCGCCATCGATGCGATTCTGAACCAAAAAGACACCGGCGTTAAGTGCTTCTACGTCGCGATCGGGCAAAAGGACTCTTCGGTCGCTCTTGTCATTGAAGCGCTCCGCAAATACGGCGCAATGGACTACACGACGGTGATCGTTGCCGGTGCCAGTACACCCGCTCCGCTGCAATACATCGCTCCATACTCCGGTACTGCGATGGCCGAATACTTCATGTTCAACGGCCAGCACGCACTGATCGTCTATGATGACTTGAGCAAGCAAGCCGTGGCTTACCGCCAACTGTCGTTGTTGATGCGTCGGCCGCCAGGTCGCGAAGCGTTCCCCGGGGACGTGTTCTATTGCCACAGCCGTCTACTTGAACGATCGGCCAAGCTGTCAAAAGAACTTGGAGGCGGATCACTAACTGCCCTTCCAATCATTGAAACACTCGAAGGTGAAGTTTCGGCTTACATTCCGACGAACGTGATTTCGATTACTGACGGACAGATCTACCTGCAACCTGACTTGTTCTTCTCCGGTATTCGTCCCGCGATGAACGCAGGTATTTCGGTATCTCGCGTGGGTGGTGCAGCTCAAATCAAAGCGATGAAAAAAGTCGCTGGTGGTTTGCGTCTCGACTTGGCTTCGTTCCGCGAGTTGGAAGCGTTCGCACAGCTCGGTACCGACCTTGACCCAGTCACGCAGTCGCGTCTTGATCGCGGTTACCGCATGGTGGAACTGCTGAAGCAGTCGCAATATGCACCGATGAGCGTCTACGACCAGATCATCAGCATCTACGCCGCAACACGTGGGTTCATGGACGATGTGCCCGTGAAGAGCGTTCGCGACTTTGAAACTAAGTTCCTACAGTTCATGCGTGATCGCAAGAGCGACATCATTGCGAAACTGAAGGACACTAATGACTTAACCGCTGAAGTCGAAGCCGGCATCCGCGCTGGACTCGACGAATTCAAGAAGAGCTACAAACCAGTCGTAGCCTAGGCTTCTAGCCTGGGTCTTCTACTCGTGAAATCTGAGACCTGAAACCTGAGACCTGAGACCTGATTCCATGGCCAACACCCGAGCGCTTGACAAGCGACGAAAATCGATTCGAAACATCCGCAAAATCACGCGGACGATGGAGTTGATCGCTACTGCGCGGTTCAAAAAAGCCATGGATCGTGCAGCGGCAGCTAACGATTACACGCAGCGCATCACGCAAATCGTTAGAGACTTGGCCGCTGCTGGTTTGGAAGTTTCCCATCCATTGTTGGCCGAGCGTCCAATCGTCAAATCGTCCACGATGTTGATGCTGACCAGTAACCGCGGTTTGTGTGGTGGTTACAACGGTTCGGTCATACGGGCTGCGATGTTGCGACGAACCGAGTTGGGTGAAGGCGAGAAGAAGTTTGAGATCAGCGGCAAGCGCGGGATCTCGGCGATGAAGTTTCGCAATATTAACATTGACGCGAGTTACACTCAGTTCGAAGATCGACCGGGCTTTGAGGAAGTGTCGATCATTGCCGATCGTTTGATGGAAGAATTTATCTCGGGGCGAATGGATCGATTGGAAGTTGTCTATACGAGGTTCATCAGCATTTCGAAGCAGATCGCGGTTTCCGAAACATTGCTGCCGTTTTCACAACCGGCGGTAGAATCAACTGCTTCGGGTTCGGCCGGTGCAACAGGCGGGAACGCGGATTACGAGTTTCTTCCGTCGGCTGGTTCAATCTTGGAAGAAGTTGTGCCGGCTAGCTTTCGTGTGAAACTGTTCAAGTGCTTCTTGGATGCTGCGGTCAGCGAACAGATCGCTCGGATGGTCGCGATGAAGAGTGCAACCGAAAACGCTGGCGATATTATCAAGCAACTGTCGAGAACCTACAACCGCGCTCGTCAGTCAAAGATCACTCAAGAAATCATGGAAATCATCGGCGGCGTAGAAGCCCTCGAGAACTAAAAGAGTATGTTGCAGCGCTCACCAAACCGACGCGCAAGCGAGGTCTGAAGCACTAACCCGGCGCGCAAGCGAGGGGAAGCCGCTCTGAAACTTAACACAATCCGAACACAGCTAAACTTTAAGAACTACCACTGAGGATAAACCCATGTCGACTGCCACAGCAACCAATGTGGGCCGAATCACCCAAGTTATCGGCTCGACTTTTGACGCAGAATTTTCCGAGGGCCACTTGCCGCCGATTTACAACGCGGTGCACATTACCTCGACGGAAAAGGGCATCACGATCGACTTGACCGGCGAGATCCAACAGCATCTCGGCGGCAACCGCGTTCGCTGTGTAGCTCTTGGTAGTACCGACGGTCTGCGCCGTGGACTCGAGTGCATCGATACCGGCAAGCCAGTTTCGGTGCCAGTAGGCAAGAACATCCTTGGTCGCGTTTTCAATGTCCTCGGCAAGCCAGTGGATAAGCGTGGCGACGTTCAAGCCGATGATTATTGGTCGATCCATCGTCAAGCTCCTCAGATCGATCAGTTGTCGACCAACACAGAAGTTTTCGAGACGGGTATCAAGGTTATTGACCTGCTTACCCCGTTCGTACGCGGTGGTAAAGCCGGTTTGTTCGGTGGTGCTGGTCTAGGTAAGACAGTTATTTTGACCGAGTTGATCGCTCGAATCGCTAGCTCGCACGGTGGTTACTCCGTGTTCGCAGGCGTGGGCGAACGCACTCGAGAAGGTACTGACCTTTGGCTGGAAATGCAAGAAACGGAAATCGGTGCAACGGGGCGGATGGTTATCGAACAAACATGCATGGTGTTCGGCCAGATGAACGAGCCACCAGGTTCACGTCTCCGCGTTGCCCTTGCCGCGCTTACCATGGCTGAATATTTCCGCGATACAACCGGTGTGGATACGCTATTGTTCGTGGACAACATCTTCCGCTTCTCGCAAGCAGGTTCGGAAGTGTCGGCTCTACTAGGTCGTATGCCTTCTGCCGTGGGTTACCAACCGACGTTGGCGACCGAAATGGGTGCGTTGCAAGAACGTATTACATCGACGAAGAAGGGTGCTATTACATCGGTACAAGCCGTGTATGTGCCTGCTGACGATCCGACGGACCCTGCTCCAGCCACTGCGTTCGGACAGTTGGACGCGTTCATTTATCTTGAGCGTTCGATCTCCGAAAAAGGTATTTATCCTGCAATCGATCCATTGGCCTCCAACAGCCGTATTCTCGATCCGCAATACGTCGGTGATCGTCATTACACGATCGCTCGCCGTGTACAGACGATTCTTCAGCGTTACCGTGAATTGCAAGACATCATCGCGATTCTTGGTGTCGACGAATTGGCGGAAGCTGACAAGATGGTCGTGCATCGTGCTCGACGCATCGAGCGTTTCTTGTCACAACCCTTCTTGGTCGCTGAGAAGTTCATCGGCAAGCCTGGTGAATTGACTTCGATCGCCGACACGATTCGCAGCTTCGAAGAAATTTGCGACGGCAAGTGGGATCACCTGCCAGAGCAAGCCTTTATGTACGTCGGACCGATTGAGCAAGCGGAAGCTCAAGCGAAGAAGATGGCCGAGAAGAAATAATACGTAGTCAAGAAATAGTTTGATAGGCGATGGTCACAGGCTAGAAGCCTATGCTACTGAGTGAATGAACCATGAATGATTTGCAATGCGTAGTAGTTACCCCTGAACGAACCGAGTTGGACTTAAAAGCCGACTCGGTAACGGTTCCCTTGTTTGACGGCGAGATGGGAATTCTGAAGGGCCACAGTCCGCTCGTCGGTCGTTTGGGTTACGGCGTACTACGCGTTAAGAGTGCTGAAGGTACCAAGTCGTACTTCGTTGATGGTGGCTTTGTTCAAGTTTCCAAGAACGTCATCTCGGTCCTAACCGATCGCGTTGTCGGCACCGAGCAAATCACCTTACCTGCCGCCGAAGCTGCTCTTAAAACCGCTTTAGACTTGCCTTCAGACAAGCCTGACTTGGCCGTAGTCCGCGACAAGGCCTGCACGCGTGCCCGTGCCATGGTCCGCGTTGCTAATTTGAAGAAGTAGGACGGGACTCCTGTCCCGTCCGCTATAAACTTCTACATCTTCTCCAAATTCTTCGCGCATCGCCGCGCCTTCCCAACAGCAAAATTGATCTTCACATTTTCGTTTTCATCAGGGAAAAATGTGGTAAGAAAATTTTTGTAAGAAAATGGATTGGCCATTTCGTTAGCTTCAGCAGAACTTTCTTCCTTTTCGCCCATCTTTTCATATCGAATTGCCAGCACCTCCTCAGTTCGCGCATTCGACTCTCATCGTTTTTTTGCCCATTCATATTTTTGCCCTTCGTCACTTCCCGCTGCCTGCAGACCCATCCTGTCATTGGCATCGAAAGCTGCACTGTTCGCTGTAATACTACGGTTAGGACCATGCAGTCCCCGCTCGTGATGCAAACTGCAAGCCGACCCCGTCGCCGCTGGAGAGTGTTGACTTAATAGCAAAACACAGAGGTTCTCAGAAGCTCGCCAAAGTGGATGACCGGTTTTTCGGAGCGCGGGCGTCCTCGCCCGCACGGGACTTGGTGACTTGCAAGTGAGTTTGACGATCTCGCT
>JANODD010000287.1:0-29397 GCA_031412515.1 Planctomycetia bacterium | reverse complement strand
GACGCACTGTGGAGTGTATTGCGAGCTGGTTTTGCGATCGCAACGCTCGTGCTCGTAGCCTACGCCGTACAAGCTCGAAAGATGCCCAAGTTGACTCGTATTCTGTCATGGGTTGGCGTAACGATTCTACTATCGCTTACGCTCGTTATGATTTTTGGTGGAAGCAGCGCGCGGTTAAACGATCCAGGCATGCGCATTGTATGGCAGCTCGTTCAAGCCGGAATTGCCTCATCGGTTTGCCTTGTCGGTTTAATGATGGTCTTTGGCGTTCGTGGCGGTAATGTGCTCATCCATGCCGGAGTGGGCTTGATGATGGTCGGGCAATTCGTTTTTGGTGACCGTCAAGTAGAACAGCGATTGAGCGTCGCTGAAGGGGATTCAACTAGTCTGGTGTTTCAGCAAGACGCTGTCGAGTTGGCGATTATTGATACAAGCGATCCTGAAAAGGACGCCGTTACCGCTATTCCTGAAGCTCGCCTGCGCCTCGCGGTTCGCGACAATGAAATCATTGCTGCGGACGAGTTGCCTTTCAAGTTGAAGATTGCAGAATGGATGACCAATAGTACGCTGGTGAAGCTCGGTAACACCAAAGAAAACCCGGCGACCATGGGTGAGATCGGCCTACAAGCAATGGCGAAACCTAGTGAACCGCAAGGCGGAGCCATGCAGGGAGCTAATATTGCTTCAGCCTACGTCCAGATTTTTCCAAAGGCGGGCGGTGAAGCAATCGGTACTGTTCTGCTCACACAGCATATGAACGATCAAGCGCAGTTGTTCGTTGGCGCAGGGGGAGATCGCAACGAAAAGGTCACCGTCGATGGCAAAGAATATGAGTTGGCTCTTCGCTTTCGTCGCGAATACAAACCCTACAAAGTAACATTGAAGGATGTTGAACGCGTTGATTACAGCGGGACTGAAACACCTCGCGATTACTCATCGACGATTGTGATTACCGATAAAAAGAGTGGTGATTCGCAAGAGGGTCGTACTTGGATGAACAATCCCATTCGTTATCGAGGTGAAACATTTTATCAGAGCCAATATCAGAAAGCCCGCACACCCGAAGGTGGCGTGACAGAAATCACTGGTCTTCAGGTTGTCGAAAACTCGGGATGGGTCATACCTTATGTGACTTGCATGATGGTCCTTGTCGGTATGCTCGCCCACTTCGGTGGAACGTTCCACAACTTTGCTAGCCGCTATGAACGCGGCGCAATACCAACTGGGCGTTCGAAAGATGTTGCTCAACTCGAAAAGCAACAGTCGTACTTACGAACTCATGTTGTACCGGCCGTCGCGGGGATTGCAGTCGTTGCATTTTTTGCCACTTACTATGCAATGCCCAAGCGAGCTTCTCGAAGCGAAACCGACTGGACCGCTATCGCTCAGATTCCGGTGCAACACGAAGGTCGCATCAAGCCGCTCGACACGGTGGCGAAAAACGTCTTGCAAGTTATCAGCGAGCCGGTATTCAACAGCATTCCCTACGTGAAAGATGCAGACAAAGCAAAGCACAGCCCTACCGAATGGCTGTTGGGTGTTATGGCTGATCAAGATTGGACCGTAAAGGCTCCGGTTTTCCGAATCTACTCGGAAGAAGTTCAAACAGTTTTCGGATTGAAGCCCAGCAGTGATTCGCGGTTTGCTTACTCTGAGCTCCTACCGAACATGGAAGCCTACCGCGCCAAAATCGCTGAACTGCGCAATAAGAAATCCGAAGACCTAACACAAGTTGAACAAAAGTTTGCGAGCTTAAATCAAAAACTAAGCTTGTACAATTTGTTGACGGTCAGCTACCGCATGCCGCCCCTTCCAGATCCATCGAAGGCTGGTGAAAGCGAAGATGCTCGGCGTGCTTTTTCTGATCAACTCATGCAGATTCTGGACATGGTCCAGCAGATCGAAGCGGGTTCGCCTCCAGCGATCATTCCTCCAGCAGGCAAGCCAGATCCCAAGAATCCCGAACAGGATAAATGGCAAGCCTATGGTCCGGCGATCTTTGCGACATATGTTCAAAATTTGATGTCGACCGAACGAGTCGACCCCAATCCGGCATTGCGTTCGTTCACCGATGTGCTCGATGCAGTTCGTGGAGGGAAATCGCCGGAAATCAATTTGGCGGTCAGCAAGTACATGTCGACCATCAGTGAGCTGCCCATTGCTGCTGAAAAAATGGGCAAAGCGAAAACCGAAAGCTGGTTCAATAAGTTCGCACCTACCGCACAAGCCGTTTTCCTGTATCTGTTCGCGATTGTTCTGGCGTTCGCAACTTTTATGACCGGTTCAAGCACCCTGCGACGCGGCACATTCTGGTTGTTGGTGGCTACGTTCGTTATCCACTCGGTCGCAATCATCTCGCGAATCTACATCTCGGGTCGACCGCCAGTCATCAACCTTTATTCTTCAGCAGTCTTCATTGGCTGGGCTACGGCACTTTTGGGTTTGATCCTTGAATTGATCTATCCAATCGGTGTTTGCAACTTGGCCGTCGCCCTTACCGGCGTGATTACGCTGAGCGTTGCGAAGAGCCTGGATAACAACGATACGATGCATGTGCTGCAAGCTGTATTGGATACTCAGTTCTGGCTGTCGACCCATGTGGTCACCATTACCTACGGCTACGCGGCAACATATCTTGCTGGGATCCTAGGAATCATTGCTCTCGTCCATCGTATGGCAGTTGGAATGAAATCTCCGTCGGGCCTCAATGGCGAAGACAAGCGTTTTCAAGACATCATGTATCGCATGACTTACGGCGTCGTCTGTTTCGGATTATTTCTCAGTTTCATTGGCACCGTTCTAGGCGGGCTTTGGGCGGACGATAGCTGGGGACGTTTTTGGGGGTGGGATCCAAAAGAGAATGGCGCTCTAATGATCGTTCTTTGGAATGCGATTGTGATTCACTCGCGTTGGGACAAACAAGTTGGTCAGCGAGGCTTTGCGATCCTGGCGGTGATTGGCAATATTGTGACAACTTGGTCATGGTTCGGTGTCAATCAGTTGGGTGTCGGTTTGCACAGTTACGGAAACAATAGTAGCGTGTTGATCGCGCTGGCCGTTACTGTTGGCGCACACGTGGCGTTCATTATTTACAGCTTCATCGCAACTCAACCGAGTTCGCAAATCACGAGCGAAGCGTAATTTTGAGCGACGCTTCAGCTAATACAGCAATTGAGCATCGAGCGCGTGACCAATGGGTTGGTCGATCCCAAATCGCGCTCGCTGCTGTCTTGTGGAGCACAGCTGGCTTTTTTGCAAAAGCACCCTGGTTTGACGCTTGGCCCGAGGAATCTCGCGGCCTGCTGTTAGGGTTCTGGAGAGCGCTGTTTGCCATCCCAATCTTGATTCCGCTGATTCGCAAGCCGTCTTGGAATTGGTTGATGCTGCCCATGATGGTCTGCTTTGCGGTCATGGTCTGGTCCTACATGTCCGCAGCCGTCCACGGCCCAGTGGCCAACGCAATTTGGTTGCAGTATTTATGCCCGGTGTGGGTTATGATCGTCAGCGTAGTCATTTTTGGAGAACGCGTCAGCGGGCCGGATCTGCGGATGTTCTTCTTCTGCATCGGCGGCGTGGGATTGATACTTGTCTGCGAAATGCTTAAAGGGAGCGGACTTTATGCCACGGCTTTGGGCATCATTTCAGGGATGTCTTTTGCTGGAGTGGTATTGCTGATGCGGAGTATCAAGAAAGCTGACCCAGTGTGGCTGATCGCTCTGAATCATTCCGCCACGGTCCTGCTGCTTGCTCCGTGGGTATGGAATGACTATCCGCCGATTCCAACGAGTGGCTATTGGGCTTTGGGATTCTTTGGCGTGTTCCAAATGTCGTTGGCATATATCCTTTTCGCTCGCGGCATTCGCAGTACGTCAAGTGCCGAGGCGTCTGTGTTGACCTTACTTGAACCCATCTTGGTTCCGGTTTGGGTTTATGTTGCATGGCACCATCATGCGACTTATGAAAGTCCGCCGTGGTGGACTTGGTGCGGCGGCGGACTGATTACCGTTGGACTGGTCAGTCGTTACATTCCTGCGCTGCTTCAAGCGTGGCGAATGGAGAAGATCGCGGATGCACCATCCGTCGAATCATAGTGATCACGCAAGCGGCTTAGCGGCAATGCGAACCGTTTTACCCCACGACGCTAGGATGTTTTCACTAGCTGTCCAGCCACTGAGAATCGCGCCTTCCATCGTGGCAGGCCAACCGGTTTGAACCCAGTCGCCAGCCAGCCAGACGTTGCTGCCCGGGATGTGAGTCTTGGGTCGCAGTTCGCTGCATTGGACACCGACTGAGAACACCGCGTGTGGATCGGTAACGACTTGCATACGCAACACCTTCGCGTGGTGAACTCTAGGAAACACGGCCGCTAGATCCTCTTGCACAAATCGCATTAACACCGCAGAGTCACCGCGTGGAAGTTGCCGCGAAGCACTCACAACGATTTGATAATAATGCTCGTTGCTGCTCTGCTTCGTTGCTGTCCCGCTATCATGTTTCGGAAAGACCCATTGGCACAAACGGCCCACGATCGCTGCGTGCGGTGTATCGAGCCATGGCCGGTCCCACCACGTATGGACACCCGAGATCGGTGATGAAGTTATTTGACTGGCGTCATGAGCAACGCTCATCAGCGGCTCGTACCCTGTGGATTCCACCATTCCTCGCATGCGAAACCAAGGGACCGCGATGACAATTGCATCGGCTTTAAGTGTTCCGAGTTGTTCTGTTTCAACTGAAAACCCAACTTCCGAATGCTGAACAAGTCGTTGCGCTCGCGTTTGTAGTTGAACGTCCACTCCGTGCTCTCGCAACCCATCTTCGGCCTGCGTGCCGAACAGCTCTCCGAGCGGCCGCTTGGGAACCAGCAAGTGAAAGGCATCGCGATGATTTAAAAAGCCATCTTGGAGGACTTTGGCGACGGATGACAAGTTGACTCGGGAAAGCTCTTCGCCCAATGCGCTAACGATGATCGTTCGCCAGAAATGATCGATGGCGGCTGGCGTTTGATGATTTGCGACTAACCAAGGTTGAGCCGGCTTCGAGTCGCTATCGATATTAATAACAAGTTTGCGAATCGCGAGCATCCCACGGGCGATTGCAATTCGATCTACCAGAGTTAATCCCGGCCATCGCCAGAGCCAGCCGGCCAAGTGGAATGGAGCAGGAAGTATTGGTAGCGACGCCAAGCGTTGATAGTTGCCATTTGGCCCGTAGAAGTGCAGACTGCGGTGCGTCTCCCAGTGGTCGCGCTGGCCCAGCCAATCGATCAACTGCCGCAAGTTCGTGCAGCATCCCATGCCAACATGCTGGCAGTAATCGATCGCTTCGTTTGAGTTGGGTTGAGTAAACGAACCGGTTCGACCTCCGAGTCGTCGTCGCGCTTCGAGCAGTTGTACTTTGACGCCGTGCTTCGCCAGCGCCAGCGCCGCCGCAATCCCTGCTAAGCCGCCTCCGATCACGATGGCACTAAGTGGCGTATGCTTCCAGCTTGCGATGGTTTTTTGTGGCATACTCAATGAATGTAAGGTCTATTGGTTGTTCTTCGCAAGCTGGAAGCATACGCCACTTGAGCATACCCCACTTCACACCACCTTGGGAATCGCGTCACCAGGTTTGAGGCCTAACTTCTTGCGAATCTTGGCGGATGACCAATTGTAATCTTCAGGCGTCTTCGCAAGTCCTGCTTTGACAGGATTCATCTCGATGTATTCAATTATTCGAAGCAACTCGCCCTCGTCTCTTGCCCAGTGGTCAAATGTCTCATGCTGCCAGTACTGTCCGGACCCTTCACGAACGCGATTGCACATGGTGGCAGTGTAGCTTTGGATGCTGTGGCAAATGATCTCGCGTGGCGATTTTAGTTTACTATCTTTGCCGCGCGCATTCTTTACAGCATTTACTGCCCAAGCTTCATCTGGTAGGAACAGCCAATGATGATGACTTGGCATGACAACAAAAGCAAAAAGTTTGTAGCGTTCATTTGCAAAATGCAAGAACGCGTCCCGGACAATGTCTGCCTGTGCAGGATCTTTAAGATGATTGACCGTCGATTCACAATCCAACAACCGATCTACAAAAGCGAAGAGAAGTTTTTGTTTATGGTGTTGCCAATCCTGCTTGCTCATATCTTCCGGTCGCGGCCGGGATTCTAGTTCGTCACGGTACTTTGCGATTCGTGACAGCCCAGATGCAGACAAACTTCCTTCAAGACAACCGGTAATAAAAACTGGATGGCCTTCAACATCTTGATGAGGCAGTCGACGCCGCCGAAAGAGCATGTCGGGCATAAGTGGCGTATGCTTCCAGCTTGCGGGGCAATGCGGGGTAATAGAGATAGTTTTCAATTCATGGATGTCTAATATTCTAGGATTGCAATTGGCTTGTCAAGTTTTTTGGATCAGTGGTTATTAAAACACGAAAAATGCAAGACAGTGCAGAATCGCAAGCTGGAAGCATACGCCACTTGGGCATACGCCACTCAATGCACAGGTTTGGGCAGTGACCAATAGAGCGGTGTGATGAAGTGTTGAGCGGCTAGTCGGGCGCGAACCAACTTCGGTATACGAGTGCGAGATACTTCCCAAAGTTGGTCGACATTGCGGAGAACTTCCAGCAGCAGCGCATGGTAGTAACGCCACATCAATGAAAACAATCGCCGACTGGCTGGTGGCAGGTACTTGATCGTATTCCAACCCGATGCGTACAGCACTTCGGCCCGCTGAGCGACTGAACGGATGACGTTTTGCCAGTCCCCATTTGGTGACCCGCTGAGCCACTTGGATGCATCGACGCCATATCGGGCAAGTTCGCTTGCGGGAATATAGATACGTCCCATGCGCGCATCGTTGGCTACATCTCGCAAAATATTGGTGAGCTGAAAGGCAAGTCCACAGTCAATGGCCGCTTGCTCAGGCATCGCACCGTCGGCTCGCCAGATCCGCGTGCAAGCTAAACCAACGGCCGATGCAACGTGATAACAATAATCATCGAGTTCCTGCCAATCTTGTGGCTGGACGTGATCTAAATCCATTATCACACCGCGAACAATGTCCTTTAGCAGGACATTCGGAATGTTATAAGTTTGCTGTGTGTGTTTCAGCGAAGGCCATAATAGTATATTATCCAGATGGACGTTGGCAGATAAATTCACATCGCTATCGATGGACTCGGCAAGCGTTAACCAAGCTGACAGCTCTCTGCGTCTGCTCTCTACGCTACCGTCACCATCGGCAAGGTCATCGGTAATGCGTGCGAAGGCATAGAGCGAGTACATGGCGTCGCACTGCTGCCGCGGCAAGAGCACGAACGTCCAACAAAAACTGCTGCCACTGCGTCTACAAAGCTGGCGACACCAACGGTAACTTTCTGCAATTCGGTCATCCATGATGTGACTTTCGCATAAATCGAAACACCAATGACTGAAAAAGCAAACGCATTTTTTCTAATTTAGAAAGCGTCGGTCGCGAAGTCCAAACGTCATAATTTTGGGCGTCGATCGAATCGAGAATTGCTTGGCCGCCTCGAATGAATAGATCTACATCGACAGCTAGCCATTTGGGAACGCGTTCAACGAGAAAACGTCCTTTGTCAAAGTACTCTCGCGAAATTTCAACCCAGTCTTTCAGCATGGCTTGCAGTTGTGGAGTAGGTTTTGCCTCCAAGATTATTGATTCACAGACGCCATGCTTGGTCCAAAGATCGCGTGGAGCGTAAATGCGATTGTTGGCAGCATCGCGAGCCATATCTTGGCAGAAATTGGCGAGCTGCAATCCGGTGCAGATCCAATCGCTTAGTTCAACATTTGAGTTGTTATCTGCTTTGGCAAATTTCAAAATCACTCGACCGACAGGGTTCGCAGACCTGCGGCAGTAATCAAGCAACTCGGTATCGTTTCGGTAACGTAGCGTCGACTGGTCTTGTCGGAAGGCACTCAATAGATCCTCAAGAGTTTCGATGGGGATTTGATGGCGTTGGATGGTCTGCTGAAGCGCGAGCATCACCGGATGGGCTGGTCGTCCCGAATAACAAAGGCATAGCTGTTGATGCCACCAATGGAGTAGCGGCAAGCGACGGTGCTCCTCGACTTCATCGGCAATATCGTCCGACCAGCGACAATAGGCGTAGAAGTTATAAAAGTCTTGCCTCAAAGTTCGCGGTAGAAACAGGCTAACTACGGTGAAGTTCTCATAATGGCTGCGGGCTATACGTCGGCAGTGGTTGAGCGCGAATTGCAAATCACAAGCCGACGGCGGCTTATCGGGCCCCCATTTTGCCAAATCCGCCCAGAAAATTGCTTGGTCGGCATTCGAAGTTATCGCGTTTTGCACCATAATTCAATGAGTTACAAATCGTTAGGCGCTGGACTCACCGAGCTCGTGGAAGGCACAGGATTCGAAACATGGAAATAATATTGGCGGCGCCAAGGGGATTTTGCGCGGGAGTCAACATGGCGGTCACCAGTCTCGATTTGGCGATTAAGCACTTTGGCGTTCCGATCTACGTTTATCACGAAATCGTCCATAATTTGTACGTTGTCGAAACATTTAAAAGCAAGGGGGCGGTCTTCGTCAACTCGCTGGAGGAAGTCCCTGAAGGCCAAACCGTGCTTTTTTCGGCGCATGGGGTTTCGCCCGAAATTCGCCGCATTGCGAGTGAGCGAAAACTCTTCGCGATCGACGCAACTTGTCCGCTCGTGACTAAAGTTCACTTGGAAGCGATTAAATACGCCAAGGGTGGCTATACGATCATTCTTATTGGTCATGATGGACATGATGAAGTGATTGGTACAATGGGGGAAGCCCCCGAAGCGATTGTACTAGTCGAATCTGAAGCGGATGTGAACCGCCTTGAGTATACGCCGGAGGTCAAGTTAGCTTATTTGACTCAAACAACACTCAGCGTCGATGATGCTAATCGAATTATTCAGCGACTGAAGTCCCGTTTTCCATGGATCGAAAGTCCTCCGAAGGATGACATCTGCTACGCGACGCAAAACCGCCAAGAAGCAGTTCGCATGTTGTCTAACATGGCAGATGTTGTACTCGTCTTGGGGAGCAAGAATAGCAGTAACAGCTTGCGGCTAAAGGAATTGGGCAACGAACAGGATAAGCAGTCGTACTTGATCGATGGCCCCCAAGATATCGATGAGTCTTGGTTCCAGCCGACGGATAGGGTGTTGGTGACGGCCGGGGCGAGTGCGCCAGAATCGGTGGTAGTCGAAACGATCGAGTGGCTGAAGCGACGTTTCGGAGCTACCGTTCGGGAAGAGACGATTCGTGAAGAGCAAGTCCATTTTCCGCTGCCGAAACCGCTACGGCAGTTGGCAAAGATGAAAGAGATCTTGTAGCCTATGCATCCTGCCTGGGGATTG
The DNA here is from genome assembly GCA_031412515.1 of Planctomycetia bacterium. Taxonomy (GTDB): domain Bacteria; phylum Planctomycetota; class Planctomycetia; order Pirellulales; family Pirellulaceae; genus Aureliella. The sequence continues at coordinate 20,027 of JANODD010000287.1, read as the reverse complement.
AAACTTCGGCAGGGCGGGTTGCAGGATATTCGAGGGCTAAGAACGGGGCAAGAAACCCAGGCAAGAAACCCAGGCAAGATGCCTAGGCTACGGCCCTCCCGAGACTTCGCGGCATCGTTTACAATCCGGCGACAACGTGGCTTGGGACCATTGTCCCGAGCGATTGAGAATCGTGTTTCGATCAAGAAGTCAGAACGGACGGACGGGACAAGAGTCCCATCCTACGAAGGGCGCGTAGATGGTTGAACCAAAGTATCCTTCGGATTGGCGACGACGCCATTTGCTAGACCTAGAAAGTTTGACCGCTGCTGAGATCACAACACTGCTCGACTGCGCCGAGCAACTTACGGCGGCTTACAATGCCTCAGCCACCAAATTGTCGCTCCTAAGTGGCCGGACAATTGCGAACCTATTTTTTGAGAACAGCACTCGGACCCGCAATAGTTTCTCATTAGCCGCTAAGCGTCTGGGCGCCGATACCATTGAGTTTTCATCGAGCGGCTCGTCGACATCCAAAGGCGAGACGTTCATCGATACCGCCAAAACAATCGAGGCGATGGGCGTTGACGCAGTGGTCGTTCGCCACGCCACGCCAGGCACTTCGCATTTATTATCGACCCACCTAAATTGCTCCGTTCTGAACGCTGGTGATGGACCGCATGAACATCCCACTCAAGGCCTCCTTGATATCTTGACGATCCGCCAAAAACGAGGACGCATCGAAGGCCTCACCGTTGCTTTGGTAGGTGACATCGCGCATAGCCGCACGGCTCGTTCGAATATCTGGGGGCTAAAGAAACTAGGGGCGCATGTTATCGTCTGTGGACCGGCAACATTGGTTTCAAAAAAATGGGAACAATTTGGCGTTGAAGTCGCGTACAACCTCGACGAGATATTACCGCGCTGTGATGTGCTCAACTTGCTACGCATTCAATTTGAACGTCAAGCGACTCGGCCTTTCCCGTCAGTCCGCGAATATGCGTTGCTATATGCGATGAATTCACAGCGGATGCTCAAGAGCAAGTCAGATATTCTCATCATGGCGCCAGGTCCCATCAATCGTGGAGTTGAGTTGACGCCGGAAGTTGCCGATGGCCCTCATTCAGTGATTCTGCAGCAAGTGAGCAATGGAATCTCGATTCGCATGGCCGCGCTTTGGCTGATGCTCGGCGTTGACGGAGGATTCAAGTGATGGAAGCGAATCGCAGGACAAGCTGGCTAATCGAGAACGGCCGTATCATCGATCCATCACAGCGTTTAGATCGCCTCGGCCGATTGCTGCTTGTAGGTGGACGGGTTGTCGCCATCGAGCCGCTTGACGGCGATGTTCCGGCCGACTGTTCCAGAGTTGATGCAACCGGTTGTATCGTCGCGCCGGGTTTGGTGGATATCGCAACTGAGTTAGGTGAACCAGGCCTGGAAGAAGACGAAACGATTATCACTGGTACGATGGCCGCGCTTGCGGGTGGATACACTTCGCTCGCTTGTTCGGCTAGTACCGATCCGCCCATCGACACTGCTAGCGATGTTGAGTTCGTGCGCCAAAAAGCGGCGAAGGCGGATAACGCACGCGTCTATGTGATCGGCTGTGTTAGCAAAGGTCGTGGCGGTGAAGAACTGGCTGAGATCGGTTCGCTGGTTGACGCCGGTGCGATTGCGCTCAGCGATTCGCCGTTGCCGATGGGCAATACGGCGCTGCTTCGCAAGGCGCTCGAGTATTGCTTAATGTTCAATCGACCGATCATCGATCGCCCCGAAGTTCGCAGTTTAACGCGCGATGGAGTGATGCATGAAGGCATGACGCAGCTTGTGCTAGGCCTCGCGCCAATGCCCGCGGAAGCAGAAGATCTCGCAACGGCCCGCGACTTACGATTGCTTGAAAGCACTGGCGGTCGTTTGCATCTTAACGGCATCTCAACCGCGGGCAGTGTCGAGATTATTCGACGAGCCAAGGATCGTGGAACGGTCGTTACTGTCGATACTCGAATCATGAATTTATGTTTTGACGAAGAGCGTCTGCGTACTTTCGATGCGAATTACAAAGTCAACCCACCGCTTCGTTCCCGTCAGGATGTCGAGCTGTGTTTGGAAGCGATAGCCGACGGAACGATCGACATGATCACTTCCGGTCATCAGCCCAAATCGCTCGAAAAGAAAATGCAAGAGCTGGACGCGGTTCCATTCGGCGTAACGTCATTGGACACATGCTTGGCGCAGGCAATCACTTATTTGATATCGACCGGGAAACTCGATTGGACCAGGGCCATCGATTGCTTTTCGACGCAGCCCGCAAGGATGCTCGGTATCGACGCGGGGACTTTGACAGTCGGTGCTCCAGCGGATGTTGTTGTTATTGATCCGCAATTGATTTGGACGGTCGAACCGAGTCAATTGCACTCGCGGAACCGCAATACACCGTTGCTTCACCAGACACTGCAAGGGAGAGCCCGCATGGTGTGGGTGGGTGGCATGCTGAAGTATAACCTCGTGTCGTAACCTCTCGGCTTGCGATCGCAAATTTCTCATTACTCACATTCTTCCCATGCTTTCTCAAGAAAAAACTAAGTAAGACGAATCGCAAGCTGGAAGCATACGCCACTATTGCCGCTGAACAATGGCTAGCGCTAGAGTTCGAATGTTGCGGATCATGCCATCGAGTCCGCTGCGGCGCTGGGATGAAATGAACTGGTCCAGTCCAATCCTGCGGAAGAAAGATTCCAAGTCAAACTCAAGCAGCAATTTCGCATCCTGACCCGAAAACAGCGTCTCGAGCACAGCGATTAAGCCGCGTACGATCTCCGCATTCGAATCTGCCACGAATTCAAACTTGTTCGGCGCTGAAGGAATGGGGCGACCGAGCAGATAGACTTCGCTCATGCAGCCTGGTACCGCTTGGCAGATTGGTTTCAACTGCGCAAAGTTATTCGGCAATTGTCGAGCCATATCTATCAGCAACTCTGTTTTGCTTTCGCGATCATCGAACGCCAGAAACTCATCGGCCAGCTGGGCTGCGGCATCGTCCGGCGTCGGTGCGGACGCGGCAACGAACTTGATCGATGTTTCCGCAATGACAGGTGCTTGCGTCATTCTCTCGCCGATGATTTTCCGCAGGCCGCTAACGAGTGCATCGACATCTTCGCGAGTGTTGTAGAACGCAAAAGATGCTCGTGTTGTGCCGCTAACCTTCAAGCGATGCATCAGCGGCATACAGCAATGATGGCCTGTACGAACAGCGATGCCTAAGCGGTCGAGGCCGATTCCGATATCCAGCGTGGCAACATCGTCGCAAACAAAGCTGATGACTCCCGCTTTTTTGCTTGCCGTACCCACAATTCGCAACCGATCGATGTGACTCATCTGTTCCGTCGCATATTCGAGCAGATCATCTTCGTACGCTACAATTTTTGAGAAATCGAGCGAATTGATGTAGTCGATGGCGGCACCCAACCCGATGGCGCCCGCAATATCTGGGGTGCCAGCTTCCAAACGATTCGGCAGCTGCGCGTAGGTTGTTTGATCAAAGGTGACCGTTTCGATCATGTCGCCACCGCCTTGATAGGGCGGCAGTCCTTCTAGCAATTCGCGTCGTCCCCATAGAACTCCAATGCCGGTTGGACCAAAGAGTTTATGGCCGCTGAACGTATAGAAATCACAATCGAGGGCGATGACATCGGTGGGGAAGTGACCCACCCACTGGGCTCCGTCAACCAGCACTTTGGCTCCCACTTCGCGAGCCCGTGCAATGATTGTGGGTAAATCGTGAATCGTCCCAAGTGCATTGGAGACGTGCTGAATCGAAACCATCTTGGTTTTCTCACTCAACAATTCGGTCAAGCCGCTCAAGTCTAGCTCACCGTCGTCGGTCATCGGAATTGTGCGCAGCGTAGCGCCGGTGGTTTGGCAAGCCATTTGCCAAGGAACGATATTCGAATGATGTTCGAGTGCAGTTAACAAAACCTCATCGCCAGGTTGCAAGTGGATTCTGCCCCAACTTTGTGCGACCAAGTTAATGGCTTCCGTGGTGCCACGCACAAAGATGCAACATGCGGGGTCGGGAGCCCCGATAAAATTAGCTACTTTTTGTCGAGCGAGTTCAAAAGACTCCGTAGCGCGTTGGCTGAGCGAATAAATACCTCGATGGATATTCGCGTTTTCGTGCGTATAGTAATGCACGATCGCGTCGATCACTGCTTGCGGTTTTTGCGTCGTCGCACCGTTGTCGAGGTAGACCAACGGATAATTATTCATACGCGTTTGCAGGATTGGAAAATCACGACGGACGCGGCTGGGATCGAAGTTTGGCATGTTACATTATTCAATCCAGGCAATGGCCTGAGCAAAGGTAAGTCTCTCCTTACAAATTTTGACGATTATCATCGCTTAAGCAAGGCAGCCTTCCACAGTCCAGCGTGGTTTACTATTAACAGTGTGGCTGACGCTGCTAGTATTCGCTGGAATGGTGCCGATGCTCGGATGCTAGCGGCGTCTGCCAAGCCAAACATCCGGATTGATGATAGGTAACAATGACCCGAAATAGAGTCCAAAAAAAAGACGCGGAGTTCAATTCCGCGTCTTATCGTTCCTAAGATGAGTCGTGTTGGGAGGCGCACGGCCTTGAATTTACTTGCGAAACTCCAACTGGCTTCCTACGGTCAACATGATGAAGGCATCGGCGGCATCGATGGGTGCGAGACTAATACAGCCGGCGTTCTTTAAGTCCGTAGCGGCCATATCGGGCGACCCGTGAATACAGTTTCCCCCAAGGTCTATCCAATAACCACCGTAGGGATTGCTTGGATCAGCCGATTTGACGACCTTTCCGCCAGCCCCGTAATAGGTTCGGTCAGTTCGCTTTTCGGCGACTTCAAACTTGCCTACTTTGGAATCATAATCAGTTCCCACTGAGACTGGAAACCGGCAGGCGTACATGTCATTGAGGTAAAGAGTCATTTCACCTATTGTCACGTTGACTTCGCCGCGAAAAGGACCTTCGAGAACTTTCAGTTGCTGACCCTGGATGACTACTTGGGTGTCGCCAAGTTGATTGATGCTCTTGAGTAACTCAGGTGTAATCTTATGCTGCTCAGCGACACTAACCAACGTATCGCTCGTACTGGTCGTATAAGCTGGCTTCAGAAGATGTCGCGGTGAGTAGATGACTTCACGTGCTAAAGCGTCGAGGATATTGAGCAGATCTTCGTAATCTTTGTGGGAGATCTCGGGACTGTGATAGTACTTTGTTAGCGAAACCAAGGCCTCTTTCAGCTTCCCTTCGTTTGCCATCTTTAACGCCTTTTCGCGGCCAATAGCAAACGGTTCGGTGACGGCGTGCTCAGGCGAATTTGTAGCAGTCGACTCAGGCTTGGGCATTTCTTCAAGCAACGGTAGCGGGCTTGGTTTCTGACTATCCGTGCTAACCAGGGTGCTCGGCAATGGAATCGAAGGAAATTCGCTGGTGATGCTGTTCGTAGCATTCGGCAGCGGAGGAGTCGTGTATTGAACAGGAGGGGACTCAGCCGGCTTTGTAAGCTGCGGAGAGGGAAAACTCTCTGGTACAAGGCTTTCCATAGCTTCAACCGACTTAGTTATTTCATTATTCGAAGGAGCTTTGATTGAGGGTCCATCGGCCGCTTGCCTGACTGATAGTGGCAGGGTCAGTGCGTTTCCACCGAGGGTATGCGAATTGGGGTTGGATTCCGGTTTGATCACTGGAGAAAGTTCCGTTTGTGGAACGGAGATCGATGGCAACCCCAGCTCTGATTCAAACTTAGGTTTTGCCTGATCGGGCACTTGGATGTCGTCGACCAAGCTATCAAAATCGGGATCTTCAGCAACCCATTCGGCTAACTCTGGCGGCAGATCTGGTTCAGGTGCATTGAGAGCTTTAAATGCACCGTAGCACACTGCAAGTAACAGCGCGACAACTATGCCAGTTTTTAGGTTTTGCACGACAGTCCTCCTTGACGATTCTGACATTCGATTAGGACTTCGCTGGCGAAATCCAACCTATCTGACGGATACTACTGCCCGTCACGAATCACCTCCAGAGCAGTTTCGTGCCGCTCACCACAAAACACAAAATTATTCGAATCAGAACGATTCGCCTTAGATAGCAAACTGGCAAGTATTTTGCCCTGCTAAACAGAAACACCCACGCTGGCCATCGTCGTTTCCGAGTCAGCAACGACATTCATGTTTTCGGCCATGATGGCTTCCACCTGCGGTGTCAAATCGGTCAGCAACTCAATTAGCTTCGCAACCGTTGGCAAGGCGATACCATCGTTCGCTGGACCGGAAACGTCGACGCGACCTGCAATCCGTCCGTCAGCAAAAATTGGAAGTCCAACTGTCCATCTTTCCAAACGATCCAGATGACGACTGCGATGCCAAGTGCCATGGAAGCCTTCGTGCAACCAAGGCACATTGAGGTCCATATCCAGCTTGCAAAGCTGCTCTGCATCAGCGAATTCTACCAACGTGTTCCAAATCGTCTCCCACTGGCGTGTTCCCTGGAGGCGAACAGTCTTACTGTGGGTTATGTGATCTGAATTGGTAGCTGGCTCAAGCAAGCTCTTGAGGAAGTTACGACCGCGACGAGCGACGAGGACCATTTCAGCATGGCCAAACGCACGGGTCAAAACCAGAACAGCAAACACCACTCCTGTTCCCACCAACGCTAACCACTCACGACCCAGCAGTGTTCCAAGAATCGCTCCGCCACAGGTGATGAGCGCCATCAAAATCACAACTAGAACCAAACCAAGGTCGCCTAGCCCCCTATCTTTCAAGTTATGGTGCAAATGCGCGCGGTCAGTCGTGTAAATGCTTCGTCCGGTCAATTTGCGTCGAAGGATTGCCATCGTCGAATCAAGCAATGGAATCGATAGAATTGCCAGAGGAGCTAAAAAGGCAACGCTTGTAGCACCTTTAATAGAACATCGTATGGCCAAAGCACCTGTTACCATTCCAATCAACAAACTTCCAGAATCGCCAAGGAAAATGCTGGCGGGCGGAAAATTGAAAACTAAGAAACCTATCAAGGCACCACACAACGAAAAAGCTATTGCAGCTTCTGCAAAATGCCCATTCATTGAAGCGATAACGCCGAGCGCGCCAGATATAACCGCTCCCAAGCTCGAACATAATCCGTCAGCACCATCAATCAGATTCAGTGCGTTGGTGGTCGCCAGTAACCACATTATGGTTATTGGAATGGCCAAATATCCCATCTCAAAACTATATCCGAACAACTGGAGGCTCATGATCTTGAAGCCTGTCACAGCGAGCACAAATGCTAAAACAATCTGTCCAAGCAATTTTTGACGACCACGAAGTGTCCAGATATCATCTGCCAGTCCTAAAAGATTGACACCGACCATTACAACCAATAAACCAATGAACGGAGTAGTATCCAAGCTCAGTACATTTGCCTGATAACGGAGAAGCCCTCCCGCGCAAGCGGCGAGCATAGCGCACAGGACAGCAACGCCGCCAGCTCGAGCGACCGTTCGACCATGCAACTTGCGAAGTGGATCTGGACGATCCACAATGTCGAAACGAAAAGCTAGCTTGCGAACAATCGGTGTGAATAAAACCGCTGCTAAAAAGCTCGCGATTACAACCAAGGACAGTTCGGAAAACATAGAGTGAATCATCCCTAGTAACGACTTGGTTAGGAAATTCGTCCCAATGGATCGGTCAAAAGCCATGCTGATTGAAACGGACAACTGCGCCTAGTCTGACCATGTGGGTCAGTGAAGGAATGCCTGTCTTGTCGAACATTATATCCGGGTCCTGCAGATTTGAAGGACTATATGCACTGAAATTTTGATGTTTCCTAAAGTGTTCTCCCGTTCCCCAAAAGGAGTAAACGCACATGTCAAGCAAAATGCCATTGCCAGCGTTAAAACGATCAGTTTCGCTTGGATATTCGCTACACTGAGTTCCGCTTTCAAATTTGCGACGAAAGTGTCGCAGAAGACATAATCCGTATTCTAGGAGCGACCGTTCAAGTGTGTACATTTCGCAGACTGAACCGAATTAGTACAGCGTTAGGAATTGCCTTTATTCTTGCCCCAATAAGTTCCCGCGCGCAGAACTTGATTCCTGCAAAAAACGAAGGAACACTGCGAGTGGCAACTTATAACGCGTCGCTCAATCGTTCCAGTGCGGGCCAGTTGACGACTGATTTGCAATCCAATGACGCACAGATTCAAGCCATTGCGACGGTCGTTCGCGCAGTGAAACCCGATATTCTTTTGCTTAATGAGATTGATTACTCGACCGAGTCGGATAACGCGGCACTTCTGGAACAGGAATACTTTTCTAAGCCGTCCCCAGATCTGCTTGGGGGCACAGCTTGGCCGATGAGGTTTCATTACTCCTCAGCTAGCAATACGGGCGCGCCCAGTGGCATGGACTTGGACAACAACGGGCGAGAAAATGAGCCGAACGACGCATTTGGATTCGGTCGGTTTCCGGGACAATATGGAATGGCCGTTTTCAGCCGCTTTGAAATTACCACCGGTGACGTCGTAACGCTGAAGGATTTTTTGTGGTGCAAGCTGCCCGACGCCTTGCGACCAACAAACCCTAAAACCGGAAAGTCCTACTACTCCGATGCAACATGGGAGAAATTGCGACTGTCGTCAAAGAGCTTCTGGGATGTGCCGATCAAGACTCCGAGCGGCATTTTGCATTTGCTGGCCAGCCACCCAACACCACCCGCGTTCGACGGTCCCGAGGACCGCAATGGCTGTCGCAATCATGACGAAATTAAACTGATCCAGTTGTACATCGAATCGTCTTCAAAACTGATCGATGATCGCGGCAACAAAGTGAATTTTCCGAAGGAATTCCCATTTGTCATACTGGGCGATTTGAATTGCGATCCCAAAGACGGCGATAGCAAGAATTCGGCGATTAACACTCTGGTTAATCATCCTCAAATGGCAAAGTTGCCCGCTCCCCGTAGCGCTGGTGGCAAGCAAGCAAGTGACCGACAAGGGCAAGCCAATGCTCGTCACAAGAGTGATCCTGCTGAAGACACAGCTGATTTTAATGACACTTCGGTGGGTAACCTGCGCGCCGACTATGTCCTGCCAAGTAAACATTTCAAAGTTATTTCAAGCGGTGTGTTTTGGCCCCGAGAAGAGGATGTCAGTTCCGACAAAGTTGAGGTTATCAAAAAGCTGCTTGATGCGTCAGACCATCATCTGGTTTGGGTCGACTTGCAGGTTGAGTGAAGCCTTTTGGTTGTCGGTTTTCGTTTGACCCATAGCCAGCGGCGAAGGGGTCGGCTTGCAGGTGGCAGTACGAGCGGGTCTGAACGGTCCTAAGCATCCTCGCCCAACCCGAACCCCGCTTGGATGGACACTACAAAACACGCTCGTTTACTCAACGCGTTAAGAGATCGGTGCGGTGATCGTGCAATGCAGGTTCGTTTTTGCTTCGGTAACTTTTCTTACCAGGGGAATGCTTAGTGATGCAGGCGCTAAGCCGACCGCTTCGCCGCTGGCTCCGGGGCAAACGACGGGATATAAAAAAACCGTGGCTAGTTCAATAGAACAAGCCACGGTCAATTAATGTCGCGAAGCAATGTGCCGTTAACGGCTACAGTGCTGTAACGTCTGTTTCGCCAGTTCGAATCCGAATGGCGGAGCTAATATCGGAAACAAAGATCTTGCCATCGCCGATTTGTCCGGTCTTGGCAGCAGTAATAATTGTGCCGACCACTAAGTCGAGTTCTTCGGTTTTGCAGACAACTTCAAGTTTAACTTTTGGAACGAAGTCGACGGCGTATTCAGCCCCACGGTAAATTTCCGTATGACCTTTCTGCCGACCGAAACCGCGCACTTCGCTGACCGTCATCCCGCTAATGCCCTTTTCGGTCAATGCGTTCTTAACGTCTTCAAGTTTGAATGTCCGAATAATCGCTTCTACTTTTTTCATGTTATCGCCTTACAGAATGGATTTGATTGATCATTTAATTAATGCATGAAGCTGGCTTACAGATGTTCGTACCCCGCTTCACCATGTTCAACTAGATCCAAACCGATATCTTCGTTCTCTTCCGTTGGACGCAACCCAACAGTGGCTTTAACGATCAAGGTGATAACGACCGTTGCAACGACGGACATGACGATTGTCAGCCCCATCGCCTTCAGTTGTTCCATCCAAAGCATACCATTGTCAATTACTTCAGAGAGACCATTTTGAGCCGCAAAGTTGATGGGAGTACCGTCCGGGCCAAACACGCCAGCAAGGTTGCCATTGATTGCTTTTTCAGCAAAAACTGCCGTAAGAATGGCTCCCATCGTGCCACCCACGCCGTGCACACCAAAGGTATCGAGAGCGTCATCATACTTGAAGGCTCGCTTGATAACCGTACATGCTAAGTAAGGCACCACACCAGCGGCAATACCCATGTAGAATGCACTTTGAATGCTCACGAATCCAGCGGCGGGAGTAATCACAACCAGACCAGCAACTGCACCGGAACAGAAACCAAGAATGGAAGGCTTGCCGTTTTTGAAGTATTCGATAAGAGGCCAAACGAAGCTGGCAACCGCGGCAGCAACCGTTGTCGTCGCAAAAGCGTTGGCAGCGACACCGTCAGCAGCTAGAGCCGAACCAGCATTGAAGCCATACCAACCAACCCACAGCATTCCTGTTCCGATTGAGCACAGAACCATGCTATGAGGTGGCATCGGCTGCTTGCCAAATCCCTTGCGGGGTCCCAGCATTAAGCACAATACCAGTGCACTCCAACCCGAACTCATGTGAACCACAGTTCCACCGGCGAAGTCAATCGCACGAATCTTCGCACCACCGTTCCAGACGCCGTTCATTAGTCCATCAAATCCCCAAATCATGTGAGCGAGAGGGAAGTATACGATAAACATCCAAAGTGCGATGAAAAGCATAATCGCTGGGAACTTCATGCGTTCTGCAATCGCACCAACAATCAGCGCTGGAGTAATGATCGCGAACATCATTTGAAACATCGCAAAGACATTCTCCGAGACCCAGTAGCAATAACCAGTGTCTGGAGCACTGGTCACCCCGGCCATGAACAAGTGCTTCATGTCGCCGATTAGCCAAGGGAAACCATTTGTCGCTCCTTCAGCAGGATGTTCGCCGAAGACGATCGTATATCCACAGATGACCCACAGAATAGTTACCAACCCCGCACATCCGAAACACTGCGCGACGACCGACAAAACGTTTTTCTTGCGGACCAAACCACCGTAGAATAGTGCCAGTCCCGGCAGGGTCATAAAAAGCACAAGGGCTGCGCACGTCATCAGCCATGCATTGTGCCCAGGGCCAGCTACACCGATAGTATTTTGCGTTGCCGCCAACGGAGCTGCGGGATCAACGTTCTGAAAATATGCTTCGAGACCCGCTATGCGTTGTTCGATAGTAGGTGGCGCGGGAGTTTCACCCGGAGCCGGTACTGCAGGAGCCGCTGCCGCTGGCTCTGCTGGTGCTGCTGCGTCTTGAGCGCGTGCGTTTTGCACCGCTGAGGCAGCTATGCCTAGAAATAAGAAACACAATGCAAACTGTCGATTCCGCCATTTGACATCGAACATACTCTGCAACTTCACCTTTCTTCGAGGGCCTGTAACCGTGCTAAACACTGATGGCTCAAAAATCGAGCCATCTTCAACCTGCCCACCAAGGCACATGCCGTTCCAGAGCATGTTAACAAAGTGCTGTTCCACCCCGTTAACAGCGCAGATTGCTTGCAAAACAGCGTTTTTTTAAGATTTAGTTGTTTTTTCAGAAAAAGGAAATTGATGTCAGATGCTTACGTTTTAAGCACTGACGCCCTCCGATAAGGCATTAAATACCGTCACAAGCCTAGCAAGAACGGCCTTCGCGGGAATTCTCTACGCCACTACGGCTGCCATTTTTGGTAAGCGGAGGCTTCCAGAATGAGGGCCATTAAGTCTGAAAGCAGCACCGCTCACCAGCCATTTTTAGCTCGATCTTTAGGGCAGATAGGGCCAATAAACCAAACGCCCACCTCGATGAGCGACAAAACGAACTCCTCCGTCTTGGGACACAACGACCACGATTGCATCTTGAACAATACTGACTAGTCGATACGCGGATCGGTGCCGAGTTCCCGATGCATCAGCGGCTTCGGTCACAGAATCATTCCCTTCAAGATCAATGGCTCGCTCGATGCAGCTAACGTGAGAGTCTCCTAAAATCTCACCGCCAAAGCCGATCAAGCGAAGCTCGCGATTGAGAACCAGACAACCGTCGACTCCCATCAAGTCCGCCAGGAAATGACTAAACTCAACTAATGAATCGTGCAACTTGCTAAGCGATGCGTCGTGCATTTGCAGAAAGTCTTTCCAGCGGACTTCAGCAATGCCATTAGCGGTTCCAACATCTAGTGCGCGACGCATTAAGTCCAAGATAAGGTACTGAAAGCGGTTGGTAGCATCCACGTCTCTAAATCGCATTCGTATTCTGAGCCAGTTATCCAATCGAGCGTCGTTTTCATCATTCAGATAGATTAACATGCCGCCGTGCCCTCTTCTTCGCACTAACCGTAGAACGCGGCGCATAACATTTTGTGCCACATCACGGGCAAACGAATCACACAGCTTTGCCGCAGCGTTCTCCTTAGAACTGCCCTCAATCTTCTTCAGCAACGCTGCTCTAACGGGTTCAAAGTGTTTGGGCAGCCATTTCGAAAGGAACGGATCGAATCCCTCCATCAGAATCTGTCCGCCGATCGTCTCGACGACTCGTGTGAGGCCACATGAGAATACCAAATGTCCAGCTCCAATGATGTGAATCACCAGTCGTTGCGGCAAACTCGTAGCATCGTGAACAGTAATCTCGGTTTGATTTACCCAATGGGTTCCCGTAACAATCATGCCCCAAATCGTCGCCGGTTCCCCTTGATCGCCATCGACATGCACGCCTACCAGAGAACGATAATAACCAAGGGCAGCGGCCATTTTGCGAACATGATGTGCAGTGAATTCACAGTGATCATCGAATGGAATAACGAACAGTCCATCAGCGTTTTCGACTGCTTTAAGTTCTGGGTCGTCAGGGGAGGCGAGAAGAACACGGCATTGAACCGGATCGTCTTCCTCTCGCAAAAGGCTCGCTTGATAGGCCGTATCAATCAGCAATTCTAGGGCACCGATTTCAGGTAGCGCAGCAGGATCATGACCCCCTTCCAACCAACGCTGATACAGTGTGAGACAAAGATCAGCTGGATAGTTCGAACGTTTTGTCATCGCGGCTTAGGATTGTATTCGGGTACTCTCATCTTGGTAGAAGATCAGTACCCGAATACTACGGTTGCTCATGTTGAAGATCAACACGACAACGGCGCTATTCAGTTAAAGTTCACGATTGAGCGTCGCGGTTCGTGAAATCGTTTTCCCCAAAAACAGCGAGGAAGCTTGGTACCCATTACCGTCTAGTGGAACCGAGACCGAAATGGTTACACTTCGAGTGGTGTCCAATATGGTTGACGGCGAAACCGTGATTGTCGACGTTCGAATTCTGCCAATATCAAGAACATCCTGCGCGGCTTGACGGCATTGTTCTGCTGTAGCACCAGGTATGATCCCGCGTCGCGCGCCTTGCAACAAGGACGACTCGACCGTGTGGATCAACATGTTCACGCGACTAAGTTCGATTCCTCCAAAAATTAGGAAGAAAAACACCGGCGCGCAGAGCGCGAACTCTACGGTCGCGGCGCCCCAGCGGCGGCGAGTTGGATTTTTTGAGCGACTTGTTCTTCGCATTTGCATGATCGTTACCTTTGGGCTATTGGATTAAGATCGTTGCTTTTGCCGCGAAACGTTTGAAAATCGCCTTCAGCTCTTTTTCAGTTACAGCGTGTGCATGTTCACCATTTCCTGCCGCAGCAACCTGCCTCATATAGGACTGGTCACCATCGGGTCCGAACGTTATTGCATAAACGGTAATAAGCTGTGAAGCTGCTTGCGTGGCCGAGACGATTGCATCCCCAGCTGTCGGGAAACCGTCCGTAAGCACGATCATGACTCGGTCGGCAAACCGGCGACTTCGTGGGCTTGCAAGTTCTGCGATTCCCAAATTAATCCCAGCGGCAATCTCCGTGTTGCCATTCCAAACGCTATTGCTGAGTGTATTCATCGTCCCTTCAGCGGCGTCAATGTTTGTTGACAACTGCATGTCCAACGTCGCCGAGGGAGTGCGACCACATAGGCCTGGCTGGATGCTATCCAAGTCGCTTCCAAACGTGACAATGCTGACTTGTTCTTCTGCTGTGTTGCTGCGGAGTTCATCGTAAAAAACCTTGACGGCCTTCTGGAGCGCGTCCCAGCGGGAGTTGCCAGCGGGTGGTTTGCAGAATCGACGATCGTTGATCGACATACCGGTCTCGTTGGAATCCACTTTGAATTTCATGCTTGTTGAACGATCAAGCACCAAGCAAATGTCGACGTTGATGAACGAAGCAATGGCAGTGACCTGAGGCGAGTATTCTGGATTGCCTACCAAGCGGCTGAAGAACAGCGGGACAGTTCCATCAATACTATTGGAATCTCGGACTGCGTTAACGCGAACGGCGTTGTAAGGCGATCCGTCGGTATCGAAAATGTACACGCCATTTTCATCCGCCGTCGCGCGACCAAAATCAAAGTCACCTGTGCGCAAACGTAATGGTGAACCAGCGACGGTAAACTTCTTAGCAATATTAACGCCGGCGTCTTGCGCACCACATTCGTCCTCGTAACGCGATAGATTGTCTGCAGCCACACGGGCTGCGTTGTCTGATGCCAAACGCAATTCAGTTTTTACCAAGTGCATGTACGCCAAGTCGACTGAAAAGCCGAGCATGATCAAAAGAACTGGTAGCAAGAAAATGAACAGAGTTAGGATTGCCGCTTTGCGATTATTCGGGGCAAGTTTTTTCGCAAAGATTGTCATGGTTTAGGCCTCTTGGATGTTAGAGATCACCGAATTGCAATTGCTTGCACGATTATGGAGTTTGCGGCGGTCGGGATGAACCGGCCGATTCGCAAGTTGCTTGCAGAGTCTGCAGAGACTTGAATACTGATTAAGTCACCTTTTACTGTGTTGGAAAATGAGCCACCGCCGGACTTGGTTACTGTTATGGAGAAGTTCTTGATCTGAGCAGCGTTCAATACTTGGCTGATCTGATTAGTGATTGAAGCTTGAGTGCATCCAGCTCGGCTAACTTCAAGCGTCCCGGAGTAGCTGGCGGTTGCGAGCGAGTTGCGTAAGAAGATCAGGTCGCACGCTTCAACTGTCGCTCCGACTAGAAAGGCCATCAGTGGAAGGCAAATCGCCAACTCCACAAGGGCAGCGGCGGTCCTCTTTGTGCAACAGTGTTTACGAGTTGTCAACTTTTTTTGCATGGCGATGGGGCAGTGGACTTTTGGCAATATGCTCGCCTAGCTCGGAGTGAGGGCAAGTCACATCTGAAGCCTAGGTTACAAAATGGCGCGACGCGACGAAAAAGAGGGTTTTTTAGAAGGTGGCAACGCCAAGACCAAAGTCACTCACCGGAAGTAAATCGCTCAGATTTTTGTCCTGATCTCACTGTATTTGTGGTCCATTACTAATGGGGAAGGCCTTGCCGATCGGCGAGAGACTCCGGCGTAGCTCGTTCGAAACGGCAAGGCCGACCCATTCTTCAGACGTCATAATCGCTACAAAGCGATCGATTCATTTTTTCGACGAATGCGGTGTTCGTTGCACTAAACTCGACGCCGCTAGTTGGGGGCTGCTTCTCTACTATAATGCATCCTCCTTCAAATCCCACGAGAAATTGCATGTCCGAACTCAAGCTCGCAGATAAATTCCTGCCCGGCCCATCAACCACTCGTTACTTGGTAGATTTTCATCCTAAGCAGTTGTCGCATCACTTTACGGATGTACTGATTATCGGGGGCGGACTGGCTGGTCTGCGAGCCGCCAACGCTGTGGCTCCCTCTCTCCGCGCCGTGGTTGTCACCAAGGACAAGCTCCAAGAAAGTAACAGCAACTATGCGCAAGGCGGCATTGCCAGTGTCTGGGATCCGGAGGATCGTTTTGAAGATCATGTCCAGGATACACTGACCGCAGGAGGCTCACTGTGCGATAAATCCGTTGTCGACTTAGTTGTGCACGAGGCGCCCGATCGCGTTGCAGAGTTAATCGAATGGGGCACGAATTTCGATCGACGTGAGGGGCAAATTATGCTCGGACGTGAGGGTGGGCATAGCCATCAACGCATCATACATGCCCTCGGAGACGCAACCGGTCGCGAGGTTATGCGTGCCGTCATGAAGCGAACTCGAGCTCGCGAAAACGTGCAGATTTGGGAAAGCACTTTTACAATCGATCTGCTGACGCATGAAGGTCGCTGCCATGGTGCGATTGTATCGACCAACAATCAGCCACCGCTATTGCTCTGGGCTAAGCAAACAATTCTGTGCACCGGAGGTTGCGGTCAAGTTTATCGTGAATCGACTAATCCTCGCGTCGCGACAGGTGACGGTCATGCACTTGCCTATCGTGCAGGCGCACGTCTTCGCGACATGGAATTTATGCAGTTTCACCCAACCGTGCTTTATATCGCAGGAAGTTCTCGCATCCTTGTGACCGAAGCCGTTCGCGGTGCAGGAGCTCACTTAATCGACTGCAATGGCGAGCGATTCATGGAAAATTACGACGCCCGGTTAGAGCTCGCGCCGCGTGACGTGGTAAGCCAAGCGATTGTAGCGCAGATGGAAAAAACTCAGCATTCGTGCGTCTATCTTTCGCTGCGTCACCTGCCTCCCCACCAAGTCGTCGAAGAATTCCCGACCTTCAATGCCGCATGCAAAAAGTTTGGACTCGACGCAACGCGCGACCCAATCCCAGTTCGACCGGGCGCTCATTACATGATCGGCGGTGTTCAGATTGATCACGACGGTCGAACAGAATTACCTGGGCTTTGGGCTGCCGGGGAAGTCACCAGTTCGGGATTGCACGGAGCAAATCGTCTCGCCTCGAACAGCCTACTCGAAGGGCTGGTCTACGGCGCTCGCACTGGTGAACAGGCTAGTCTGGCTGCAAAAGAGCAACCGGATGACTACCGCGTGCTTCCTATCACGAGCCTTAGCAACTACAAATCATCCGAACAACTGGACATCGCCGACATCCGGAACTCCGTGCAAAGTGTCATGTGGCGATTGGTGGGTGTGCAGCGTAGACGCGACCGGCTCGAAGAAGCCCTGCAGTCGATTCGTGCCTATGCACGCTATGTTCAGGTTCACCGGTTCAGCTCTGAGGAAGGCTGGGAATTGCAAAATCTGCTGACCGTTTCGCATCTCATGGCTGAAGCCGCACTGGCTCGAACGGAATCTAGAGGTGTGCACCTAAGAACGGATTTTCCAGCACTCGACGAAGCGCACTGGCACAAACATATCTGTTTTCGGCGGGAATCGGTATAACCGCTCTAACCCGCATAGACAACGGGTTTTTCTTACTTCCGCTCGCAACTCTTCCGAATCAGCAAGCCGGATTGATTCTGTCCTTGCTTCGACCCTTATCGTGTCCTAGTGTTCGATGCCAATTTCTAGGAACTAGGTTTGGCCAATAGATTGCTGCGCATTTGTTTAGCGTTTGTCCCACAACTTCACAGCTGAACTACGATGAATACCTCTGCTACAACCGAAACTAGCCAGTTGGATGTCCTGATCCAGAGAATCAACCAACTCTCTGCCGGAGGGACGCCGCCCTCACAATCGGTTGAATCCGCACCCGATGTTTCTGAAGTCCCACAGACAACGCCTGCAAATGCGTCGATCCTACCTCGCCCACAATCGACTAACATTCCGGATACTGCCGGAGTGGATCGCGATGAGCCGTTCGTTCCCACCGCACCCAAGTCGCTTGAAGAAGCCGGACTAAGCGAAGCCTTAGTTGAAGAGCTGATGATGCGATATCTGTTAGCGCGTGGTGAAGCCATGGGACGGACCATTGCCGACCAATTGCAGTTGCCTTTTCGATTGATCGAGCCCATTCTCAATCGACTTAAACTAGAACAACTTACCGCCTATCGTGGTGCGAACTCCGTCAACGACTACACCCATACACTGACCGATCAAGGACGCGATCGAGCTCGTCGTTACACCTTAGTCACTACGTACTTTGGCGCAGCGCCGGTTCGCCTGGAAGATTATTGCAAGTGCGTAAAACTGCAATCCGTTGAAGGTCAGAATCCACGCCGCGAGCAACTGAACGATGCGTTCAACGATCTGTTGATTGACAAACGTATGCTCTCGAAACTAGGTCCAGCGATTAACAGTGGGCGCGGAATGTTTCTCTACGGTTATCCTGGGAACGGCAAGACGAGTATTGCTGAACGTGTTACGGCGGCCTTTGGGAAATACATTTGGATTCCGCGAGCTCTGTTGATCGACGGCGAGATCATGCGTCTTTACGATCCCATGATGCACGAGCGAGCGCCTAAACCCAAGCAGGAAGGCCTACTCAATCAATGTGAAGTCGACAAACGTTGGGTTCGCATCCGCCGTCCGACAATCGTCGCGGGTGGTGAATTGACGATGGATATGCTGGAAGTCCAGCGCGACCGAGATACGAACATCAACGAAGCTCCACTGCAACTTAAGAGCAACTGCGGCGTGTTGCTAATCGACGACTTCGGGCGCCAAAAGATGCGTGTCGACGAGCTGCTCAATCGCTGGATTGTGCCACTCGAAAAACGCTACGATTACTTGAACATGAGCAGCGGCAAGAAGACTCAAGTTCCGTTCGACCAGTTGGTGATTTTCTCCACCAACTTGCAACCCAAGGATCTCGTTGACGACGCGTTCTTGCGACGTATTCCCTACAAGATCGAAGTGCCCAACCCCAGCGAAGAAGCATTCCGCAAGTTGTTCGAAATCATGTGTCCAAAACTGGGCATTCCGCACATTACCGAAGCAATCAACTACCTGATCGAAAAGCATTATCGACCCACTGGCCGCCCATTCCGAAACTGCCATCCACGCGATTTGTTGCTGCAAGTTAGAAACTATTGCTTGTATCACGCTTACAAATTGGAACTTCGGCCAGACTACATCGACTTTGCAGTTGAGAACTACTTCTCGATCATGTAGTTAAGTCACCAGTCCTTTCGTGACCAGCATGAACACGTCTTCCAACGTCGGCTCTTTGTCATTGAAGCTCCACATCGGAACGCCTTCTTTGATCAAGTGAGTCATGATCTCAGCTAGTCTCGCATCATCGGCCTCAAACTCGGCCGTGATACGATTACCGTCGATATCAATATCGCGCAGCTCTGGGCATGAACGCAAAATCGAGATACCAGCTTCTGCTTTTTCGACGAAGCGGATATCGACGATGCGATTGCGGCGAATCTGACGATACACGCTATCGATCGGCCCATGCATCAATAACTGCCCACGCTCGATGACGCCAATCGAAGTGCAGCAGTCGGCGAGCTCCGAGAGAATATGGCTGCTGATCAAGATCGTCTTGCCCATTCGCCGAAGCTCTTTCAGAAGCGCCTTCACTTCGATCCGAGCACGCGGATCCAGTCCGCTCGTCGGCTCGTCAAGAATTAGTACGGGCGGATCATGAACAAGTGTTTTGGCGAGACACAATCGCTGCTTCATGCCGCGCGACAACCCGTTCACGTAGTCGTCGCGCTTGTGGGAAAGGTCCAGCAATTCCAATACGTCAACAATAACCTGCTTGCGCTGAGTGCGACCGATCTTATAGGCGACTGCGAAAAAATCCAGAAACTCCCACACCTTCATGCCATCGTAGACGCCAAAGTCGTCGGGCATATAACCAATGCTCCGCCGCACCGCCATCGGATCTTTGTTGACACTGTGTCCGTTGACAATTCCATCACCGCGAGACGCTTTCAGTAGCGTTGCGAGATATCGAATCGATGTGCTCTTACCGGCTCCGTTGGGACCAATAAACCCGAACATCTCACCCGCTTCTATTTTGAGTGAAACCGACTGCACCGCGGTGAA
>JANODD010000286.1:0-3609 GCA_031412515.1 Planctomycetia bacterium | reverse complement strand
AGCTACAATGACAGCAAGTAGCTTGTCCTGAGAAAGCTTACCTGCCGCTATGTCCGTTTTGAGTTGTTCAATATCCATGCCCCATTATTGACCAACCCCGCAAATAATTCCAAGATCAATTTTCACAGTTTGGACAGCTACCTTGTTGACAATCTCAGCTTGCATTTAGTGCCTTTCTAATACTCAGGAATTAGGTAGCTGGTTTCGTGAGAAACCGGAAGCAGTGTAAACGCCTAGGTGCTCCCCGGTTTCTCACGAAACCAGCTACACATGCTTGCCGAATACGTCATTGCCCACCCGGCAGGAGCGATCCACGAAATACTATTTTTTGTTGATGTCTTTACCAACTCGTTTTTGGATATCGCTCCAATCTAATTCAAGCGGCACTGGCACGCACGCAGGAAGTGCAGAAATCTGTTTCTCGAGGGCTTTGATTCGATCGTCGTGCTGAGGATGAGTGCTGATCCAAGCAACGGCATCAGGAATATCACCTTCTTCGTGCTTGAGGGTTTCAAAGAACTTGGGCAATCCAGTGGGATCGATACCGGCTTCGTTCAGCATCCGTACCCCTTCTGCATCGGCGGCTGACTCTTGGGCACGACCATAGCTGTTGACCGAAGCGAGTTGAAACAACTGCGCACCGGCGGCGATGACCCCTTCGGTGTTGCCGATCAAAAGCGTTACCGCAGTCGCCATTCCCAAGCTGTGTCCGAATCGCTCCAGTCCATGACGCAAAGTCGCATGCGCCATTTCATGCCCGAGGACGCCAGCGACTTGTTCGGGCGAGTCAGCCTTTTCAATTAATCCAGTGAAAACAACGATTTTTCCGCCTGGCAAGGCAAACGCGTTGACCATCGGTGACTGAAATACATGGACGTCAAACTTGAGTCCCTTCGTCGCAGCATAAGGTGCGAGCCGGTCGACCATCTTTTGAATCGCATCTTTGACGACGGGGTCGTGAACTTCGACTCCGCCGATGTCCATATGCTTGTAAGCCAAGTCGCCAATCTGCTTGTCGACTGAGACCGGCAACGCTCGTGCTGCGGCTTGTCCGGCAATTCGCACCCCAAAGTAGCCTACGACGAGCAATACCAGGCTGGCGATGAGGAAAGCGACTACCCAGCCTCTACCTGACCATATCTCCCGACGCTGGAGCGTTTGGCGATTCTTGATTTGCTGATCCAGCAGTCCCATGGATGCAGCAGCCAGAGTTTTCGCGAAGGCTCGTTCTTCGCAGTAGATCGTCAGACTGCGATCGGCGTTCCGACAAAAGACCATACGATCGCTGGCACCACCAATTTCGATTGTGCAGTCGCGGTAGGCGAGCAGATACTGCTCGCCTGAGTTTGCAATGGCGGCAATACCTTCGACGGTCAATTGAATCTGAGCGCTTGCGCGACCACCGTCAATAGTTTCGCAAAAGATGCCGCCAGAAAAGGTTTGATGTATATCCATGGTTTGATTGTTATAATTTCTCGTAGCCTAGACTTCCAGTCTGGGGATTTAAACTTTTCTAAAGTCGCCTTTCGCTCCGCGAAAGTTGCGCAATAGCGCACAACTTTCGCGGAGCGAAAGGCGACTATTTGATGGTTTAGAAACAAAGCCTAGGCTACGTGCACCAATCGCTCGAGACAGATGGTCCCAAGCTTCGAACACTATTTGTTATTGATCGTTACTCCGGGCCAGTCGTCGGTGCGGAAAGGCGTTAGAGGTAATCCGACTTTTGAGAACATGTTGCAGACAGGGTTGTCGGCCCAAGCATAACGAACTGCAACTGGGTTTTCAACTTTCGGGCTGGAAACTTCGACGCGACCGTCACTCTTGATTGTGGCGTTGGCCCAAACAAACTTCTTGTCTTCACCGGCGATCGCGAAGCCACGAGGTTCTTTCACGTCAAACGGACGCCAGCCACCAGCGACGTGATCGAAGCTCAAAACGATCGATTTGTCCACTTTTTCCATTGATTTGTATTGGGGGCTGTGGAAGGGAACGTCAACTTTGTATTCGTTCGCAAGAGCCCAGCGAGCTAGACGAAGGCCGACATCGTATTTGTTCATCGGATGAATGTCTTTGCCCTCGCCGATGTCGATAATGACTGCTTCGCCGGTGTGCGGGAGTTTTGACATGGTCATCGTTTGGGCTTCGCGAAGCTCTGCCCAGTCGCTGTCGCCAGGCTCTGGCTTTTCGTCTTTGAAGTCAGCCAATTGGACCCAATAAAATGGGAAGTCGCCTTGCTTCCATTCTTTACGCCAGTTGTCGATCATCAGCGGGAATAGATCGCGGTATTGGTAAGCTCGACCAGCATTCGATTCGCCTTGATACCAGATCGCACCACGAATGCCGTATCCTAGGTGTGACTTAAGCACCCCGTTGTATATGTTGGCAGGACGTGCGTTGCCTTTCATCTGGTTCTTAAGACCATCAAGCTTTCTCTTTTCATCGTCGCTTAAGTCTGCTTTTGCAGAAAGCATTTGGAAATCAGCTTCATTGGCTTTCCAGCGATCCATCATGGGCTGGTACTTTGCATCTGCCGATAGCACGTCGCGGTTGATCCAAGCTTCGCAAGCTGAGCCACCCCAGGCGTTGTTGATCAAACCGACTGGGACGTCGATCGTTTCTTGCAGTTGTCGGCCGAAGAAATAGCCGACAGCGGAAAACGCTCCGACGTTTTCGGGTGTCGTGAGCTTCCATTGAGCGGACTTGTGTTCCCAAACCGGCTCTTGAGTGCCGACTTGTGGGAAGTTGATCATGCGCAATTTGGGATTGTTGGCAGACAGTTTTTCAAGGTCTGCGTTGGTTGAGTTGTTAACGCTCCATTGCATATTAGATTGGCCGGAACAAATCCAGACTTCACCGACGAGGATATCGCCGATCTTGATTTCGTTCGAACCTTTGATGACCAGTTCGTGCGGCCCACCGGCCGCCAGCGGATCCAATTCAACTTGCCACATTCCATTGGCGTCGGCTGTGGCATCTTTAGTTTGACCAGCGATGGCGACGGTAACTTTTTCGCTGGCAGCAGCTTTGCCCCAGACACGGTTTTTTTGGTCGCGCTGCAAGACCATATGTTCGCTAAAAATATTCGGAACGCTGACTTCAGCGACCAGCACGGCGGTCGGTGTCAGGCTTAATCCGGCGGCGAGGACAAGTCGTCCAAGTAAACCTCTAAGTTGCATAGTGTTACCTCGGGTGGGAGTTAAGGAAGGAAACTAGGGGCTCTTATCTTAACAAGGGATGCCGGTAAAAACACGCATCCACCGAAGTAAAGCGACGTACAATGCCCTACGATTGGGGTTTAGGCGGGCCGAACAGTTCCCCGAAGGGATGGCAAAGCGAATTCCAGCGAACAGTGAACTGATTTTTCAAGTCCATTACACGCCAACTGGCACCGCGCAGACGGATATTCAGTCAACTTGGCATCGTGTTTGCTGACGATGCAGATGTGAAGCTTGAAGTGAAAACGACGAGTGCAGTGCAGCCGCGATTGCGAATTCCGCCTGGTGATGCGAACTACAAAGTTTCAGCCGTGTTACCGGAAAAGCTACCCGAGTGTAGGCTGATAACGATGGCGCCGCATATGCATTTGCGAGGCAAGGCGTTTCGATACAC
>JANODD010000285.1:0-2840 GCA_031412515.1 Planctomycetia bacterium | reverse complement strand
TCCAAAACTCGAATTTGTAGTGAAGACTTTTGACCTTGAACCTCACTTTTTCCAGGGATCTAACGATCTGGAACCCAATAACTCCGTAACTTGGGGTAACTTACTAACAATCTAAGACTAGCGATTTGCGGTCGACAGATTAACGTTGGACAAACTTTTTATCTTGCACGACAACCACTTCATTCACCCGCGGCTAGCGCCGTCGGCTCACTGATGTTGATCCCAAATTTAAATTGTGTTGAAGCTCTAGGCTGATTGCTGCAACGATTACCGACCAGAACTTTCGATTATCGAACCGCTAGGATTCACGTGATTTCAACAAATTTCTGTTTTGGCTCAATTGGAACGCTTTACGCCTTTGCCGTTGTCTGGCTTTCTTTTTCGGGTCCATGCGGATTGGATGCGCAAGAGCCTTCGGCCGCATCGACCGCATTTACAACTCAAGACGAAGTTGTACTTGATGCTCTTAAGCTTGTTCGATCCGGGAACTTTGCATCCGCTGAAGAGTTGCTCTCTCAAAAGAATCTTGACGCCGATGTGGATGCGCGGCGAGCGCGACTCGAGCTGGTCGACATCTTGCATCGTATCCGCTTCGAGTACTCGCTCGATTCGGCTGGCTTGCTCGCTAAAGTGAAGAGGTCAGTACCAGATGCGAGTGCTGAAGAAGTGGAACGCTGGGCGATCAGCAGTCGCGCTCGCTTTCGCATGATCGACGGAAAGAAATACTACTTCCGAAGAGAACCTCAGAATATCTTCTTGTTCAGCAAAGAAGCAATCGACCGACGTTCGCGCATGGGGGGGGTGCAGCCATCCACAAATTGGCGGCTGAAGGATCACTTAGCCGGTGTGGTGGCTGCATCGGAACGAAGCAATAGCCCGGAAGTATTGCCTGTAAAACACCGCTTCAGCCATACAATTACCATTCGCGGCGATCATCCGAAGATCAGCAAAGGATCGACTGTTCGTGTTTGGATGCCGTATGCGCAAGAGTATCGTCAACAGCGCGATGTAAAGCTAGTTCATGCGTCACCTGAGCCTAAATTGATTGCTCCCAGCGGAATCGATGGCAACCCTATCAAGGGAGCTCCACAACGTACGGTCTATTTTGAAACAGTTGTCGAGGATCCGGCCAAGCCGCTCGTGTTCCAAGAAATTTTCGAATACACGTCATTCGCTTACTATCCTAAATTGGACGCATCGCTCGTAGAGTCGTTGCCTAATGATTGGCGAGATACCTGTCTGACCGAACGCAGGCCTCACATCGTGTTTACACCAGCGATTCGCAACGAAGTAGCATCCATCGTCGCCGAGGAGAAAAATCCGCTGCTCAAAGCTCAACGGATTTTTCGGTGGGTCAGCGCTAACATACCGTGGAACGCAGAGGACGAGTACTGCATCATACCTTCTTTCGCGATGAAAGCGTACACAGACCGTCGCGGCGATTGCGGTGTTCAAAATACGCTGTTCATCACCATGTGTAGAATTGCAGGAATTCCTGCTCGTTGGCAAAGTGGATTCGAAACGAAACCTGGCCAATGGGGGATGCATGACTGGGCGGAGATTTACATTGCACCTTGGGGATGGTTGCCAGCAGACGCGTCGTATGGGGTTCAGCAATCCGACGACCCGAGAGTGGCGGATTTTTACTGTGGACATCAAGACAGCTATCGCTTGATAGTGAATCTAGATTGGGGACGCGATCTCTTTCCTCCTAAGAGTACGTTTCGATCAGAACCCGCGGACTTTCAACGAGGTGAAGTCGAGGTAGATGGACAAAACCTTTATTTCGATGAATGGGAATCGAAATCTGACGTTGTGCGGTGAGGATCCGAATCGCTTAATATTGCTTTGTCCAGATTAGATTTTGGGGTAGCGGAATGCGTCAAGCATTTCGTGAATTTCACATGATTTCAATAACCGAAAGCCTTGACGGCTTCCACTACCTCAATGAATCGCGGGTAACGCAATTGTTCGCGCCAAAAATGTAATGTGGACAAAGCACTAGCTAGATTGGGTAGCTGATCTTCGTACCGGTGACCTGAATTATGCCATTGCGTTGCAATTGCTCGATCATCGCGTCCAATTGAGGTTCCGTAAGCTGGCCCTTGACGCCCCTAAGGACACTGCGAATTGTATTCTTGAGAGACTCGACTCGTTTGGGTCTCGAATCCCCGCGCCTCTCCAGATCGGCGAGCACGAGGGAATATTGGCTTGTTGTTGCCGCAGCAGATGGCGGATTGAGTTTTGCAGTGGTTTTCGGGGCGGGTTTGGTTTGGGGTATCGCCTTTTTGGGACAGGCGAACTTGCCCTTTTGGTTCAGAATGACGCGGAGCTTTTCCTTTAGCGACATGCTTCCCAGGAGTGAGTTGATTTCGCTGCAGCAGGCCACACAGTTCTTGTCGGCATTGGTGCCTCCATTGGCTTTCGCGTCCAGGTGCTCGACTGTTGCGTCTTCCCTTGGCATCCTGCCGAACTTTCACCCGCTGCGAGCCCCCTCGCATGGCGAATGCTGGGCGGATTGCTAGTGCTTTGTCCACATTAAGTTTTGGGGTTACCGTTTGAGTGTCGCACAATTGTCCCAATTGTAGCTGCAACAATTGAGACAATTGTGCGACATTCAATCCCCAAGTCTAATTTGGACACGGCCGCCATGCAACTCAACGGAAACAAGGCGTTAGGCGGCTTTCCGATACGTTGAAACCTGACATGCTGTCGCTTCAATTTCAACGATCCGTCTGCGAATGTTCGCGTAGTTAACTTCGTTGACGTTGCCAATTTTAAGTACGTGAGCTCCGGAGTCATGCGCCGCTTTAAGTCCAAAGGGACTGTCCTCGAGAATT
>JANODD010000284.1:0-25002 GCA_031412515.1 Planctomycetia bacterium | reverse complement strand
TTAATAAGTCACGTCGAGTCAAGTACTTCGTTCACCCGCGGCTAGCGCCGACGGCTCACATCTACGCCCCCCAAATTAAAGTTGGATGAAGCACTAGGGGTTGACCAGCTATTGATTGTGGGGATGAGTGTCGCACAATTGTCTCAATGTTGCAGCTACGTTTTTTACGACAAATGTAACTGCCACCCAAATACGATTAAATGAATGTTCATTGGAGGAACAACTGTGAATCGACACATCTTAAGCGCCGCCTACATTACCGGTGGCGTGATGATTGCCGCTCTGGGACTGGATAGTTTCTTACTTCCCAATCACTTCATTGATGGCGGTGTAACCGGTGTGTCGATGTTGGTTGCGCAATTGATGGGTATACCGCTCTCGTTTTTGCTGGTCATCGTAAACACTCCGTTCTTGATATTTGGTTATCGCCATGTGGGCCGTGAATTTGCCATCAAGAGCTTTATCGCCATCGTCGGGTTGGCGTTGGTTCTCGCTGTGGGGCACTTTCCTGTAGCCACCGGTGACAAATTGCTTGCTGCCGTTTTTGGAGGCTTCTTTGTCGGTGCCGGCGTTGGCTTGGCGATGCGTGGCGGCGGGGTGCTAGATGGTACTGAAATCCTTGCTGTGGTGCTCAGCAAGCGAACGTTCGCAACCGTCGGCGAGATTATCATGGCTCTCAACGTTTTGATCTTTTCGATCGCTGCGTTTTTCCTTGGCGTAGAGCCTGCTCTGTATTCGATGCTAACTTACTTTACGGCAACGAAGACAATTGACTATTTGCTTCACGGTTTTGAAGCATATAACGCGGTTATGATTGTTTCGCCTCAACATGAACCGATTCGCCAATCGATTCTTGCGCAAATGGGCCGTGGCGTGACAGCCTTCAAGGCTCAGGGT
The DNA here is from genome assembly GCA_031412515.1 of Planctomycetia bacterium. GTDB lineage: Bacteria > Planctomycetota > Planctomycetia > Pirellulales > Pirellulaceae > Aureliella. Next base: position 24,105 of record JANODD010000284.1, on the reverse strand, counting down.
GGGTACACTGAAGTGGAGCAAGTTGTGTTGTACTGCGTGGTTACTCGACTGGAGCTAACTAAGTTGGAGGCTATCGTGCGAGCTCGTGACGCGACTGCGTTCCTGGTCACTTCGCCGATTCTTGATGTCGACGGCGGAGTGGTGAAGCGACGTGCGTTTCACTAGCTATTCAACTCGCTGGATGAATGCTTCGACTAATTGGCATAATTCCCCGGAAATGACGCAACTTTACATTTTGCAGGATGGAGGCAGAAATAAATAGATCTTCAGGCTGGGAAAGCAACTTCGATGACTCGCCATTCGACGTTTACAGAATTGCAGATCAATCACTCGCGACGGCCGACTTCGCGTCTTCAAAAATGAATGTCGTTCGCGGCCGCCCCGCTTAGGCCGTCGTTCGTTCTGCAACCACTGCTCGTGTAGCACTTGCTTCAATAACGAACCAACGTGAATGAGCTTTCCGTTCCGGGCTCGTCCCGGCGGAAGCACAATTGACAAGCTACCCGCGATGGAGGTTTCGAATGCGACGAGGGCTTATGCAAGCATTAATTGAATCCTGAACGATGTCGCAATGTCACTGTTCATTGCCTGTCGATGTGTTGCGATTGGGTGGCAGTCCTTACGGCTGCTGCAACTTTTCACGCTGGCAAGCGAAGCCGATTTTGCTCACACGTCTTCTCTTACCATAACAGTTGCAAGCCGCTCTCAAATGCAACTTGCCCAAAAAAAAAGCTCCGCGAAAAATGATTCTCGCAGAGCCTTTCAGATTTTTATCGCAATCGACTATTCCCAGGCAAGATGCCTAGGCTACTTTCCCGGGCAAGATGCCTAGGCTACGTAGTACTGATTACTTGAACTTATCGTGGCACGACTTGCAGTCAGTAGTCTTCTTCAGTTCTTCCATGGCACCTTCGCGACCGAGAACAACTTTTGCAGCGCTGACGACTGTTGCAGCCGCAGCAGCTTTCCACTCAGTTTTGTCGCCCTTTTTTGGCTCGCCTTCCATCATGTCGATATAGAGGTCCAACAACTGCTTCTTTTCTTCGTCCGAAGCAGAGCCGCCTTGAACCTTTTTCATCAAGCCTTCTTTGTGAGCGATTTTCATCACTTCTTTGATTGACTTGGCCGCTGGGGCAAATGGATTATTGACAGCCAGCGCAGCGCTGCCGCAAATCATCATTGCAGCCGCTAAAAAACAAACGATTAACCGAACTTGCATTGTGGAAACTCCTCGTTACAAAGGTGATAAACAGGGCAAACTTTCGCACAAGAGTGTATCGACTTTTGAGGAGCGATTGCAAGCGAACGTTGAAAAAATCCGCAAAATTTGGGGGAGAGGTAGGCCTCGTGAACTCGCCGTTTTGCAACTTCCGTTTGTAAAAATTACAAACGCTTCCCATTTTTGCAAACCAAAAGTGCCTGCAAAGCAGCGATTCAGAACCCTCAATCGCCGCAAATTACCAAAGCAAGTGTCTCACCAGCTGCTTTTTAAGACTTTTTATCCTTTTCGACGCTTAGTTGGTCATTGGCACACCAAGTGCAATTAAACAAAAACAGCGAGCAGCCGAGGCCCATAGCGGAGCTAGGTTGATTTGCTCGCAAGGGCTGCTGAGTTTCTCCGACTCGACCGCAGCAAACCGATCGCTTGACCAACATCCTTGAAAACTGCAAGTTGCTTGCTAGCTGGAGCCACAGGTTTCCGGCGACTTAGCAGGAATCACGAACGCGACAACGACAGGGACGCACTGTGACCTTAGAGGCGCGTCATCGAAGTAGATGACAAACACATAGGCTGAATCAGCCCCAGGCCCGCATTTCACAGTAGAAGAGGGCCCGCTTGGAAGAGCCACCAAGCGGGCCCTTTTTCGTTTTTATACGTAGCTGGTTTCAATTTCATGTAGCTGGTTTCGTGAGAAACCGGACGAATTTGCAGACCAACTTCATCGCATCCGGTTTCTCACGAAACCAGCTACCAATGAAGCGCCTCTGATAACCTTTATACGTCTAGGAAAACGCTAAAATCAACTGTATGCTGACTTTTCGCTTCCACTTCCCGTAGCTTGGGACCATTTGTCCCGAGCGTTCTTCGATTTCGACTTAAGGCTGGACGGACGAGACAAATGGTCCCATGCTATGCTACCCCGATGTAAAATTGTGTTGAAGCACTAGTACCGCTGAGGAGTTCGCAATGTCTCGATTAGAACCAACAGAAGAAGAGATCGAAGCCTGGAATTTGTCTCAGATTCAACAGCGACGGAGTAACTTGCACGCCAAGCCGATCGCAACGGTAATGCGCAAGTTGATGGCACAGCGTGGTTACGCAGCCATTCAAGCGACCAGCGAACTACACGAGAAGTGGTCAGAAATTGTTGGCGAGGTGCTAGCGAAAATGACGTGCCCGGGCAATGTCTCGCGCGGCACATTGCAAGTCGTTGTTAGCGACAGTGGCGCCATGCAAGAGTTGTCTTTCCGCAAGAAGCAGATCTTGGCCGCGCTGAAGAGCAAGTTGCCCGAAGCCAAAATCGAAGACTTGCGATTCCGCGTGGGTAAAGTGAACTAAATTTGAGTTGGCAATGGTTGGACTGGACCGGTGCATCGCGGCGAAAAAGACTGCGAATCATTGCGAAAAATGCAAACGCAGTGTTATCGCTTCTTCCGCAGTGGAGCGGAATGAGTTTGAAAGAGCGCGAGAAGCTGACTGGCTGGGTCGCAGAGTTTTGCGATCAGAAATACTGGGAAGGTTGCAAGGGCTTGCAACTGACTGATGCAATGAAGTTCCTAATCGCGGGCAACGCGGGTTTGCTGGTGCTTGGTTGGGACGAACTGTTCTATTTTCCAGACGTCCGATCCGTTCTGGTTTACCCGGATCATTTTGTCGCTCCGCATCGCACGAGCATTGGCAGCGGACTGCACATTGAAAGCCAAACGACGCTCGAGGGTCAAGCTTGGCATCGTGGCCCGGTCATTATCTCGTGGATAGACGTCATTGAACCGAATCGTGGCACGCCCCACAATCTGGTTGTGCATGAATTTGCGCATCAGCTCGACATGTTCAATGGCGGCAGCGCGGATGGAATGCCGCCGCTGCCTGAAGCCAATGAACGGACTTGGAAACGAGTGAATGACCAAGCGATGGAGCAACTGAGGCACATGTGTTCCACAGGTGAGTACAGCGTGCTGGATTGCTACGGATGCGAACATCCGGCCGAGTTCTTTGCGGTCAGTTCCGAAGCTTTTTTCGAGGCGCCGGACGAGTTATCGCAAGCATTTCCGGAGCTCTTTGAACAGTTAAGAATGTTCTATCGAAGCGATCCCCGTCAGTGGCTTGCCTTGGGATGAACTCACTGGAGCCCTGCATCGTAGATTCCGTGGATGATTTTTGGCCGTACCCTCAATTTTGCCGAAGTGCTATAATCTGGGCCTAAGAGGAGCGGCAGGTAGCAAAACGACCGCCCCTGTTCAACTTCGTCCGAACAAAAAAATCCAGGAGAATTACGTTGTTTTTTAACAATTCCAAAGCCGTTCTAGTCAAGCTTTCAATGGTTGTAATTGCGATTGCTGTCGTCGGCTGCGAGCCAGCAAAACCGAAGGGCGGAATTGCTGATCATGGACATGAGCACGCAGACGGACATGCTCATGCAGAAACGCTCGCCGAAGCAGTTAAGGAACTCGAAGGCATCTGCGGAAAGGTCAAGGCTGCATATGAAAAGAATGACGCCGATGCCGCTGACGAGCCACTTCATGATGTTGGGCACACACTTGAAGAAATTAAGGAACTCGCCAAAACTTCAAAATTAGATGCTGCCGGCAAAGCGGAAGTCGAAGCTGCGGCAAACAATTTGCTCGACGCGTTCGGCGCGCTCCACGATGGCATGCACGGTGGAACGGCTGGCAAGAAATATGCTGATGTTGCCGATGCGATCGACAGCGCACTAAAAACGTTGAATGAAAAAGCAAAAAGCTAAGGTCGAAATCGTGAACTACCGAATTTCAGAGTACAGGTCGTCGTTTTGCGAGTCGTCGTTTTGCAAGGCATCAATGAGCAGTGCACTATGCGCTGCGACTTTGTTGGTCGCCTCGTTTGGATTGGGTTGCGATAACGCAGTTGATCCAAAGTTGCGTGAAATGCGGTCACGATTTGTATTGGCCGAAGAGCCTGCTGCGCCAACGTCCATCGAAGCTGCGATTCCAACGATCGCTGAAAAGCCGGAAGTGACGCTGCTGGGTCGCATCAATGCGGGTACTTCAGAGCCATTTGAGCCGGCGCAAGCGACGATGGTCCTGTCCGAGGCCCCAGATCCTGCCCACAATCACGATCCTGGCGATTGCCCGTTCTGTAAACGGCGACTCGAGAATGCTAAGAGCTGCATTGTTAGGTTTTTGGATGAAAAAGGCGAAGTGATAAAGCAAGATGCTCGGAAGCTGCTAGGCGTTACAAAAGACCAAGATGTTGTTGTGACAGGACACGCTACACTGTTAACACAGTTGGATATTCTTCAGGTCGACGCGTCTGGAATCTACATCCGGCCTGTCACCAAGTAGGGAAAGAAACGTCGCGGTCGCTAGTGCATTGTCCAGATTAGATTTTGGGATTCACTGGATCAGCGCATTTGCTTGCGTGATTCGGGTAGTTGTATCAGTGAGCCGTCGGCGCTAGCCGCGGGTTTCGAAGTGATACGCTATCACAACAACCAGCCCAATTTAAGCGCAAAGCCAACTAACAACCGCATTGGATAGGTAGCTCGCATTTCAAGTGCCCTACTTCGTTCGCCCCCAGCTCGCGCTGACGGCTCACGCTACCTCTTTAGTCCCGCGTCCTAGCCTGCGACTGGTTATGTCGCCTAACCCCAAACACGACTACTTGGGCCAACTTCCGTCCACCATGTCTTTGGGTTGCAATTGACTTGGATCAATTACTGCATGACGGATCTTTTCTCGCTTCCAAGTGTAAGTGACGTGGACCATGCCGTCCTTCGTTTGAATGATCGCCGGGTAGCTATATTCGCCGGGTTGATCTTCCAGGACTAAACCCGCTTGCCATGTTTTGCCATCGCGCGAAACAGCAATGTTCAATGGTGAGCGTCCCTTGGCGGTATGGTTATAAATAATGAGCTGCCGTCCATCCTTGAGCGTTACGGCATCAGTTCCCGAACTAGGGTTGGGCAAACTACTTGCTTCCATTTCTCCCCAAGTTTTTCCTAAGTCGGATGAAGCGATTTGAAAAACCTTGCCCTGTCGAGTCCTTCCCACCGCCAATAGATTTTCGCTACCCAGCGTCAGAATACTAGGCTGAATGGCACTGAATTTCTTGCCATCGTTCACGGGGCCAATTCGTTTCCAAGTCTTGCCGAAGTCCGCGGTAACTTCAAAATGAACTCGCCAACCATCGTGTTCGGTACTTGAGCCGCACAGGATTTCACCATTGGGCAACTGGATCGGTTTGTTCTTGACTGGCCCATCGATCTGCTCTGGCAGTCGCCGAGGCTCTGACCAAGTCGTTCCGCCATCGCTGCTGGTCATCAACATTCCCCACCAAGAGCTTGGTGTCGGACCAACTTTATAGAACAACATCAGCGGACCACTTTTGGGCTGGAACAAAACCGGGTTCCAACACGGATGGCGTACAGGCGTTCCATCAAGCTTTAAAAACTGTATTCCGTTTGCGAGTTCAATCGGCGCCGACCACTTGCCGTTGTCGCGGGTAGAAAACCAGATGCCCACGTCTGGATCTTTTTCATCGGTGCCACCGAACCACGCGGCGACCAGCTTGCCGTTTTGATTCTCTTCAATCGTACTTGCATGGCATGACGGAAATGGAGCCCGTTCGTAGATGAACTCAGAAAGCTTCACGGCTGGTTGATCTGCCAATACCGCAATGCTCAGTAACAAATGGGCAACTACTGGTAGAGAATTTTTTATCCATGAACGCATCGCTTAACTCCAAGAAATCAATGTCGCAGTTGTGGGCAACGCTGTGAAACATTCTCGCAGTAAGGTAGCTGGTTTCGTGAGAAACCGGATGCATTAGAGAGATCACCGGTGCGCCCGGGTTTCTCACGAAACCAGCTACACTTGCTCTCTGGAAATTCTTCACAGCGTTGAGTTTTGGGTAATTGAGAGAGAGTTTAGCAGAAACTGCGCAAGGTCGCATGCATCGCCTGTTACTACCGGCATAACCGTCATGGTCATCCCAACTGACACTTTCGCGTCCGACTAAACGAGTCAGTTGTCGGTTAACTGCATCATTGCCATGTGTCTGGGGCTATGTTTTTACGTTCCATTTCGCTGATTGTCCTTGAATAGAACGCCTTAGGACGATCGCTGAGTTACTCGCCCCAGTGACGCTTCTGATGAACATCAAGACCCAGCATTCGCAACTTGAAAATGGTGTTCGGGTGATAACCGAGCACGTCCCGAGCACCCGAAGTGCCGGTTTGTCGCTTCTGATTGATGCGAGCCCGCAAGTCGAACCTGCCGGTCGTCGTGGACTAGCGCACGTTTGCGAACACGCACTTTTCCTTGGTACACCACAAAGAAACGGCCGTGAATTAGCGCGAACCATGGACTCGGCGGGCGGGTGTTTCGGAGCCTTCACCGCCCCCGATTACACATGTGTCTATGCGCACGTCCTCGAAGATTATGTAACGTACGCGATGGATTTGGTCGGTGATATGCTTGTTGAAAGCTCTGTCGAACCGGATCTGCTCAAGCGCGAAAAAGAAGTCATCAAGCAAGAAATACTTGCTTATCAAGATGACCCATCCGATCTCGTTTTACAGTTAGCAAAGCAATCACTGTGGCCCGACGACCCATTAAGTCGTTCGGTCATTGGCTCTATGGACGATGTTGAAGCGATCGAGCGGTCGGATGTCATGGACTTTATGCGAGGCTTTTACACGCCCAGTCGCATCATCGTCGCGGCCGCGGGTGCTGTCGATCACGACTCGATCGTGGAGCAAGTCGAAGATGCCTTCTGGAATTTGAGTGATTCGAGCGAAAGTAGAAAACAACCCTGTATTGAAGCTCTGCACGCGCCAGGCAACGTCAACTTCCTTGCTCGCCCGATATCTCAGTGTTATTTCAACCTCGCTATCCCAACATTCGCCTACAACGATGACCGGCGCTACGCAATGCATGTTCTTTCGAATTTGCTCGGCGGCGGAATGAGTTCGCGGCTATTCGAAGCCCTGCGTGAACAATCTGGACTCGTCTACTCGATCGATTCCTCCATGCTCTCCTATCGACGAGGTGGTGCACTGCTCATTCAGGGCCAGACTTCGTCGGAACAACTCGTCCAAAGCATCCATCTGGCGTTAAGCCAGTTATTGATGTTGTCGATCGGTGACCGCCCAGTCGAAGCGGATGAACTTTGGAAGTCGAAAATGCAGGTTCGAAGTCAAAGCCGACTGGGGACCGACATGATCTCCAATCGCGTATCCAGCATGGCCACCCAAGAGTTTCACTTTGGAAACCGTATTCCCGACGATGCGGTCTTGGAAGCCATCGATCGTGTGGACATCGAGTCCATTCAGCGAGTTGCAAGCGAAGTGCTCCTCAACGGTCTTCGGAGTTTGTCGATTTCCGTCGTCGGAAACGCTTCAAACCATCAGACGGTTTTTAACGATTTGAGGGAGTTGCGCGATTGCTACTCTTCATTCGGAGAACATTTTGACGGAAAAGCGACACCAGCTGTGAGTCTTCCTTAGCCGCAATCTACAGTTCAGCATATTGGATACTTTCTTACTCAACTGCCCCGGAGTTTCATAGTATGGCCATCCCAGAGAACATTCGCAAAAATTGGATTGAGATCCAAAAGAAGTTCGACCATCCTGTTAATGCAATTGGCGTCAAGATCGAAAGCAAAGACACCAAAACGCTTACAGTTTGGAAAGATGAAGGCATCGATCAGTACCAGAAAAAGTAGCGTACACGGCATTCACGCTGTTGAGAGACGAGCTTGATTCCGCTCAAGAGCGTGGCTAGGCCTTAGGCTCAGTTTATTCTTGCTCACGTACGTTCTATCATTTGCCCCAATTTTGCCCCCTTCATTTGAGTTGCTACGTCCATGAACTCTTCCATTTCCGCGCTGAATGGTTTTAATCCAACCGATCCCATCGTGACTACGATGACCGTTTTTACACCTCCAAGTCGTCCGGATTCGCTCGGCATTGCAGCTTGGCTTGTCGACGCGTCCAAGCGCGAAGCCAATGATGCTGTGGTTACCTCGCTGCGACAACTTTTGGACGTCGTGCCAGAAAATGAAGTTGCGATTGCAGGACTTCAGTGGTTCGTGGGAATCAAGAACGCTGCGACGGAACTCGCTAATTTCGAGCGCCGCGAGCAAGCTCGCATGGCTGAGGAAGCTCGGCTGGCTGAAGAGCTGCGTCGCCGTGAGAAAGGGAGGTTAGCGGAAGCAGCAAGCCTCGCTGAAAAAGCACGCTTTGCTGAAGAGGCTCGCGCGACTGAAAAAGCTCGGATAGCCAAAGAAATACTACTAGCTGAACAAGCCCGCCTCGCCGAAGAAGCAAGACTGGCTAGAGAAGTGAAGCTGGCCGAAGAAGCTCGTCTCGCCGAAGAAGCTCGTCTCGCAGAAGAAGCTCGACTCCGTGAAGTAGCGAGACTGGCTGAAGTAGCCCGCCTTGCGGAAGAAGCCCGGCTTGCAGAGGAAGCAAGACAGGCTGAAGAAGCCGCACGTATTGCTGAAGAAACGCGGATTGCAGAAGAAACGAGACGGGCCGAAGAAGCTCGTGTTGCTGAGCAAAAGCGATTCGACAACCAACACGTGCGGACTCAAGTTGCCGCTAAACCAAGTACACCATCGGAATCCACTTCAGCGTCGAGTCCCCAACGCAAGTTGAAGATTTTAGCCGTCGATGACAGTGCGACCATTCGAAAAGTTGTCGCGATGACCCTGTCGATGCACGGGTTCGAAATCATCTCAGCTGCCGATGGGATTGAAGCTTTAACGATGCTGTCGGAATGCAAACCCGACATCATCTTGTCTGACATCCAGATGCCACGACTAGACGGTTACAAACTTTGCAAGTTCGTAAAGAAACATCCAAGTACCTCGCAGATTCCCGTAATTCTCCTATCCGGCAAAGACGGAATGTTCGACAAGATGCGTGGCAAGATGTCTGGATGTGACGGGCATATTCGAAAGCCATTTGAGGCCAACGAATTGCTTGCACAAATCAATCAGATTCTCGGTATTCCTTGCTAGTAGTATCGACGACCGCTTGAAAAGGACTTGGTCCATCGAGTGTTCCGCCCCAACAATCAGGCAACCATCCTATGACTCAATCCCTACAAAAATCAGCCCCGAACTACCCGAGCACCACCAATCCCTGGGCTCAGGAAAACCATCCCGCTGAAGATTCGGCGTTTGATTTGGTTTGCATCAATTTGCTATGCAATCTCGAATCACTGATGGCCGATTTTCGGCAAAAGCACATGGGCGACCGAATTGAATCCGCCATCACCACCGCCAACGAAATATTGTTGCAGCTGCTCGAGTTCTCGGATGAACATTTCGAGGACGAGCAAGCAACGATGGTTCAGGAGCAAGTACGCGCGACCATGGAACGTCGCGAAGAACACAGCAATGCTTTGAAAAAACGGTCGTGGGCATTTGCCATTAAGAGCCTGATTAGCTCCAAAGCCATCGATCCGGTTTCAATAGAAGCCTACGATAAACTTGGAAAAAGTTTGATTCACACTTGCGGAACCGTGTTTACAGAAATGCAACGACTAGTCCGCAGTGATTCTCAAATGCGATCTCAGATCGATCAAAGCGCGGGCGTTTTTCTCGAAGAGCTAAAAGGTGCTTGGCTGTAGTGTTTAGGCCATCACGTTTAAATTTGGAAGCTACATCGAATGGAAATCAAATGCCCGAACTAAAACGAATTCTTGTCGTCGAGGACAGTCCCACCACACGTGTACAAATTGCAAAGGCGCTTCAATCGGCAGGCTATGAGGTGTTAACCGCTGAGGATGGCGAACAAGCAATTGCAGCCGTTTTCGAATTTCACCCCGAGCTCGTTGTACTCGATGTCGTGCTGCCAAAGAAAAATGGCTATCAAGTCTGCCGAACCATCAAGTCAGATCCGGATCTGGCAATCAAGGTTGTCATTGCTACAGCAAAAGATCAAGAGAAAGATCGAATTTGGAGTGGTCGTCAAGGAGCCGATGCATATCTTTCAAAGCCGATCGATATGGAGTTGCTCGTTGCTACTGTCCAGCGACTCACGCCAACGAATTCTCCACTGCCGATGAGTATTGGCCTATTCGCCGGTAAGACGCCTACCGCCACCAAAAACTCTGCCGCCTGTTAGCGAACCAAATAACTATGTCAGAAAATGTTGCCGACTCGAACAGTGTTGCGATGGAAGACGCCGAGCTGAAAAACGCCTTGCTTGCAGCCTTTGGGGCTGATGCGATGGATTTTCTGGACGAAGTCGATGACGGCCTGACGCAATTAATCGATGATACGACATCACCGGACGCTGATGAACAAGCAACCGGCCCAGAAGTCGATCTACAAGTCGCCCTGGATCAGCTTTGTTTAGCGCAGCAACACGGACTGGGCGATTCAACACCAGCGTTCGGAGGCAATGACAAGAACCTTCGAGAACATAGTAAGAATTCGGTTCGTTACGTAGTCTTTGAGGTCGAGCAGCAACTTTTCGCAATTCCTCTCGATGGAGTTGAGGAAATTGATCGCTGTGGCAAAGTTACGGCACTACCGCGGGCACCGGAATGGTTGCGAGGCATTACCAACCTTCGCGGCAAAATTTTCTCCGTGACTGACTTCCGAAGACTGTTGAAGTTAGACAGTGAAAGCCCCTTAACGGGCGAGAAAATCATTGTCATTCAAAGCAAAAGCTTGGAAACAAGGACCGCTTTGGTCGTGGACCGCGTGCTTGGAATTCGCCATTTAGACGCCACTGCGGATTCAGCTAAGATCCTGGATGGCGTTGTAGCCGCATTTGCCAGTGGAATCTCAACTGTTCAAGCAGAGTCGATTGTTCTGATTCAGCCCGATCTATTGTTAGGCTGTAACGATCTGCAAAGTTTTTCCGATTCTTAATTGCTTTTCGTTATCGGTAGGGCATGCTATCAGCGGGGCATGCTGTTCTTTTTGCGGTCTACATCAATTTTCTGCTTCGCAAGTTGCGAGAGTAACCGCAAATCGATAACTCAGCGCCAGTCGTCGTAGACGGTTGGCGGTTCACGAATTCGGTTTTCTAACGAGGTCGCCCCACAATGACGTTTTCTTCGCTCGTTTCGTCTCTCAATCCGAAGAAGTGGTTGGGAAAAAGTATCGCCAGCAAACTGTATTCTTTGCTGCTGTTGGTTGGCTTGTTGCCGATGGCCGTTGTGGCTTACTCGATGTACCAATCTGCCTACCAGGGGATTGAAAAGCAGTCGTTCTCGCAGCTTGATTCGATTAAGACGATCAAGGCCAAGCAGGTCACGGACTATTTTCAGTTGATCCGTAACCAGATGCTAACGTTCAGCGAAAATCGAATGATCGTCGAGGCAATGAAGGCCTTCCCAGCGGCTCAAAAGAGCGCACGCCAGGAAGCAGGCGTTTCTGCCGATGAACTCGCGAAGATGCGAGCCGAGACGCTTTCCTACTACAACACACAGTTCGCGGCCGAATATCGGATACGAACCGATCGCAATGTCCCGCCACCTTCCAAGCACTTTGACGCGATCGACGAAGACTCGACGTACTTGCAATCGAAATACATCAGCTCGAACCCAAACCCGCTCGGCCAAAAAGAAGCCTACGATATGGCTTCCGATGGGACCGAGTACAGCCGTTTGCACGCGAAATACCATCCGGTTATTCGCAGCTACCTGCAGAAGTTTGGCTACTATGACATCTTCTTGTGTGATCTTGAGTCGGGTGACATCGTCTACTCCGTTTTCAAAGAGCTTGATTTTTCTACTTCGCTGACCACCGGTCCTTATAGAAACACGAACTTCGCGAGAGCTTTCCGCATGGCGGCAGCCGCAGAATCTCGCGACGAGTTTTACCTGGTTGATTACGAAAATTACACCCCTTCATACGAGGATGCGGCAAGCTTCGTGGCGGCTCCCGTTTTTGACGGTAACACGAAAATCGGTGTTGCGTTGTTCCAAGTGCCGATCGATCGCATCACATCCATCATGAACGAACGGACTGGTCTCGGCGAAACGGGAGAAACTTACGCTGTGGGTAGTGACGGACTCTACCGTAACGATTCGCGGTTCTTGGAAGAGCTGAAAACACGATCAACCATTCTCAATCCGAATTTCAAAGTTGACACAGTCGGTTCACGAAGCGCTTTGCGAGGCTCGGCCGATACGATGATCATCCGTGACTATCGCAACGTACCCGTGTTGAGCTCTTGGGCACCGATCACTATCTATGAAGGTATTCCCGGAAAAGTAGAACCTATCCGCTGGGCACTTCTCTCGGAAATTAAACACTCTGAAATCAAAGCGCCGCTCGGCTTCTTTACGATCGCTCGAAGCGGCCTGATCTGGATTGTGATCGCGACCATCATGGGTGCTGTCGCGGTCTACTTCGTTGCAGGCCGAATCACTCAGCAAGCGAACTCAATTAAAGAGATGTTGAGCATGGTAGGCATTGGTATGTTTGATGCGCGAGCCAAGCACATCACACGTGACGAACTCGGGGACGTAGCATTGGCACTCAATGCGATGTGTGACAATACGCTCAACCTGATTCAGTCTGACGAAGAGCGTCAACATATCGAAGTGTCCATTCAAGGCCTGATTCAAGAAATGGAGCAGATTGCCGCTGGGAACTTGGCGGTCAATCTCGACATCCGTGACGATATCACCGGTACGATCTCGGGTTCGGTACAAAACATGACTGAACAGCTGCGATCGATTATTCGACGGGTTCAAAACGCAACCTACATGGTAACCAGCTCCGCCGATGAAATCGTCGCCGAATCGACCAAGCTTTCCGAAGAGAGCGAAACACAATCGGCTAAAATTGAATCGACTTCAGAACGCGTGCTCGCAATTACGACTGAGTTTGAACAGCTATCCAAGCAATCCGAAGGCTCAGCGCTCGTTGCTCAAAAAGCACGTGAGACGGCTAACCGCGGCTACCAAGCAGTGTCCGACACAGTGCAAGGCATGGAACGCATTCGCGACCAAGTTCACGCAACATCGAAGCGTATTAAACGTCTAGGTGAGTCTTCACAAGAAATCGGTGAGATCGTTCAGCTCATTTCCGACATCGCCGACCGTACTTCGATTCTCGCTTTGAACGCATCCATCCAAGCTGCTATGGCCGGTGATGCTGGTCAAGGCTTCGCCGTGGTTGCTGAAGAAGTGGAACGATTGGCCGAACGATCGAACGATGCGACCAAGCAGATTTCGACTCTTATCAAAGCCATTCAAGCCGAAACATCCGAAGCAATTTCGGACATGGAAGAAGCGACTCGCGAAGTAGTCGAAGGAACCCAGCTTGCAACCCAAGCTGGTCAAACGCTCGAAGAGATCACGGACGTATCAACTGCCCTTGAGTCGTTGATTCAAACGGTATCGCAGGCTGCCATGCAACAATCGAAAGCAGCAAAAGAAGTTGCGAACACAATGACCCAAATCTCCGTAAGCACTAAACAATCCGCTGAGAAAACTCGCAGCAGTACCGAGACAGTTGTTTCGCTGTCGATGTATGCCAACCAGCTTGGTGATTCGGTTTCCCAGTTCCGTCTGGACAGCGACTCTGACCGCGACGAAGGCCTCGTCAATGAGATTCAAGCGGTATCCAAATTGGTTCAACCTAAGCGTGAACCACGAAAGACGAAAGTCGGCGGCTAAGCTGAATAACGTATCTTTGTAGTTTTCTAACGAATGAAGCTGGTCTGCCGCGACTGCGGCACCAGCCTCTTTCGTGAACTAGACGGACATCAGAACATCGAGGCCCCAGATGGCAACTTTCGGTATGGACATTTTTGCGGTTCAGCAGCAACTTCGCGTCGGTGGTCAGATTCCTCAAGAACTCGTTGAGGTCTTCCACGAGGAAGCCGAAGATCATATTCGCGCCATCTACGATGGACTCGACCGCCTCTGTGTTGAGCTCAACGATGCTGGCGCACTGACTGATATTCGTCGCTCTTCACACACACTGAAAGGTGCCGCGGGTGCTGTCGGCAATCAAGCGATCGCTTGCCTATCGAAACAGATCGAAGACTTGTTGGATTTCTTACTTGAAAACAAACAACCGCTAACGACTGTGCAACTTGAGTTGCTTTTGTTGACCGCAGATCTTATCCAAGAGTTGTCGGTTGGAGAGTTTGATTTCGATGAGACAGCAAACTGTCTGCTGGATATATACAACCGTTTCGAGCATGAGTTCGCCGCCTACAAGGTGATCGACGTAACGAGCGATCTGGTCACCGAGGATCTAACGATCACGGAAGGTCCAAGCGCTGAAGGTCCAAACGTTGAAGAAAGTGCAACGATCGAAGAACCCGCGGCTAGCGCCGTCGGCTCACGGAAACAGGAGATCGAAGAACCCGCGGCTAGCGCCGTCGGCTCACGGAAACAGGAGATCGAAGAACCCGCGGCTAGCGCCGTCGGCTCACGGAGACAGGAGTTACGAGAAGATGCCGTTGGGGAACTGATGGCCGTTGAAGCATCTATGAGCAAGGAGGCCATCGATCCTGCTTATCTGGAGTTAGCTTTCGAACAGCTCAATGCAAGTGTAGATGTGCAGCCGGAGCTCCAAGCAATTTTCGGCGAAGAAGCTCAGGACCTTCTCCGAGCCGTCTACCGAGGTCTCGATCGACTGAAAGAGAATCTTGGTGACCATTCGGCACTGTCTGACGTTCGTCGATCAGCCCATACTTTAAAAGGTGCTGCTGGTGCCGTTGGGATCGAAGTTATTACACGCTTAGCACATCGCATGGAAGACTTGCTGGATGTACTCTCGGAGGGGCAACATGCCGTAACCGACGTCCAATTACAAGTCCTGTTGGTGACCGCTGATCGTATTCAAGATGTGACCGGTGGTCCACTAGAAATTGTCGAGCTAGCAGAGTCAGTGGCTAGTTTGTATGCGCAATACGACCGTGAGATGCTGGCCTTTGCGGCAACCCATGAAATTGAAGCTGCGACAGACATCAAGGCGGCGCCAACCTCGCTAGCGATTACCGGCAAGCCGATATGCGATGAACCAACTGAACTATCGGACAACAACGGCGAAGCAAGCAATGAATTTGCAGCAGCTCCAGCGATAGCAGGCACCGCTAAGGCAAGTACCACTGCAGCAAAAGCAGTGGAGAGTATTCTGCCTTCTAACAATGGCCAGCATCTTCGCGTGCCGCTTGAGAGAATCGATGGCTTGGTTGCTCTCATCGGAGAAATGGTGGTCAATCGTTCCGCGATGAACCAGCGCATGGCCGACTTTGAAGGTCGTATCCAAGATATGCAACTGGCCGTCAATCGCTTCCGAGCAATAGCCCAAGATATGGAAAAGTCGTTTGGTCCTGAAGCGATGAAGCGAAGTGCACGAGATCGTCGCACAGACTTAGACATCAGTTCGTCAAGCACCAAGGCGAAGGGTAACCACAGCGCGCCCGTCAATCGAATCGCTGCTTTTGCCCAATCAGACAAAGCCAGGAAGACGAACGCATCGGCTCATTTGCAGCTCGATTCACTTGAATTTGATCAATATTCGCAGTTGCACTTGGTGGCGAGGTCAATCGCAGAAGCAACCAACGACATCGCGGTGATCACCAATGAGTTTCGCAACATCTACGGTGATGTCGACTCTTTGCTTGAACGTCAACAACGACACAATCGCGATGCCCAAAACGGCTTGATGCAGATTCGAATGTTGCCAGTTAGTAGCGTTGTATCGCGACTGGAGCGAACAGTCCGTACCGTATCGAACAAACTTGGCAAGCACGTTGACTTGGTAGTGGTCGGAGAGGACACGGAACTTGACAAGACCGTGCTGGAAGAAATTACTGATCCGCTGCTGCATCTGATGCGCAATGCGCTGGACCATGGCATTGAGACCAGCGAGCAACGAATGGCCGCTGGCAAACCAGTACGAGCTTGTCTAACTCTGGAGGCATTGCATCAAGGAACGCAAGTTACACTTCGTGTTTCGGATGATGGCCGTGGGCTAGATTTGAACAAGATTCGAACTAAAGCTATCGAGAAAGGCTTGATCGAAGAAAAGACGATACTCTCGAACGAAGAGCTGCATGATTTTATCTTCTTGCCCGGATTCAGCACGGCGGAGCATTTGACAGATATCTCGGGACGTGGAGTAGGTATGGACGTCGTTCGTGAAGCTGTCCAACGGCTCAAGGGGACGATCCGTGTGGAAAGCTCTGTTGGAAAAGGAGCGACGTTTACGATTCACCTCCCGACGTCACTCTCGGTAACACGGGCTTTGATCGTCTCCAGCGGTTCGCATACTTTTGCCATTCCAATGCAATCGGTTGAACAAATCTTGCGAATGGATATGGTCACAACCAACAAAATCGGCTCTCAAACGTTTATCAAACGCGATGATAAGCTATTGCGTTTGAACTCATTGGCTCAGCATTTGGACACCCGTTCCGAGCCGACAAGTGAATCCATGATCGCGTCACAGCCCGTCCTACTGATTCGATCCGGCGATAACGAAATTGCTATTACCGTCGACTCAGTCAAAGGTGGACAAGACATCGTGGTCAAGTCACTCGGAGACCATCTTCGGAACGTCTCAGGATACTTGGGCGCTACATTGAATGGCGACGGAACGGTTATCCCAATTCTTGATCCGTCTGATCTGTGCGGTGAGAAGGTAGAAAAGCGAACTTCACAGTTTGTCAAAGTCAGCGAAGCCAAAACAAAACGTCGTAAAACCGTCATGGTCATTGACGACTCGCTCTCGGTTCGGCGTGTCGCAACCAATTTACTGCGATCTCACGGTTGGGATGTATTTGATGCCAAAGACGGATTGGACGCACTGGAGAAATTGGGATCGCACGATACGCCACCGGATATCTTCTTGTGCGATATGGAAATGCCCCGCATGGATGGTTTGGAATTGATCGAACGATTGCGAGGGATGCCGGAGTTCACTTCGACGCCGATCGTTATGGTTACTTCGCGCTCGAGCGAGAAACACCGTCGCCTGGCCGCTAATGCTGGAGCCAATGAACATGTCGTCAAACCATTTAAAGACGATCAACTCATTGCGCTAGTTGAACGCATGGTTACCGAACATCGAGAATTAGTAGGAGTATAGGCCAACGATGATTAGTTCGACTTTCGCCCATTTAGCGTCCAGCAACGTATCGATTGTTACTACGAACTCGAGAACGAGCGACGACGTTGGCCATCGTCTGCTGGTGGTGATTGCAGGTGGAGAGGAGTTCTTACTACGGCCCGAGTTCATTCGCGGCGTTTATACGATTCCCGTCGAGTGCATGACTTCGGACTTGTCCTCCGTTCCGACGCCCGAAGGAATGATACCTGCAGTCTCGCTTGCAAAGCGCATGGCTTCAGAGTTAGGTTTCTGCCCGCGAAACGAAGAAACCGAACGAACCGTAATCGTCTTCCAGCAAGACGACCGATCCGTTGCGCTGCGAGTCCACTCAGTATCTCGACCGATTGTAGTTGACCATCACGACGTCTTTCCACTTCCGGAATTGGCACTTCTGGAATTGGCGCTTTCGAACGTAGCACTTTCTTGCGACACGACAAGTTGCCTGGATTCAGTCGTCGTCATGCATGACAAACAAACGAAGGCTCAAAAGCGGATTGGCTTGATCGTCAATCCGATGATCGTTCTGGGTTTCTGCGACACTGCGATTCCTTTGTCCGGTAGCGGTCTTCATAAGCCTACTTGGAATCAATTAGTCCGCGAACAAGGCAATGAAACTTCGAGGCCTCAGAAATTCGGTCTCGCAAACACACAGGTGCTTGCCTTCTCACCGCGAACACCGCTACCTGCGCATCTGTTCTTTCGCTTCTGCTTACCCATGTCGATAGTGGCTGAAGTCTTGCTCGACGAGCCCTACATGCCACTGCCAACGGCTAGTTCGATTTTGCTTGGCGTATTAATCTGGCGTTCGATACCGGTTCCTGTAATCGATCTCGCAAAAGCATTTGGAGCTTCGGAAAACGAAACGCATCAAACTCAGCCGGGACGCATTCTGATCGCAAAGTTGCCGGGCGGACGTTTTGTGGCTTTGCCCACCGAGTCGAGTATTCAAGTAAAGCGGGCTCCCAAGTCAACGAGCGTCCGCTATCCGGCCATCGCTGGTTATCCCAATCTGGGCGCTTTTCCAGACGGATCAGACCTGTTGGTTCTGCCGGATATCAATCGAATTCTTCGTCGATCGTAGTGTTAATTTTGGGATAGCAGGTAGATAACGGGAGAACGAGGTTGAACTGATACAAAGTACGTTGCATAAGTGATACCCGAAAGTTGCTTTTGCGACGTTCGTCAATGAAGGGGTAGTGAGCCGACTGCGTTAGCCGCGGGTGAACGGAGCAAAGGACTTACGCCGACAAATCCCTACCCAATGGCCGATCGACATCAAGAGAACTGGTGTTAGATGGACAACTAGTCATGAACGACAGCTACTTCGTTCACCCGCGGCTAGCGCCGACGGCTCACCGATTCGGCAGTCACTAGCCTACTTCGCACCAGCGCTAAGTGAATAGGTGGCTTTGAAGCGATCGATCGCCCGGAGCCACAGCATGCGGACCGCACCTGCAGAACGTTCCATTTGGATTGCAATTTCATCGAACGTTAGGCCTTGGAGATTGCGAAGCACAATCACTTCGCGATAGTCCGGACGAAGCATCGCAAGATGGTCGGCTAGATCGGCAGCACGCTCTTGAGCCTGCGCGTTGCCGCTAGGGCTTGAAACGGGCGAAGGCAATAAGGAAGCCAAGTTTGCGGCGGACTGATCGACGCCAACGCCGATTTGATCAATGGAAACTTCACGCCGAATATCGCGCTTGCCCGCTTTGACGTGACGAGCGATCGCACCGTGAAGCACATTGATCAGAATCTGCCGCAACCATCCGACTAACTCTTGCGGTGTATCCCCACGGAAAGCGGCGAAGTCTCTATGGGCGGCTAGTAGCGTTTCTTGAACTAAGTCCGACGGATTGACTCGGCGACGCAACCGGTTGTCCAACTGCGTACCGGCAAGAACGGTCAAGTAGTTGAAGTAAAACTGAAGCAGTCTTCCGAGTTGCTCCTTTTCACCACGTCGAGCAGCACCGAGCAACTCTCCAACGCGGTCATTGTCGGCGTACGTTGATTGGCTCGAATCGGTGCTACTCATGATGTTCTTCATTTCTTCGTCGTGAGCTCAATTCGCAATCAACCCACGATGCAACTAGTTAAAGCATTAACCGCGAAATCTCCGCGCCATGCTGCGAACTACAGAGGAGAACTGTGCCGCGAAACCATTTGGCCGCAGCATGTTTGAAATTATTGTAGTCGAACCTGAGTCCGTTCCACCAGTTCCATTAGTACCATTATGGTCGCAATCCGCAGTAGTTGAAACCGTTGCTTGGAAGGCAAGCAATTCGGCGAAGGAAATTCCACCGTCGGCGTTCGTGTCCGCCTCCGCGTCTGTCAATTTCGTCCAAAGACGTGCTGAAACTTCGGTCTCGCTGAGCAGGCCGTCGCTATCCTCGTCGAGCGAATCGAACCTCTCTTGCTGCTTTGCCCGAACAAACGCATTCACTTCGTCGACGCTAATGGAGGCGTCATCGTTGGTGTCGATGTCATCAACCCATCGATTCCATAAGCGGGTTGGCACTTCATCTTCAGTTAGAAGTCCATCGGCATTGTCGTCAAACCTGTCAAACAATTTGTCGACTCGATCCGGAGTCAGCCCGCCACCGAATAGGATCGGGAACCCAAACCCGCCGCGTCTAAAATGGCCGAAATGGGGTGGGTGGTCAAGCGTCTCACCAGTATCTGTATCATCGTCCGAATCCGAATCCGAATCCGTATCGGTCCCAGTACCCGAGTCATCGGTCGTGGCGTCATCGGGAGTGGTATCGTCAACCACGGTGTCATCGTCCGAACTGTCGTCAATGCTTGGGGTTGTGTCGGTTGTTGTAGAGCCGTCCGTATCCGATGAATCGACGGGATCCGTTTGAACCGTCACCAACGGACCTTCGCCGGAAGTGTTGATTGTGATCAGTGTCGTGCCAGTCTTATCGTTCAGTCCACTGATAACAATCAACGCGTCGAGTGGACTTATCTGGCCATCACCGTTCGTATCACTCTTATAGTTTGTATGGATGGTCAGCTGGCCAGGATCATTGAGAATATTGATCACGATCAATGCATCAACGGGCGATACCGTATCATCCAGGTTCACGTCGAGCGGATTGGACAAATTCATGTCTGTCGGAATAGTCGAATCAAGTCGATCGACACCGCTTACATCGACTCCGTTATCGGTGGCGCCACTTAATCGTCCAAAACGCGAATACCAGTTCGCAAACCAAGAATTGAAAGTGTAACGTGGAGTTGGTGGAGTTCCGGTGTTTGTCGTACCGGTATTGGTGGTCCCTGTATTCGTTGTGCCTGTATTCGTTGTGTTTGTGGTCGTGCTGCCCGTTGCGGCGGCATACAGCAAACGGATTGCCGACACATCGGCCGCATCTAGTCCTTGAAATGATTGTGAAGGGGAGACGGACGGATAAAGAATGGCAGAGTGATCGCTCGAATGATCCAGGCCTAAAGCGTGCCCGATTTCGTGAGCCGCGACCAGTACCAAATCAAAGGCAGCGTTTCCTAAGCTATTGCCGACTTCCCATTTCTCACTTGAGTCAAATTCAACGTCGCCAGCAATTCGGCCGCGATTCACATCGGACGGAAAGTAGGCTTGGGCCAGCGTTCTACCGCTGCCATCAATCGGCTTGGCAGTGAAATCAAGCGAGTTATTTAACCCAGGTTGCGAGGTTTGAACAAACTTGATGGCTGCAACATCTGACCATGACTTCAGCGCAGTTTTGACCGCGGACTCAAAAGTGCTTTGGCTGATTCCGTTGGGTGCTTGTCCGATATAGTACGACAACTGTGCGCTGCCGACTCCCGGTCCATCCCATCCAACACTAGCCGCTAAAACGCAACGTTCTTCTAAGCCTTCTACAGTTAACGACCGACGATCAAATTTTCTGCGCTGTTTCATAACCTATCTCCCGGGACTTGAACTCTTATCGCACTGTAACTCTTATCACACTGAATACGGGCCGTCGAACGCTGGTAACAATTTCGTGTCATCACTACTTGATGTCATTCATCGCCAACTTGTCAGTGTCTGCTTTTTCAGCTTTTTGTTGCTTTTCGCCTTGAGCGACGGTTCGCGACTTCTTCTTGGTAGCCGCTGTCGTGTTCTTCACCGAGTTCTTCTTCGAAGCGAGCAGCACATTGGAGTTGCCGTTAGCATCGATAGGCAATTTGACTTCTGCAACTTCATTAGCAAGCTGAGCGTTCTTTTGCATCTGCATCATTTGGTTGCGCAACATCTGATTCTCCATCTGCATTGCGTACATTTGACGCATCGCCATCGCTTGCTGCGCATACTGTTGCTGCATTTGCTGAAGAGCGTAGGGATTGCCAAGCGAGTTTTGCATGTACGGAGATTGTGACGACGCTACATTCGATGGCGATTGCAATCCACCACCGCTGCAATGGCCGCCGCCACCACCTCCGCCGCCACCGCCGCCACGCTGTGCAAAGGCCGGTTGAGCCAGTACCACGCAGACCAGAACTAGAGTGACACTCCTAAGTTTGTGAGCTATCATGAGTTCTCCCCGAATGTAAAAGATGAGCGGGCAGAGCGTTTCGAACTGTCCCGCTTCGGCCTGTAGAGCTCTAGGAGTTTTTTTCCTCCGAAGCGCCACGGATTTCGTGGCCTATGCTTCCAGCTGGTATGGCGAAAAGTCGGTAGCGGAATGCGTCAAGCATTTCGTGCATGCAACGTTGGCCCGCAATATCAACTCCCGAAAGCCTTGACGGCTTCCGCTACTGCGTTTGTTCACGACTTTCCGACAGCCCAGCTTCCAGCTTCCAGCTTGCGTTTTTCTAGTCTTTTCGCTTTCTACCCGATCTCGTTCCAGCCCTCGGAAAGCAGTACGCATACCCCACTTTCAGAATGCTTGCACTTCTCGCGCCTACCTTGCTCCCTACCAAAGCCTATAGCAATGTGATATCACTTTGGTATCAAGAGTTTGCAACATACTTGCCGCGAGGCGAAAGGGAATTTCCATGCATGAAGAGATGAAGTATCGTCCTGGACCAGGATGGATGCCACTGACAGTGTTTCTAGGCTTGTTGTTCACTGCTGTTTTCGTGTTCGTTGTGACTATCGCGAACGCAGACTACATCCGCGGCCCCCTAACCGGCATAGGTTTGTTCACAAGCCTTGTAATGCTGCTTTCGGGCATTGTTGGCTTGTGCGGATTGATCGCGATCGCACCGAACGAAGCTCGAGTCCTGCTGCTTTTCGGTGACTACAAAGGAACAATCGTCGAATCAGGTTTCTTCTGGGTTAACCCGTTTTACACCAAGAAACGAATCTCGCTTCGAATTCGCAATTTCGAGACCGGTTCGACCAGCCATCCGGAAAGAAAAGATGCGGCTGGCCAAGTCGTCGAACATAAATCGCGGACACACGGCCGACCATCAAAGGTCAACGATCGTGACGGCAATCCGATCGAGATCTCGGCTGTGGTAGTTTGGAAAGTCGTCAACACGGCCGAAGCCATGTTCGAAGTCGATGACTACGAAGATTTCGTAGCTGTCCAAAGCGAAGCGGCTTTGCGAGCGATGGCGACTCGGCATCCATACGACAGCGAAGATCACGAGATCTCATTACGTGGGAGCATGCAAGAAATTTCTGATCAGCTGAAAGGCGACATCCAAGATCGACTCGATAAAGCGGGAGTGTCTGTGATCGAAGCTCGCATCAGTCATCTCGCCTACGCTCAAGAAATTGCCGCAGCCATGTTACAACGACAACAGGCTGGCGCGATCGTAGCGGCTCGTACCAAGATCGTCGAAGGAGCCGTTGGCATGGTGCAGATGGCGCTTGAACACTTGGCTAAAGACAAAGTCGTTGAACTCGACGATGAACGTCGGGCGGCGATGGTTTCCAATTTGCTCGTCGTGCTGTGTAGCGATCGACATGTCCAGCCGGTCATGAACACAGGTACGCTGTATCACTAACAGGCAACGAGGTAAAGCATTTTGGTAAGCAAATGTAGCTGGTTTCGTGAGAAACCGGACGCACTGATGACCGCTCTATTGCATCCGGTTTCTCACGAAACCAGCCACCCTACCAAGTTCAATTGCGTTTGCTGTGGGATGTAAGGATGAAAGATGCTCAAAACCTTGACTAGCAGGGTTTCAAAAATGGCCTCGAGCTTCCATGTCGATTTCACGTTGATTTACTATGGCAAAGCGTGATTCATTTTTGCTGCGTGTCGACCCGGCGGTGCTCGAGGCCATTCGGCGGTGGGCCGACGACGAGATGCGGAGCATGAACGCACAAATAGAATTTATCCTACGCAGTAAATTAAAGGACGCGGGACGGTTGCCAGCTAAGTCGAATGCAAGTGAGTTGCCCCGTGATTCGATCCAGAAAACACCTGAAGACTCGAAAAAGTAGAGTGCATTGCACTGGTCCGTTACCAAGCTACAGGTCTTCGTTTGACCCGTAGCCAGCGGCGACGGGGTCGGCTTGCTGCTTGCAGTACGAGCGGGTCTAAACGGTCCTAAATTCTCTTACCGCAGACCTAGTCTTGTAGGAGGGACCACTGCAATGGGAGTCTTGCAGAGAAGCGAGTTACAGTGGATGTTTCAGAGCGGGTTCGCGTTGGTGCTGGGACACGAGGCACGTGTTGACCCGCTCGCACTGCGAACTGCAAGCCGACCCCTTCGCCGCTGGAGAGTGTTGATTTAACATCATTGTACGCAAAAGCCGACGGTGAGCCGTCGGCGCTAGCCGCGGGTTTCGAAGTCGGGCGGTTTGATATCCCACGGTCTGCCCAATGCCATTGTTTCCTCATGCCAAATCCACTGTTGGT
>JANODD010000283.1:0-2049 GCA_031412515.1 Planctomycetia bacterium | reverse complement strand
AAATGGTCGCCGAACCGCTCGTCGCTGATTCACGCTCACGAACGACCCAGGGTGCGCTGCGCGACCCTGGGCTATATTGTTCAACGCCTTCAGCGTTAAAACGCCAACAAGCAACGGCGAGCATTGGTAGCAGCACGAACGATTCGATTCACCCAGCGGCGCGGTAAATCACTGATTTTTTAGTGTACCTGATCGCCGCTTGGGTGCAATCGTTGGTTCGGCAATTTTAGTCGCTATCAGTATGCCACGACTAAAGAGCACTTGAAATGAAGCGTCGGACTTTCGTAATGCTTCGGTCAAGTACGACGCGGTGGTTCCCAAAATTGCACATGAGCCAAACCAAGTAAATCCTGGAAACACACTGGCATACATGAGAAGACTGTCGTGCAGCAGCAGAGCACACACAGAACCAACAAGTGCGACGAGGACGCTGGCAACCATTCCAATTCCAGTCGGTCCCGGGCTGCTCGTCCAGAAGCCCCAGAAGCTGAGGAACACAAATAATAGAAACGACAGATTGCTCGAATAGAGACTGTAAGCAGCGAGAAGAATAGTTGGCGCAAGCAGGGCTGCGAACGCGACTCGAAAGAAAAAAAGTGCCCGACGATTAAGGGCAATGCGCACAGCGGAAGACCAGTCAGTCAATCGCCAAGTGGAAAATCGACCGTTTGGATCATTGACGAAGTCGGCATGTATCACGCAATTCACTCCTGTTTGCCGAACGACCGCGTTAACGGAGTTCGCGAGTTTGACACTTTAGCAGTCAGGACGGCATCGCGAACTTCCGTTCAACGCTTTGTTATTTGCTCATTTGGTTTGCGGGGTGAAGTACGCGGTCGAGTTTGGATTTACCGTCTGCAAGTTCGTCGTGAAATCTGTGAGCAGCATGCGGTCACCCGGCAATTCGGTTTCAAGCCGTCGGTGCAGGTCCACCTCGGTATCTGTGGTTTCTCCAAAAACACGGACGCCTTGGAATGTAAACTCCGCATCCATTGTATACAGTTCAATGCCTTCTATGCGACCGTTTGAATGAATCGTAAACATGTTTCCGCGAGAGTGTGCGACACGGAATGTTCCGGAGTCAGGGCTGAAGGTTTCCCCTGCCTCAACGTGCATGTAGGGCGAGTTCGTTGTAGGGTTTTGCCACGTTTCCCAGCAAAAATTTACGCTCGAAAAGTCTTGCCACGATGTAACGTGCAATCCAAGTCCATTGAAGGAGATTTCAAGTTCGTTGTGTTTATTCAAGGATTTTGCTGTCACTTCGATGTACCATTTGACACCATATGGTTGACCGTGGAACTTTGCCCAGCGTCGGGTGTTTAGTACACCTTCGATGGTTGCCGTCACTACATCGAATCGACCACCCTGAAAGTTGATAGATCCCAAACGCTCATTCAAGGGGCAGTAATCCTGTCAACTAAGCAGTGGCGCTAGTGAGTCTAGCGGCAAATAACGATTGGCATCAGCGAGCCCGAGCAGTTGACTCGACGCAAGTCAAAACGGTTGATCGAGGGCTTCGTTGCATGCCTTTGTTCAAGTAAGCCGCTGCGCGGCAGTTTGAATTGATCGACTATTGGTGAATTGTAGTCTCTTAAATCATCGTTGTCGTTTGGCAATCATCCTTGATTGAACAAGTTCGGTGCAGTTTTCTGTATCGCTTTTTGGCGAACGCTGTCGCTGGTCTTGGTTCAAGGGAGCATGATTATGTCAATTGATTCCAATCCGTCTTGTCCAGTCATCGCACGTTTTGCCGAGGATCTCAAGCTTAGTGGTAAGCGTCCGAGAACTCAACAGTCGTACTGCCGCCACGCTCGCAAGTTTGCGGAGTTCCTGGGGCATGCTCCCGACTTGGCGACCGAGGATCAGTTTCGCAACTATCTTCTCTATTTAGTTGATTGGAAGAAGTGGGGTAGCTGTCCAAACTGTGCGCAGCAGGGAACGCAGAAATTTTGCAATTGAGTTTCGAGAAGTCGCTCGCGTTAAGAGTCTGCCGAGAGAACCACGCGATCGAGGAGACTCTTGGCAGTCGCATTAGATGCGGGAGTTGGT
>JANODD010000282.1:0-9044 GCA_031412515.1 Planctomycetia bacterium | reverse complement strand
AAGGGGGAATTCTCTCATGAATCGTGTTGTACGCAAACCATCACGAGAAGGAACTCCCCCCATGGTTATTGTGCAGGAAACGGCTGACACGCTCAAGAGGTTTTTGAATCTAAGCGACCTAAGTTACACTGCTAACTTGATGCTGATGCGCATGGTCCTTTGTTTCATCGCTCATCGCGGCAAGATGAGTTGCATGCAGGCCGCCGGTATGATTGCGTCTGATCCGCTTCACCGCAGTCAGTTGACACGCTTCCTGGCGCGTGGACGCTGGAAGACCCGTGGCCTAAACGAACCGATGAGAGCAGCGTTACTCAAGCTAGAGTCGCTTAGGGGCGTCTTCATATTTGTCGTGGATGCGACACTTACCAGTCAGCAAGGTAAGCAGACGGAGAATACGTTCAGCGTTCAGAACCGCAAGCAACGAGGCGTCAAAAAGAAACGATACGGGAAGCGCAAATACCCTGGAAAGAAGTGCCATAGCTTTACCTTCGGACTACTCATAACTCCTTCAGGAATACGCATTCCTTACCAGATACCTTTCAAAACTGTTGAGTATTGTAAAGAGCATGGGCTCGATCGTATGACGACTGCGCAAGCGGCAGCCGAGATGATCAAGTCGCTTCCATTACCTCCAGAAGCTGAAGTCGTTGTGCTAGGTGATACGGCCTACGAATCAGACGTTGTTCGGCAAGCATGTGAACAACGTGGTTACACTTGGATATTCCCAGCCAATTCCTCACGAGTATTCGCTGGCCCCAAGGGCAAGCGTCCTAGTTTGCGTTCGCGATTGCAGGCATGGTCAAAACTGTCGCTTAAGAAAATCAGGTTGCAAGCCTCTAGTGGCAAGTTCGTCAACCATCGACGAATTTCTGCTCATCGACTTGGACCGAAATTGAAAGCACGCGTGTACTACGCGCATCAAGAAACACGAGACGTACAGGGCGTTGGTTCTGTGCGCGTAGTGTATTCGACAACGAAAGCCGAACTAAAAGAAGCGACAGCCGATGACGTCAAGATCCTGCTGACCAATGCAAAAGAGATGAGCCTGACGGAAGTTCTGGATCTATACTCACTGCGCTGGCAGATCGAATTGTTCTTCAAAGAGCTGAAGTCCACTCTGGGATTCGATCACTACAGCTTCAAACGGTTTGAAGCAGTACTAGGCTGGACAGAGGCCCTTATCACCACGTTCCTTTATCTTGAGTATGAGCGCGCCAAACGCATCGCCGATCGCGCTCTAGCAGAAGAGGAGCGTCAGTGGTGGCGTAATCAGAGATGCCATGGCCTGTGCCAAGCTGTGCAGACGGCACTCAAAAAACGAGAGCTAAAATATCTGCACGACCGACTAAAAACTTCCGGAGGCATAGCAAAGCTCCAACGCCTGCTAGTTAATGCTTTACCAACCGAATACAGGATGTCTGCATGAAAACACCAAAAACAGTGCAACATCAAAACTAGCGCCGACGGCTCACTGATGTTGATCCCATAATGTAAGTTGCTCTACCTTTGTTGTTGATGACTCATCAATTCATTTGCTCCAGCGGATTTCGTCGATCGCGACGAATCCACCTGGCTGCGACCCGCTGATTTCTATGTAAGCGATCCCTTCGCCTTCAACCGCTAATTCAAAAAATGGGACGTGATCTTCTGGCTGCTTGCGAACCGGCACATGTTCCAGTCCGTCCTTAGCAATTCGTTTGCCTTCAACGTCAAATGCTTCGACGAGTGCAGAACTAGTGGTCGATCCCCACAGAATAAGATGCACTTTTTTCACGGGTGTTTCAAACTTGGCTCGCACCGGGATGGCTTCGCCTGCCATCGCATTCACAATCCCTTTGCGGTTCGTTCCGAGATGAGGGAAGAACGAGATGCGTCCAACAGCCTTGCTCTTCTTGGGTTGGTGTGCAAGTTCAAAAGTCACGCCTTGATCAGACCAGGTGGGTGTCGGCTTGCCGATTTGCGCGGACTCAAAATCGATGACCGCATCCTGAGCCCCGGCGATTGGGCTGCAAGCGAAAGCAACCGCGCAGATTACGATGCAGTATCGATTTGTCGTGAACTGAGTTGTAACCATCATGTCGATTCCAGACCTCGCATTGTCCCTGTCGAAGAAGCGAATTTGTCCTGCTCGATTCCCATTCGCTGCAAGATCGATACGAATAGATTCGGCAAGGGATAATTTTGTTGATGGTCAAATACCAAATGTTGGCCATGTCTGAATCCCCCACCCGCAAAGAGGATGGGCATATTGGTCGTCGAATGCGCATTGGCATCGCCCAGATTGGAACCGTATAAAATCATGCTACGGTCCAGCAGCGACTCATCTTCTTCTTTCACACTCTTGAGATCGGCTAGGAATTGATCCATGAGCTTCATGTGCTCCAGATCAATCACTCGCAACTGCGCAAGCTTCTCTTCGGACTTTCCGTGATGAGAGAGATTGTGGTAACCATCGCTAATCGTCTTGCCCGGAATTTCGACAACGGGTGTTCCAACACTGTTGAGCATCAGTGTCACCGATCGAGTCGAATCAGTTTGAAAAGCCAGCTTGACCGATTCGTACATCAGCCGAACTTTGGACATGTATTGAGCTGGATTGGTTGGATCGGTCGGCGGTTCGACATTGATTTTGGGTTTGGTCTTGCTTTCCCATTGCCGAGCCGCGAGCAGTCGCGATTCCAAGTCGCGGACACTGGAAAAATACTGCTCCAAGCGGCCACGATCATGATTGTTGGCGCGTCGTTCTAGGTCTCTGGTTTGGTCCGCGATCGCGTCGAGGATGCTTCTACCGGTGTCCAGCTTGTTGATCTGAGCCTCAACCTCAGCTGCATTGCCTTGCAGAAACAGTTGCTTGAATAACGCTGAAGCGCTTTCCTCCGGAGGAATCGCAACACCGGTTCCCGTCCAAGACAGACTGCGACTGCCAGAATTTACCGCCAACGTTAATGATGGAAAACGGGTTTGATTACCAATTTGTTCCGCGATGTGTTGGTCGAGCGAAATTGAATTGCGAAATGAACTGCTGGCCGGATGAGGAGCCGCTGTTAAGAAACTGATATCCGAGGGATGGCCACCGTCCACATTCGGATGCGAGACGCCGCTGAAAACAGTAAAGTCATCGCGATGTTTCTGCAGCAGGCTTAAGTAAGGTGAGGGTGTGTAGTCGCGACCCGCTTGTTTTGGAAAGAACTCCTCAGGAAGCAAACCGAGATTGTTGCAGATACCAAGAAATCTTTTTGGTTTTACGTTGAGCGGATTTGCGTCTTGAGCAGGCGCTGCAGAACTTGCGATCGATTCAAGCCAAGGCAGCGCAATAGCAACACCTGTGGCGCGTAAGAAACTGCGTCTTGCGATCTTATTTCTTGGGATGTTGCTCATATCACTCACTGAATTTGCAATTTTTGGGGTTGGACTCGCTCGGGACAAATGGTCTCAAGCTACGGCTATGCTTCACTTATTAAGAAACAATTCGCTCTGAACAATTGAATGAATGATGCTTCGCACGCCCCAATGATTCGCGGAGGCTTGATCTAATATCTGTTCAATGGATTCGCGATCAGAGAAAGAAATTGGGGCGCCGGTTGCGTAGATGGCTAACTGGCAAGCCACGTTGCGAGCCAATGATCTTTCATCGCGAAGCAAAATTTGCTTCAACTCTCGTACATCCTGAAAGCTCTTTCCATCAGCTAATGTGCCAGCACAGTCAACTGGCAAACCGTAATGAAAGGTAAACGCCTGGCCGTTCATGCCGACACCTTTTTCTGGAGGCACACTTTCGCTGACTGCACGATAACGCTCGCGCAGGCCTCCCATGACATCGAAGGCTTCGAGCGCAAATCCGGGCGGATCTATCTTGGCGTGACACGACGCGCAGCTCGCGTCCGAACGATGTTTTTCTAATTGCTGTCGAATCGTTACGGTGCCGCGAATATCGGGTTCCACAGCAGGCACCGACGGAGGCGGTGCGACACGAACTCCCAATATACGTTCGGTAATCCAGTTGCCGCGCACAACGGGGGAAGTGGTTGTCCCATTGGCGGTGACTTTGAGCACACTTGCTTGTGTCATCAGTCCTCCACGTAGATTTTTATTCTCACCGTGCAATACGACGTATCGCATCTGCGCGCCCTGAACGCTCGGTATGCCGTAATGGTTCGCCAGGCGCTCGTTGAGGAATGTAAAATCTGAATCAACGATATTCTTTGCTGGTAGATCGGCCGATATAAGTTTGGCGACGAACAGACGAGTCTCTTCGACGGCCGCCAGCTTCAGTGGCTCGTCCAATTCGTAGTCGTTGTACAGTGCCGTAGAAGGTGAAGTGTCATCGATCTTGCGCAGGTCGAGCCAGTAGTCGGTAAACGCCTCGACAAATCGATTCGACTTAGGATGATCGAGCATTCGATTGACTTGCTCTCGAAGAATCTCTGGGTTGTGTAATTCTCCGGCTTCAGCCAACTTCCGCAAAACGCTATCAGGTTCCGAGTTCCATAGAAACAAGCCCAACCTAGTGGCAATCGCGCGATCGGCCAATTTCCCTGGCTGCTCATCTAAAAAAATAAGGCCAGGTGATGCCAGCACGGCCGTGTATACCGATACCATGGCGCTAGCGAAACCGACTCCTTGCTCGTATTGATGATCGAATAGCTTTAGAAAACGCTCTACGTGTTGCGGTTCAACTTCACGTTGATAGGCTCTCCCCATAAATCTTTGAAGCAGCCGGTTGGCATCTTCGCGTGGCGACTTGGTTTCGACTTCGACTCGTACATCTGTCAGCCGAGGTGCACCCAACCCACGCCGCGGACCCGCTCCAGGCCGCTGCAACCCTGGGGATCTTCGATTCTCTTGAGTTGCATTCGCTGCCGACGGTCCAGTCGGTGGAGGTCCACTCAATGGAGGTCCAGTCGATGGCGGAGGCAGCTTTGCAGGAACCTGAATCAACAGACCGCTCTTTGAATTAATATCGATGCGCGCAAGCGGTAGGTCATCGAACAAAAGTTGATAACCCGATGCGGTCTCTTCATCGTCGAGTGGACCTTCGGCTTCCATCCACTGAATGGCATAGCCTGGCATGCCAGCTTCTGTCGCTAACGGATTAACGTACTGCTCATCCGTTCCATTGACACGCGTTCGAAACAGTCGAAGCCCGTCGGTTTGAACGACTTCGTTGGCAACTAATGTGGCTTCGATCTCGCATTCGGTCGGCTCGATGCCAAAGTCAAACTGACCAAGTGATCGGCTTTTCCCAGAGCTCTGGGCGTACACACCGATCGGTTCAGAACGACGTCCGGGCCACACTTCGTCCGCATTGGGCCGATGCCAAAGTGGAAGGTAATAAACAGGCGCCTTTTGATCGCCAAAGCCTTCATAGAACCAACGTCCAATGCCGCCGCCGCTGACCCAGATCGAATAGCCTTTGAATCGCAGTTTGTATTTCCCAGATGCAGGGACTCGAAACTGGCCCCAGCTATAGCCACCTGCGTCGCTAAAGATACTCGAGACCCGACCAACCGCTTCTCGTTCCCGTGTCGCGGGTGAAGATTTGGGTGCCGCACCGCTCCGAACCTCAGGCTGTGCATGCGAATCCAAAACTGGAAATGAAAGGCGATCTGGCAACGTTCCATTTTCTCTGGGTAAAAAGTTGCCCACTAGCGACATTTCATCTCGAGCGTAATAACGCTTTGCGGCTCTTTCCGGTCGCTCAAATTTTACAATCATCGCTTGTCGAATCGCATTATCAGCGGCACTCATATAACGCGACAGCTGCACGTGCGAAACATCGAGTGCTTCGCCAGATTTGTTAAAGCGATACAACTCGCCGTCTTCCGGAAGCGTGTCACGCACTTGAATCCAAGGCAAGTTCAACAGGTCGCGCAATGTGTTTTCATATTCATACCGGTTGAGCCTTCGCTTCATCGCTCGACCGTCGCGCTGAATTCGTTGCTTGTCGATAGCAATCAGGCCGCTGGAAAGGTCTGACAGAAATTTCTCTTTGGCTGCTTCAGGCAGAACCGGTTCAGACTTCGGAGGCATCTCGCCGTCAAGAACACGTTCGTACATTCGCACGAGTTTTTGAAAGTCGCTTTCGGCTTCCCACTTCAATGCGGCAATATCTAGTGAGCCTTCCTGGGTGCTATCGCTATGGCATTCCAAACAATGCGACTTGAGAAAATCGCCAATAGCCGCAGTGGGTTGCTGGGCATCCGCAACTCTATATCCGATCGATACGCAGGATAGCATCACCACCATAAGCGAAGCAGATTTTTGGGGGTTGAAGATTGCCATCTAATTTGTTGCCCGGATGATAGTAGAAGTACTGCATTGCGAGTTTTATGTGCGCCGTTCGGTGACCATTGTACAAAGCGCTCCAGCATCGGAATGAAACGTTTTTATTCGAACCCACACCCTTCGGTACACGGGCCTTTCCCCATCGCATCCAAATCTCCGGATGCGATGGGGAAAGCCCGTGGCACACAAAACCAAACATGCGAAACATCAAAACTAGCGCCTCAGGCTCAGTCTGCCGCTCGCTCTTAGCGTGGGTCAATCTCCTTGCTGCCAGCGAACATGATTTGAGCTGACTGCCATAGGTAGCGACGCCAATTGGGCCAGTCATGCCCACCATCGCTGAGCACCGAAAACGTTCGAACTCCAGCGCTGTTGAAAATCGCCATTGTTTTAAAACTATTGTTGAGCGCAATAGGCCGAAGCAAATCGCAGAGGCAACAAGGATTTTAAGTAGGTTGATAAAGCGAGCGGGCATATGAATTTCTTTTAGTGTTCGGTTTTGAACATGTACTAGAAGTGAAACTAGTTTTAATTCGCGGTCGTATCAGCCCCTCACCCCCCGACCCCCTCTCCCCGAGTACAGGGCGAGGAGGAGCCAGGGCCGACAGCGCCGCCGACGCGTCCTGGGAGTTACGGCTTACGGCTTACTGCTTACTGCTTGCTGCTCACTACGTGTCGCTACAAAATCTTCTGTTGCAAAATCGCCTACCTTGCGAGTTAGCTTCATCTGGTCTCCATCCAGTTCGCCTGAGTAGGTAATCAATAGATCGGCATCATTGAACTTCAGTTTTTCATCGAACGAGACTTTCTTACCGTCGAGCTTGACGTTGACTAGTTCGCTGCGGAAGTCGTTACCATCGAGTTTCATCGCTGCCCTGCCGAGCAGCTTGTCCTCTTTGCTTTCGATCGTGTAAACGTATTCTTGCTTACCGATTTGCGTATCGATCGTAGCCGTCCATTTGCCTGCGAGGTTACCTGCAGCTGCCGGAGTCGAAGGATTTTCAGTCGAAGCTTGCTTGGCAGCCGGCTTCTTATCCTGAAAAACGCCCTGGCTGAACCAATACAAACTGCTGCTCCAGTGAGCCGGATCGTGCCCGTGACTGTCGACATGCCACACATGCTCGATCTCATTCTTCTTCAGGAACTGATGCACGTTCTGGCTGTTCCTGATCAGTCCATCTTTGTTTCCGCAGGAGATCCAGAGCAACTTGAGTTTTGCCTTGGCATTTTCAACATTAGGAATCAATGCTTCAGCGGGTTTGGTATTCGGTGCTGCAGAGAACGGCCCAACCCAAGCAAACGTATCGAGATTGCCGAGGCCAAAGTTGAACGACTGACCGCCGCCCATAGAAAGACCCGCGATGGCGCGTTTTTCGCGATTCTTATCGACCGAGTACTTTGCCTCGATCGCTGGTATGAGATCGTCAATCAGATCGCGTTCAAAGGTGGCGAAAGCCGGAGCGCTGGCCATGCCGTTTCCCTCGGCTCGATCATTCTTCTGGGCTCGACCGTTAGGCATAACCACGATCATAGGAACCGCTTTGGCATCGACAATTAAATTGTCGAAGAGCGCAGTTGGATTTGCAAAACGCACCCATTCGTTTTCGTCGCCACCTATGCCGTGTAACAGATAGAGCACGGGATATTTTTTGTCAGCGGTGTAACCGGGCGGTGTGTAAACGTTAGCTTTACGCGTAGTTCCTACCGTCTTCGATTCATATTCGATCATCTCCAACTTGCCGTGAGGCACGTCCTCGCGAGCGGTCTTAAAACCTTCTGGCGGAGCGTAATACACGGCAACGTCGTCTGGCCCGAGTTCAATCGGGCCGCCAAAACCGCCAGGTCGACGCGGTCTTTCAGGATTGTCTTGAGCGACAGTGAATTGCACTATACAGCACAACAGGGCAAAAACCCCAAGCATGTTATTGGATGAGTACCGCATTGGAGAGCCTTTCGAGAATAAAGTAAAACCGCTTAGTGTCCGTCCGCTGACTCAACCGTAACCGCAAATATCAATGGAAACGAAAAATCTTCACCTTTGACAAACTCAATGCTCTTCAATGGTTTGTTATTGGTAACCGAAATTTTTAAGTAGCGGATCTGCTTGCCATTGGCGTCGATCGCAAACTTGGATCCAGGAACGTCCACCTTCTCGCGATAGGTCGCAAGCTGCTTTCCATTGACTAGCTCGTGATCTTCCTTCGAACCATCTTCAAAATGACAGCGAACAATCACGCTCGCGGCACCGTTAGTATTCGGTGGACCAAACGCGGCGACTGCCCCTAAAAGGTGAATGGACGACACGTTGCCTGAACAAGCCAAAGTTGCTGACGATGGCAACGTTGCGGGGCCACGACCGCCGGCACCTTGCAAGGCGATGATGTTTGCCACGCGTCCCTCTTGGGG
This sequence comes from Planctomycetia bacterium, assembly GCA_031412515.1. GTDB lineage: Bacteria > Planctomycetota > Planctomycetia > Pirellulales > Pirellulaceae > Aureliella. The sequence continues at coordinate 353 of JANODD010000282.1, read as the reverse complement.
ATCTTGAATTTCAAAAGGGACGCCCTCGATTTCAAGAGTGCCATAACTCTTCAGTTCGAATTTATCGCCGGGCGCACCACGGAAACCTGGCAAACCCTTCGCTCCACTTATCGTAGCAGCGGTGGACAAGGTTAACGGTGTGTAGCGGCCGCGGTTGTTTAAGAAGGCCAGCAAGTCAGCCATTTCCTGCTTGCTGATGGACGCTTCAAAGCCTTCGGGCATCAGCGACTTTGACGACGCGTTCATCTCATCGATGTCCGCACGAAGGACTTGCTCTTCTTTGCCTTGAGTGTTGATGATACGAATCGAATTGGCCGATTCACCGGCGAGCATACCGTTGATCACTTTGCCAT
>JANODD010000281.1:0-10321 GCA_031412515.1 Planctomycetia bacterium | reverse complement strand
CCCGCACCAAGCTTACTCGGCTAAGCCATCTTTTCGAAATGCGCATGCCAACGATCGACATTCAAGGACACTTCTGGCTGTGCGCCAGTACGGATTCCAAGAATCGTACTCGTACTCAATGAAATGGTGCTCGTGCTCGTGCTCGTGCTCGAAACCGCGTGCCGATCGAGCACGAGCACGAGTACGAGTACCGCCGATGGCTGAGTACGAGGAGGATTAAGATTATGAGTAACCGTTCAAGGCCGAAGGCCGTGAACGGTTACGTCTCTCCAGCTACGTACGGCGTTTTTTTGTACTCGTTCTCAGGCTCGTTGATACCATTCGAACCGCAACGTTCTAGTTCTTCGACACACATTAACTTTGCGTTGGCGGTCTCATTCTCGCACGTTTGTGCCAAGGGGGAGCCGCCACAATTGAGACAATTGTGGGACACTCAATCCCAAAATTAAAACTTGAACAAGCAAACATCTAAAAAATCTCAGAAAAATGTTTGTAGTTGACTGTGTATTGATGTACATTCTTCTCCACAACTGAAACCGCGGTTTTTACGTGCCCACCACTGATTTGCACTCGCGGATATCGTACACATCCCACCAATTCGAGAGATAAGGAGGAATGGAAGCTCTCACAATGCATTCAGGCTGCTCTTCCGCCCGTCATCAAGAGTGGCAAAGCGTGTTTTTAAGGGACTTCAACATTTTCTTCAGAGGAGAAATTCAATGGTCAGCCCCAGACTTACTCTAGACCGCCGAGTTACTCATACAGTGAAGCGCACACGATCGCGCAAACAATGGCGACACACTCAATTGGGAACGGAAAACACGCTCCAATTAGAGACGCTCGAAAACCGCCATCTGTTGGCGGGTATTATTGAGAATTTTTCGGGGATGACTTCGCTGTCCAGCCCACCTGATACCGTGGGTGACGTCGGCCCGAAACATTACATCCAGATGGTGAACTCGACGCAGTATCAAATTTTTAACAAAACGGGGACTTCGCTAGCGGGTCCGTTGACGCTCGGCAATCTGTGGCCAGTGGGCAATGTATGCCGAAGTAATCTGGGCGATCCAATCGTTGTCTATGACCATTTGGCAGATCGTTGGTTACTATCGCAGTTCGCCAACCCTAGCCACATGTGTATGGCTGTCTCGCAAACGGCTGACCCGGTGGCAGGGACTTGGTTTACCTACACTTTCGATACCGGCAATGTTCTGCCGGATTATCCGAAATTAGCCGTTTGGCCTGACGCTTATTACATGTCTAGTTACGAAAGTCCAAACCTTGGCGTCTACGCGTTTAATCGTACCGCCATGCTCGCCGGCGGTGCAGCTACTTTCGTAAAGACGACGATACCAGCTCTCGGTGCGCCGAATGTTCGCGATACTCGAATCCTACCTTCGGATCTGGATGGTGCCGCGCCACCGGTTGGAACACCGAACTACTTCGTGCGAACCGTTGACTCGCAGCAGGATCCGGTGAACCCCGTAGATCGAATAGAAATCTATGCCGCCACTCCAAACTTTGTGGCTGGAACTTTAGCATTTCCAAAGATCTCAACACTCACACCCAGTCCGTTTGAGATGATGACCTGTAATCGGAATGGACAAGGTGTTCGAGACTGCATTCCGCAACCTGGAATCGTTGACACTGTTGATGCGCTTTCGAACCGACCGATGATGCAAGTTCGCTATCGCAACTTTGGCACTCATCAGTCGATGGTGTTCAATCAAACCGTCGATGTCGAGCCGCTAGTGGTTGGCTTCAATGCCGTGAAGGAAGTTGCAGGATTGCGTTGGTACGAGCTGCGAAAGACATCTCCCAACGCAGCCTGGACCATCTTCCAACAAGGAAATTACCTTCCACAAGGCCGAGTCATCACTGCAGAAAATCAACTGCTACATCGTTGGATGGGCAGTTCGGCGATGGACGGAGCGGGCAATATTGCCATGGCCTATAGTATCACCAATAGCAACCCAATCGCGCCGGTATTCGCTGGCTCGCGCTACACCGGGCGATTGGCTGCAGCACCCTTGGGTACACTGGGCTCCGAAAAAATCATTCGAAATGGGCTGAATGCTCAAGGAGACGCTGATGCAATAGTCGAACCACAACGATGGGGCGACTATTCAACACTCAGTGTCGATCCGCTGGATGATGCGACCTTCTGGTTCACGACGCATTACGCGGGAGCTGGCGGGGTCGGTGCAAAACCAACTTCAATCTCTTCCTTCTTACTAAACACTTCTCCAACAATCACGTTAGGCAGTGGCAGTAACACGCTTGTGCTTCGCAAATCTGCAAGTGAGCCAACGAAGATTGAACTTCTGGTCGATGGAACAATAACTAACGTTTATGTACTGGCCGATCTTACCAAGCTGACAATTAACTCAGGGGCGGGGAGTGATTTCTTGACCGTCGACTTTGTGAACGGGAATCCCATTCCGTCTGGAGGTCTGGCGTTCAATGGTCAAACAGGGGTTAGCGACAAACTTCGCGTGCTTGGCGGTGTCTTCACAACGATCACTGAGAAGTTCACCACTGCGAACAATGGGCAAATAACGCTAACTTCAGGTGCGATCAACAGTACGATCAACTACACCGGTCTCGAACCAGTCTTACTCAATGTTGGCAGCGTTGCCAACGTGATATTCAACTTACCAGCAGGGCCAAATCTTGGCGTGGTTGTCGGCAACGATCTGGGCGGATTGCCGAACACATCCGAGATTCGCGGAACGACTTTCGAGGATACCGCATTCACGAATCCAACTACCAGCCTCACGGTCAACTTGGGTAACGCTGGCGATTCGATCACTATGTTAGCGCTCGATCCAGCCTTTCCTGCGGGAGCTTCGACGTTTATCAATGGTGGAAACGGCGACGACATCATCGTTGGGAATAATCTAGCTAACACGCTTCGCGGGGGCCCCGGCAAGGATAAACTCACCGGAGGTGGCGGGAATGACTCAATGGCCGGAGGCAGTGGAGACGACACCTATATCTTTGATACGGACCTTGCCCTAGGGGCCGATACGCTCAGCGAACTCGCTGCGGGCGGCGTCGATACACTCGACTTTAGCTTGACGACAACTCGCTCCGTTGCCATCAACTTAGCCACTGCGGCTGGTCAAGCCGTAAACGCAGGCCTAAATCTAATTCTCGGTTCCGCGACGACTTTTGAGAACGTCATTGGTGGCAACCTCGGTGACTTCATCAATGGCAACACACTCGACAATACGTTTACCGGTGGTGGTGGCAATGATGTGATCAGCGGCGGAACAGGCGACGATATCTATAAATTTGATACCGATCTCGCGCTGGGCGCGGACATCCTTAGCGACGCAGGAGGGGTCGATACGTTGGACTTCAGTGCAACCGTTACACGCGCGATTACTCTCAATCTTGGACTACCGGCAGCCCAAATCGTGAACGCCGGGTTGACGCTCACCATAGCGAATATCGTAGCTGAGATTGTACTTGGTGGTGCCCTGGGCGACACTTTAACCGCGGGGCTCACGAACAGTGTTCTGGTTGGCGGTCGAGGCGACGATTCGCTGCGAGGTGGATCAGGCCGCAATGTGCTAATCGGTGGAAGCGGTAAAGACTTCATTACCGGTGGAAGCGGCGACGACCTGTTAATCGCTGGATTCACCTCGCATGACGCGAACATTAACGCGTTGAAAACGATTTTGGCTGAATGGAGCAGCCTCGTGAATCCGTACTTAGTTCGGGTCGCCAATTTGCGAGCGGGAGTTGGCGGGATTCGCCTTCAAGCAGCTGGAGTTGGAGCAACCGTCTTCAACGATGCACCATTCGTCGACACACTTACTGGTGGCTTGAACAACGATTGGTACTTTGCAAACCCGCTAGATCTCATCACCGATCTCGCCTTAGGCGAATTGATTGACGCGATCTAAAGATGCATGCAATGCTCCGTCTTTCCACTTCCTAGTTTACTGGCCTTGCTTTGAGAAATGTTCAAATAACGGGAGCCGAGCTGGAGATTTTGAAGACACAGAAGACCTGTTAACAGACTTGAGTATGTTATACCAGGACGTTCTCCTGAACGTCCTGATTTATATTGGGGAGGCCTGTAATGCCGAATTGCTTGTTGACAACTTGCCTCCTTTTAGCGATCGTGCAAGTAGGTAATCTAGTAACCGCCGAAGAGCGTGTATCGCGCCTTCATTTGGGTATCTCTGCGTGGTTGAGGTGACAAACATCAGTGACGTTGCGACATCGTTCGTTGATCTGTCTGGTGGGTGCATAAGCCCTCGTCGCATTCAACGCCATCCAATGCATGTAGCTTGTCAGTTGTGCTTCCGCCGGGACAAGCCCGGAACGGAAAGCTCTTTGACGTTCACGTTCGCATGTGGTGCGAGTTCGGGAAGTGGTTGCTAGTTACTTCTGCTTCGATTCTTTTGACCATTGCTTGATTGAGCTGGCTGGGCATTTTCTTGTCCGCCTTCTTGACCGTTTTCCTGGCCGGGCTGGCGTCCGCGATTTGAGCGTTTTTCGCCCTTGTCGAGCATCGCACGTAGAGCGTCAGCCATCGAGCCTTTTCCCATTCCAGGTGAAAGCTGAAGTACCTCGATATTGCCTTGGGGAGCTGCAGCGACGTCAAGTTGATTGATCATTTCGACGACCAATTCCAACAGCGGTTCACCACGTGCAGAGACTAAGACTGAATTGGTAATGACGTCCGCTCCTAACGATAATTCGCCTTTAAAATTTGAACTGAGGCCACCGTCGGCTTGTACAGTCTCTTGATTGGAGTCACGTTTGTTCTCCTGATTTCCACCCTTGCCGCCGCCACCCTGATTGGCTTGAAGGGCGGAATCGTTGGCGCTCAGCAAATCCTTGTAAGCTTCTTTAATCGTGTTCACGATCGATTCGGCATTGGAGTGCTTGATACGTACAAGCCTGGTGTAGCGAACGTCTTTTCCGTTGGTGGGTTCGGGCACATCCCAAAGTTCAATCAGCTCTTTGATGGTCCTCCGGTCCATGTCGTTGGCACCGATTGCAATAATGGAGCTCGTATCGTTATCTGCGATGAAGCGTAGCTCGGTCTTCTTTCCAAGTTGCCGACTGGTATCTTTCTTTTCAGTCGGCGGCATATCAAAAATCCATGAGTAAAAACGATCTTGGCGATCATCTCGTTTCTTCTCTTTCTCAAAATACTCATCAAGGTTGAGCTTGACCCATGAGGCTCGTGCGTATTTCACAAAGAACTTGTCGTACGGACGTTGCGGTGGCTTGTTCATTTGCATCATTTCTTCCAAGCGGTCGAGCGCCGCTGGGTCGGAAGATTGCAAAATCAAACGGCCGCTTTCGTCCACTTGGATAATGATTTTCGCTGGCTGAGCGGGTCGAGCACCTAGTTGCTGTTCGCGGAGCTGCGAATCGCGAGGTAAGTCGTCGCTAGCCTCAGTCGATCGACGTCGTCCCAGTGGTTCAAACGTTCGGCGATTCTCAGGCGGGATGTTTCGGTCATTGGTCGCTGGCGGATTTACTACATTTTTTGTTTGCGTGTCACCCGACTGTTGCGGCTTTGGGTCATCGTCGGTGAGACTGACCAACGTTGAATCGATCGTCGTTGGGATTGAAACAGGCTTTGTCTGGGTTACTTCAGGTTTCGGTTTCTCAGCTTTGTTGGGTTGCTTGTTCTCGGGCGCTTCATTTTTAAGCTCTTGAAACTCGATGGCATCGGGAATGATGATCGAATTCGGAGCAATCTGTTCGAACTGTTCTTTGAGCCGCTTGAGGTACTCGTAAGTCTCAGGCTGGCGAGAAGCGTCGATGACGCGCATGGTGCTAGGCTTCCCGCCAGGAGGAGGCAATTCACCGAGCTTCACCAGCAGCCCGCGGACCTCTTCCATTTCGATCTCATTAGCCCAAACGAGCACTTGGTTATCCTGTACATTTGCGCCGACTCGCATCTTGTCTGTTTTCTTGTTGGAAGAACTGCGAGGAGGTGAGAAATCAAAGTACGAATAGCGACTTCGGCTTTCGTCTTTCTTCTCTTCCTCGGCACCCATCAAAAACTTGATACTGCCAGCCACTGCTTCAGCGTCCAGTCTTCTCAACTGGATTACGTTGGCACTACGCTGTGAGCCATCGAGGCGATCGATGATCGACTGGATCATGTATTGATCAGCGATCGATGCGTAAGCGATGATGGCTTGGTTGTTATCATCTACCTGCAACTTCGTGCTGGGTTCAAGAACATCCATTGCCAACAGCGATTTGACCAACTCACCGGGCTGAAGCGACGCAAGTCGAAACACCTTCATCCGAATACCAACACGCTCAAAGTCGGCCGCTTGGTTATTGGGCACGTCCATGCGTTCGATAAACGAGGCAACGATGGCCATTTTATTTTGAGGGGCGTGGACGATCACGCTGTTGTTACGATCGTTGGCGACGAGGTAGATCTCCTCTTTCTTGGTTGGCTTGCGTGCAGCAGCACCACCTTGCTGTTGTTGCTGCTGCATCTGCATTTGTTCCATCTGTTGCTGCATCTGCTGTTGCATTTGCTGCTGCATCGATTCCATATCGCCACCGCCGCGCGAAGAGTTGGGCTTCTTCAATCCTAAGAAGATCTCAAGCTGTTCTTTTACAAACGTTGATCGGGCATGTCTCAGTGGAAACTCACGAGCCAAGTCGGCAATCGCTTCCAGTGACTGTTCCTGGTCCAGCACGCGATGGATGTCGTTCAGATTGGCGGCCGCATCCATCACTTCTAGTCGATTAGTCGCGACCAGCGGCGTAATCTTGCCGTTGGGGCTGAGCATCGATTTGAACTCTTCGTGCACATCGGAGGCGAGTAAAAACGTTAGCTCGAACGACGAACGCACAAAGCGATGCGGTGGTTGCATGCCGAGTGCAGAAGGTTCCACTCTGGGGACCATCGAAGGATTGATCGAAGCGATCTTTACAACAGAAACGACTCCTTCACCTTCCAACATCGTGAAGCCACGCAACAGCAGATGGCGATTGATTGCGTCGCGAGTTTCTTCGATCGAGTAGGGGCGCTGAGTGGTTAAGTTGAGATAATCGCCGGGCAACTCTTGCCAATCCAGTGAAACCTGCGAGACTTCGGCAAGCCATTTCAACAAGTCTGGCCACGGTTGGTTGCGAAACTGAAACGCGATTAAGCCCTTGTCATTCGGGCGGACTTTTAGTTCATCTGGATTCGGCGGCTCCGGTGGTGCGTTGGTGCGTTGAATGCTCTTAGGGCCTGCATCTTTATCTTTCGGATCTTTGCCATCTTTTGCCTTGTCCTCCTTCTTAGATGGATCTTTATCTCCGTTCTTGGCTGATTCAGCGGCTTCGGCCGCGGCGGTCGCGGCTGCGGCAGCCGGATCTTGTGGTTGGTCGGGCTTTGGCGCAGCATCAGGTGATGGCTCTCCAGCAGCAGGCACAGCGGCGGGCGCTGGCTCTTGTCCTACGGCTGGAGGAATCGCGGTATACTGATTCCACAAAATGAACAAAGCGGCAAGGTGAGCGGCCATGCGAGTAGAAGAATTGAAATTAAGCAAGCTCATGGATCCGAAATCTCGATTGGAGGTCAAATGGAATGCCCCTCATTAATGCGATCGTTATTATGGCTCAGTGCTACCGAGCATGCTACCTGCTTTTTAAGGATTTAACGTCGCTTTGACAAACCGAATTCTCATTGGCGCTGACGAGGCAGGTTATGGACCCAATCTTGGCCCGCTTTTGATCGTTGCTACCGCGTGGTCGATTCCGGAGAACATGACAACTGAAGCGTTTTCGGCTGCGCTTTTAACCGCTTTTCGCATGCAGCCATGGTCCCAAGGATGTGAACATGTCCCGCTCGGCGATTCCAAGCAGCTTTATCAGCCTTCTACCGGGCTGGTGTCGCTGGAAGCCGGCCTCATCGCGATGTTACTACAGATCGATGCGCGCAAAAGGCTAGTTTGTCCAACCGATTTGCAGATTTTAAGACAATTTGTCATCACGTCAAATTGTTCAGAGAGTAACCGACCTGCGAAAGGTCCACTCGCGCCCTGGTACGAGTGCCTTGAACAGTGGCTAGTTCCAACGGCTGTTTCGGCTGTGGAAGTCCACAGATTGGCCGAAGTGGCTCGAACCGCTTTTCAGTCCCATTCCATCCAGCTTCTTGGAGTCCGAACCGCGATTGTTTCCGAGTCAGAATTCAACGCATCGGTTGCCCAGTCAGGATCTAAGGGGCAATTACTGTCAGCCACTACGCTGGAACTAGTCAGCTCGTTTTGCACCGGCGAATGTCGCCCAGTCGAAGTCTTTTGTGATCGACAAGGCGGGAGAAAAAACTACTTGCCCATTCTATTGGACGCGATGCCAGACGAGTGGTTCGTTGAAACCAAGCAAACGAATGCTCGCTGTAGCTATCGTAATACCACGATGCCTCAACGCGATTTTCACTTTACCGTTGGCGGTGATAGCTTTGGACCAACCGCTTTAGCTTCAATGCTCGCCAAGTATTTACGCGAGCGGCTAATGCAGTCATTCAACGCGTTTTGGCAGCGCCATCTTCCCAACTTGCGACCCACAGCAGGCTATCCACTGGACGCCAAGCGCTTTCGGGCTGAGATTGAATCGACTGCAGCTAAGTTGCAACTTCCCGAATCTGTTTGGTGGCGCTGTCGATAGCGGTTGTGTTTTGTGAATCACTTCGACCATAATTGCTCTGCAAGCTCCACGGTGACAAGTAGCTGGTTTCGTGAGAAACCGGATACATCCCAGTTCACTTGCAAATTCGTCCGGTTTCTCACGAAACCAGCTACTGCCAGACTTGCTACGGGCAGACTTGCTACGGGCAGACTTGCTACGGGCAGACTGATGGAATGGTTCAATTGATTTCGATCGATCATGCAGGGAATGCAGCATGGAAGCAACACTTGACGAAGATCCGTTCGTTGACTTTGGCGAAGACAGCCTATTTCCGTATCGAGCACCCGGCATGCGGCGCATCGAAGGCGAAACACGTGGTGAGCTGCGATCTCAAGTAAAGCAGTACGTGCCCAAAGTTCCGGGCGTGTATGGCATGCTCGATCCTATTGGTCGGTTGATCTACGTTGGCAAGTCGAAATGTTTGCGTAACCGTTTGATCAGTTACTTCTTGCCGAACAACGAAGAGGACAAAGCCGGACGCATCGTCGAATCGACATCAGCGATTGTTTGGGAAAGTCAACCGAGCGACTTTGCGGCTTGGTTGCGCGAGCAGTCGTTAATACGTTCCATCCAGCCGCGATTCAACGTGCAAGGCATTCCCAAGCGATTAAAGCCTATATTTGTTTGCCTTGGGCGCAGTCCGGCTGAGCAACTCTACACGGCCAGAAGCGAAGATCCGAAAGCGACTGCTTGGATCGGGCCGCTGCAAGGAGCTTCGCGTGCCAATCGCGCCGTTGAAGTCCTCAATCGATTGTTTCAGCTCCGCGATTGCAGCAGTTCTACGCCGCTAGGATTCACTGAACAACTGCAACTGTTCGATATAGAGCTTCGCCCGGGTTGCATTCGTCATGAAATTCAAACTTGCTTGGGTCCGTGCATTCGGGGCTGTTCACGGAAGGCCTATGAGGCTCAAGTGAAGTCGGCAAAGGAGTTTCTCGCTGGCAAGAACGATGAACCGATTGCGATCATTGAAAAGCAGATGCTACGCGCCGCGCAAAATTTGCAGTTTGAACAAGCGATTGTGTTGCGAGAGGATTTGCAGGCGATTGAGTGGCTGAACCGCCGGGCGAGCGATATTACACGCGCGAAAAACACTTATACTTTCGTCTATTCAGTCGCCGGTTTTGACGGGCAGGATGTTTGGTATCTCATTCGTCGTGGCCAGATTGAAGGGGCCATTGCCGCGCCGAAGTCTAGTGCTCAAACAACTCAGGCGCATCGACTTGTTCGCCGTTGGCTCGATCAAGACCATCATATTGGAACGAAGTTCACTGCGAGGCCCGAAACGCTGGCGCTGGTTACAAGTTGGTTTCGCAACAACCGCCCAGAATTAAAAAACACGTTGAAGCCGAAGTACTTTTCTGAAGTGGGGCAGAGCAAAGTTGCTGCAGAGTAAACAAAGATCGATTGGTTGCTGAACTGTCCTGAGTAACCGTTCACGGCCTTCGGCCTTGAACGGTTACTCATAATCTTAATCCTCCTCGTACTCAGCCATCGGCGGTAGTCGTGCTCGTGCTCGTGCTCGTGCTCGTGCTCGATCGGCACGCGGTTTCGAGCACGAGCACGAGCACGAGCACCATTTCATTGAGTACGAGTACGAGTACGATTCTTGGAATCCGTACTGGCGCACAGCCAGAAGTGTCCT
>JANODD010000280.1:0-26132 GCA_031412515.1 Planctomycetia bacterium | reverse complement strand
CGAAGTCAAACTAATATCCGCGAACGCCGCTCCTTTGCTCGTAGACTTTCCGTCGATGCAACACGAAAACCTTAAGTGTATCATTGCGGGAATCGCGAAAAACGTGCCAACTTCAACGCTCCGGTGTGCCAAACCGGTGCGAGTTAGGATTTCCGTAGTTGAGTTTGAATACCTCCGGCTTGCCCGGCGGATCGTTATGCTTTTCACTAAAGAAATCGCTCTTTAGTGTAAGTGGCCGAAGAGTTTTAGCCGACCTTGGGCTGGTCTATTGCTGAGGCCGCAACATCGCGAGAGCTGAGCGTCAGCGACTCGGCGAAGCGTTTTGTGCTAATACAATAAGCCCTCGTCGCCTTTCATTGCCACTTCTCGATTTAGTGAAAATCCGAACAATCCGCAGACTAAATCTGCGGGATTTTCATCTCTGCGGCCTTCCAATCTCTTGCGGTTAAGATCGATCCCAGAGCCCGACTTCTCGATGTCGGTACAAGCCAAACCGTGCTACGGCCCATGAACATTTGAGAACAGATTCTTTCTACACTTGACGCACCGGTCACCCCCATCGGTGCGTCCCTCAAAATCCCGGCATATACAACTTCCCCTATTCGCTTTTTTCCAAGTGACCTTAGGTTGTAAACTCATCATCCCCGCGGCTGCGCTTAGTCTCATTATTGGCGACCGGCAGCCGAATTAGATGCCCGTCAAAGCAATCAAATACTACGTCCTCTACCCAGAGCACGCTGTGTCCTTGGTTTTCCGCTCGCCTCCCTTAGAGCCAACAGTTCCGGTTATTTTTGCCAAAGCTACGCGCACGCATGTCGGGTTCTGGAGGCCGAAGGGCATTACCTTAGCAGCGAGATCAGTCCCGCGAATGCGCCTCCTCCCGAGTCACCCACTCACAAATGGCGGGGGACGGTTGAGGCTTCGCGTCATAGTATTGTGCCCAATCTAATCATCCAGAACGGGAGAAAACTTCATGGGAGCCCCAGTTGCAAAAGTTCCACAACGCGTTCGAGTTACCGCAGCCCCACCGCGAGTAACGCGTGACCAGCCGCCCGTGAAGGAATTCAAGTTCGATTTATTGCCCGGAGCGAATGTCGACCCTAAAGATAAATTTGACGTCGAGTTTCAAGTATTTGCACAAGCCAATTTGCAAACTAAAAATGGAACGGCTGGCCGAGTTGCCATGGACGTGGTGTTGGATTCCAGGAAGACACTTCTGACGCTTGAAGGCGATTTTGACCCAGATGGCTTTCCGGCTGACCAGACGTTTTCCGCAACTGCAACTATTGTGGTCACAGTTTCGAAACTAAACAAAACGCACACGATTACCACCAATGCGAGAGGTAGGACAGGATTCGATAAGAAAACTGTATTTGACATACAGCTACTAATCGTCAAAGTATCGTAGACCGTCTCATGGCTCAGTTGTCTACTAAGTCAACAACCTGTACGTCAGATTGGTAATTGAAGATTGCCCCGCGGCCACATCGCGCAGGACCCTTAGGCGATGTTCGCTGGCGGGGTGATGATTGCCGTCGAGTATGCGAACTTCGTTTCCGTGAATCGGCGAATCGTTGAACACGCTAGTCGACTTGTTCAAAAAACTTCATACCAATCCCGAACTATCGATGCAGTAAGTCAAGACCGCCTCAGTTGTTGCCAAGGTACTCAAAGTCAACGGCGATGAAGTCCAGGCAGGACTCAACAAGACCGGCGTGGTTGCCCGGCGAACACAATCGGCAGTGGACCACCTAGTAGGTGCGAGCTCGCCATCCGAAATGCCATCGCCACGCTTCTTCAAAACTTCATAAAAACGATGAGTTCTTCCAGCCCTGTTTCAGCTTGCGGATGTGTTCCGGAGTGGAGCCGCAGCAGGCACCGATGATTTGTGCGGGCCAGCTTTGGGCGTGTTCTAGGTAGCCTTCGGGGTCGGTAGAGTCAGTGTTGATCCAGCCTTGTTCATCGTCCACATAGCCGATGTTGCCGTAGGCCACAAGCGGGAAGTTCTCACCACAGATGGCGCGTAACTCGGTGAGTGGTTGGGTAATGTTGTGGACCGGCATGCAGTTCACTCCCATTGCGTTTACGCCGAGAGGCATGAGCATTTCGGCGGCGTGATTGAGTGACTCGCCGGAGAGGATGTGGCCTTTTTTATCGCAGACAAAAGTGACCCATGTGGGCAGGCCAGTGGCCGTGGCGATTTTGGCGGCAATCACGGCTTCGCGAATGGAATTCATCGTCTCGATGAGAAGTAGGTCAACGCCACCTTCCACTAGATGATGGATGCGCTCAGAGTGCTCGGCGAGGCATTCGTCGGCGGGCGGTACGAGGTCGGGGCGATAGCAATCCTCAAGCGAAGAGAGCGAGCCGGCCACGAGGGATGGTTTTCCAAATTCAGAAACCGCCTCTTTGGCAGTGGCTACAGCGCGCAAGGTTAGTTCGTGGGCGGAGAAACCTCTGCCAGCGAGGACGCGGCGGTTGGTTCGAAATGTATTGGTGGTGATGACGTCCGCGCCGGCGTTCAGGTAGTCCAGATGAACGTCGCGCAGGACATCCAACCCGGCGTCCGTTGTGAGCGCATGGGCCGACCACAATGGCAAGCCCGTGTCGACGCCACGGCGGTTGAGTTCAGTGCCGGTGGCGCCATCGAGTAAAAGGAGTTTTGAGTTCACGATCAAGTTTCATCCATTCGGGAAAACAAATGCTCGAAAACCACATAACCGGTTTCGCTGAAGCCAAGGCGTCGGTAGCTTTCCCGAGCGGTTTCGTTTTCCCGCTCCATGTAGAGGCGAATGCCGCAGCAATCGACATCCGATTCACCGAGTTCCTTGATGTGCATCGAGCGCGGAATAATGTTCAGGGGAGTCTTGGGAGTATTGGTCATTGGCATAAACCGCAAAGACGTTCTTACCTTTCTTTAAATACTGAGTCTGTTCTTTATCGAGAACGATGGATCTGTATTGCGGCCTATCCAGCCACCAGATGTAGGTGTGAATCTTTTGTCCGTTTTTTCGATCCTCAAGTTTGGGAATGCCGTGGGCGTTGCCAATCGCAGCAGAGGGTTGATCATCATCGTATCGTCCTTGGAGTTGTAGGTTTGCTGGTAAGAGATTAGTGCTAATGCTTTAGAACAATTTAAATTTTAAATTGAGTGTCGCACAATTGTCTCAATTGTTGCAGCTACGATCCGAGACAATCGTGCGACAATAAAACAGCGAACCCAAAAGTTGAATTGTGTTGAAGCACTAGTGCTCTGTCCAGATTAGATTTCGGGGTTGATCGCTTGCGTATCCGCGATTCAATGAGGTAGCGGAAGCCGTCAAGGCTTTCGGTTATTGAGAGTTTGTGAAATCCACCGAAATGCTTGACGCATTCCGCTACACCAAAATCTAATCTGGACAAAGCACTAGTTTGGATTGCCTGGTCGTGGACCAGATTGCAAGTTGTTGATCAAGTAGCGCAGGATGTGCATCCTTACGTGCACCAACGTACCGTCGCCCTCTCGCAGGCCGTGATCGCGGTTGGGGTAAACATGTAGTCAAAGGGTTTGCCTAGTACAATTAAGCGATCGACTAGTCCCTCGATGATCTGAATGTGCGTATTGGTCTCGCCGGAACCGGTCATGATCAGCAGCTTACCTTGAAGGCCTTCAGCAAAGTTGATAGGAGCTGACTTTTCGTATCCTTCCGAATTGACTTCGCGAGTGCGCATGAAGATCTCTTGGAACCAGGCGTTGTACAGATGAGGCTGAGGCTTGGGGACAACCGCGATGCCAACATGATAAGAATCGGGCTTGCGGAAGAGAGCGTTCAGTGTATTCGAACCTCCGCCGCTCCAGCCCCAAATTCCAACACGGTCCGTATCGATAAAGTCGCATTGCTTGGCGAGAGCTTTTAGACCAGCCTCCTGTTCCTCAGTCGACAAGGGACCGAGGCTTCCGAAAATGGCTCTTCTCCACGCTGCTCCCTTAGGGCATGGAGTCCCACGATTGTCGATCGACACCACCACATATCCCAACTCGGCAACCACCCGATGGAAATCGATCTGTGCCACTCCCCATTCATTCAACACCGTCTGTGCGTGAGGCTCGCCGTACACATAAATGAAGAGCGGATATTTCTTGGTCGGATCAAAGTCTTTGGGCTTCAGCATCCATGCATCGAATTCGATACCATTGCCGATATCAAGCTTAAGGAATTCAGCAGGCTGACAGGCTAACGAGTTCATTCTGTCGCGTATCGAAGAGTTGTCCTCGATGCGCGTCACAACTCGATGAGTTTCCGTTTCAATCAGTTCATGCAGTGGCGGGGTGTTCAAGGTTGAGAAAGTATGGACCGCCCACTTGGCATCCGGAGAGAAGAGATATCCATGTGTACCGATTTGACTTTCCGGAGAGACGCGGTCAGCCTTCCCGGTGCCATCCAGAGCAACTCGGTAAAGATACTTTTGCGTTCCATTCTGTGGTGAAGCGTAAAAGTAGTACCATCCTCGCTTCTCATCGATTACCGCGCGGTCAATAATGTCGTAATCTCCAGGGGTGAGCAATGCCAACTCCTTGCCATCACGCGAGTAGCGATAGGCATGCCTCCATCCATCCTTTTCACTAATGACGACAAACTCTTGTCCACCTCGTATCCATACAAGTCCCGAGTTCCAGCCCTGACTCGCCTCAACCCAAGCCTTGTCCGTCTCAGAGAAGATCGTCTTAACTTCGCCGCCAATAGTGATCAACAGGAAGTCGCGTTGATCGCGAGATCGACTGAATCTCTCAACCAGAACTTCTTGCGAGTTCCCAGCCCATTCGACTTGGCCCAAATACATGCCTTCCTCGGGGCACTCGACGGGCAGCCAAGTCAATTGATCGCCATCGATGTTCACAACTCCAATTCGTAATTTTTCGATCTGTCCGCCGACCCGAGCGAATCGATTCTGTTTCACTTCAGGGTAAGACGGATCGCTAGGTACCAAGACCCATCTCTGCATAACGTCGGTGTAGTCAGCTTCGACAAACAACACCTTGGCTCCATCGGGGCTGAAGACCGGCTTGCGAAAATCAACTTCGCGATTTGCCGCAGATGTTGCGAGCGTAGTTTCTCCATTGTTCTTTCTACTGACGGCGATAAGTTTGTCGTCGCGAGCCTCCAATTGGAACTCCGGATCAACTGATGGGCGTTCGCCATCGGAGCGTGCAACTACCTCATCGCTTGTTGCCGATCTACGCATTCCCGTTGTTGCGTCAAAGAACCACGTCGTCTGATTGCTGGTGCTCGGATCGACTTCGTCAAGTAAAAAACCCGAACTGTCGCTCAGCCACTTCGGCCGAAAGCTCTTGGCGCGAAACTCGCCGCGTTCATAGATACCTTTGATTCGAGGCTCCGCGTGGCTTTGCCATGGTGAATCTCTAGCCGTCTGCGCGCTTGAAGTCCCTGCCGTTAGCAACGCGAACATTAGCGGCAACAAAAAGACGGCGGCAAGCAGATATAACTGCTGTAGGGATGTGCGAGGCATGGTGAGAATCCTGGGCGACAAGTGTGAGAATGCCCACCTAACAAATTTGCAAATGGACAAGCACATATGATACCTTGCAGAAGCAATTCGAGCTTGCACGCTTGAAACCACGTCCCGTCAAAATGTGCACAATGGAATTCATCCGCTTGTTAAGCACCGTTCCAATCGCGGCGCTTGCGGCTCGCTTTACCATTTGGACGCAACGCCCCACCCAGTTTTCTGGTTGGGACTTAAGAACGTCAAGATTTCAGGTCCGAGCCGGAAGACCACAGCCCGATTGCAGCCGACTGCGGAAGTTAAGCGAGTCTAAGGTTCATTCATAAGGTCTGCGATACCAATGGGGAGCGGTAGTGAGTCCATTCGCAACAATGCTTGCACCTCGGCGCTGATTGGCACCCGACAACTTGATTGTAATGCGGACTGGCATTTGATATCGTTAGTCGTTGCTCAACTGGCACAGGTTCTTTCGCTCAAGTACGTGGCTTTCTCCGGTAGAAGAAGTTTTCCCGGGGCGGATGAGGCGATCGCGAATGGCTTCGTGGCCCGCGCTGGGGAAGGGCTCTGGTTCGATTTACGGAATGTCGACGCTCACGCCAGTAGCGTACCCATCTACAGCATTGGTGCCGTGAAAAATTCAGACGATGCTCGGCGGATTGGCGATGAGTTCATTCGGAGTGGTCCAAGTAAGGAGCGGCTCGTTGTTGTCGGAGACCAATGGCGACACGAGCGCGGTTCCTAACCAAGCGATTGTCCAGAGTATTGAGGAACAAAAAAACTCTAGCTCGGTCGATCGTTCTGACTTTCGTCGAATCACTTGCTCGCATTAGATGAATTTGGCCGATCAACTGTTTGGTTCTTGATTGGAGTGAACATCGTTTATGGAATTTGCAAGCTACCCGGTCCCAGTGTTCATCGGTCTGCGTCTTAAGGTTCGCCGTCCAAGGCCTCGCGATTGGTGCAATCACTCGCAGACCGAACACGTCGCCGAAATCTACAGCGCGAGCAATTGCATTGCCGGTGGGCCGATCATCTGGTACGACGGCTCTGCATTAGGAGTCCATTGGACGGTGGCAGAGAGCATTGCCCCATGGTTTCAGCTGGACGCCACAACGCAGGCGGAATTGATCGAGCTTGGAGTCCTTAGCCCTCGCGAGTGTTACACGGATGATCAACTATGCCTGTGCGCGTACCGCATCTTCCCCTTAACGTTTACCGACGCGGCATCCCCTTCGGTCCTCGAAGCCAGACAGCTATTCGTCACCGAGTACGCACTACCGCTACCAGAACCCGATTGGACGAACTTTGAACGGCTCGGATACGATGTGGTCCAATTCAAACCGATTCGCCTGCTGGATCTAGATGGCGCCCGTAGAGCCGAACGCCACCTGACGAGCCCTTCCTACGGTTGTTCGCCGTTGTCATGCAATGGGCTGGCCGTCTTTTTCCCCGTCAACCGCTACTGCCTCTTGGACGACCTTGACACAGCATTTCAGGTCGGATGGAAGTCTGGCCGCGAAGAGCCTGAACCGGGACCGTATGTGATAGTTGAAGTGTTGCGTCGTCGCGAGTAGGCGGTCGGGCACCAAAAAGAAGATTCGAGCGCGCTGAAACTTGCAGCGGTTGCATCGACCGAAAGCAGATTGAGTCTCAGACGCCAAGCCCGTAGCTTCCGCAAAAGCTGCCTGCGCGAAGCATCTCAGTTCAACGCACAAGCTATCCCGCCGTTCCGCTTCGCGACAGTCTTTCTTCTTCGCCCTGTAAGGAATGGAAAATTGAGTCAAAACATGCGTCAATTGATGCGAGCCGTCTGTGACCTTGAGCTGCTCCGGACCAAAACGATCTGCTCAACTTCCAGCGCCCGCTCCCGCCACAGCTTCATAAGTCATAATCCGCCGTTTGCACTCGTTATCTGCCTTCGCAGGTCGGCCAGCCGGTACCGCACAGCTGCAGTTACGTCCGTGGCCAGCGACCAACGCTACTCGCCATCGAAGGTCAGCGAGCTACCCTTAAGTATCCAAACGGAGCCGCGATTATGCATGTGCCACTGCGCGATTTGGTTGATGACTCGGCCTATTGGCGGAGTGTGGGAGGCTTAGCTGAGACTAGATATTAGCAACATCGGCACGTGGCGGTCTTGACATCGATTGAACTCCGAAACAGTTACTCCACCTATTGCAAAATATTTGCGAAGCCAACCCAAAAGGGCTCCTGGCCCATTTCCCTTTCTCTCACGCATTAGTATGGCGCTTCGATCGTTCTGAATTGCATCGAGTTGAAATCGTGCAGTTCAGTTTCGCAAGTCAAGCCCATTCCGTCGAGCATTGCTGAGAATAGTTTTCCTTCTGAAGCCCAAATCAAACGATGCCTGTCGACTTCAGCCCATTCCCAATCGGGTTTGTAAATACTAACTCCAGTTTCAACATTGTACAGCTCATGTTCCTCAGATCCGGATTGACAAAACTTGTGAAGATTCCATGATCCTGCGACCTGCTTTAGGAATAGATCGATACAATTTCCCATCATGGTTCTCTTGCTCTCTTTGAGTTGCCAACCATCGCGCAAGAGGCGTGGGTAGTAGACACCCTCGCATCCGTGGCCGAACTCTCGAATGGGACTAACTTGGTCATCGGAATGCACTTCAATCGCTTGTCGCAAAGTTCCTCGACCGTTCAGCCAGTATTCCTTGTTGCTCAAGTTCAGCCAGTATTTCTCGTTGCTCATCCAAAGTCCGCCGCCAAACCAACAGTCATCCTCATAGATGGTAATTGCCTTCAGATACGGGGCGCGCGAAATGGCCGTCCAAGAACCTCCGATTTCCCGATGCCATTTTCCGTTCAGAGCAAAATAGATGAGGTGCTTTCCGTCCGGGGACAGATCGCTTCGACGCTCGTAAATGCGTCCTTTCATCCATTGTCCAATGCGAAAATCATCCGTGTTGCGATTCCAGTGAACCGTTGCAACAACTTTTGATGGACCTCGCCGAATAACAACTCCCGTAGCACTGTCGCGCGCAAGCAAAACGTGGATACGCGCTGGGAATTGCGTCATCTTGATTGGCCGAAAAGAAAAAGGGGGAGGAGCCTAATTGGAGTTTTGGGAAATTTGCGTGGTCAACCGCGCTTTCTGAGCGTTGACTCCAGAGTATACTATAGCGCCCTTGACTCCATCCATCCGGCGTCCCCGAACGGCTGACTGCGCCGGATAGCCCTTCGAAGCCGGTCCACTTCTTCTCACTGACCGGTCGGTTGACACGCTCAAGCCAAATGGGTAAGCGTCGCAACGGCCAGCTCGCCAACTTGACTCCACAACTCTCACCACCAATCCAGTTGTATGAACTGCCGAATCGCCATTCCTCCGCAGTCCGTACCAGACCTGCCGCCAGTGCATCCCCCATGCGATCTATTGCGTGGCCTTTGGCGCGGATGGCAAGACCCTGGCATCGGGTAGCGGCGACAAGACCGTTAGGCTCTGGGACATTGCCACCGGCAAGTAGGCGGGGGCTTATCATCTGCGAAACAGGTATTGTTCAATGGCGGGCCGAACAAGGTGCCGCAGACCGACCGCGGCCCATGTAGTGGTTCCGAGTCATTGAGCGCAGCGAGGGCCGTGGCGGCTGAGCTTGCGGGTTCGCGAATTTATAGCCGTTGCATCGACTGAAAGTAGTCCACGAGCGAAGAGGGGGCCTTCGCGGATATCATTTTGACCGCGCAGAAGTTTAATTCAGGCCCGACTGCGGTAGCCGTTCGTGACACAGGTCGAACCGTCCTGTGTCACCAAGGAACTTTCGCTGACGCTGGAGTAAAGAGATACTCGACTGGGTTCTCGATGGTGATCATATTATAAGCCCGTCGATGCAATCCTTCGATCATCATACTTCTGGTAACAGCCACGGTTTGCGGTATTCTGGACGACCTCGTAGCGCATTCGCCTCTGGATCGTTTACAAATGTCTCTGTTTTTTGGTTCGCTTTCACCATGGTACGCGTAGGGCGTCCAGACTCGCATCTCGTAGGTTAAGAGCTTAGTCTTTCTTCCCGACCCAAACTCGTAGTTGACCTGCATCGTATCGGGAAATTCCTGGGCATCGTCGAAGTACCACTTGCCACCACTGGCGAATATCGTGGTCGGCAAACCAATTGCGTCCTCTCCCCGCGTAACGCTAGCAGCACTCAGCAGCGCCACCGCCATATCCAATCGGTGCACGCCGTCGTTACCAAGATCACCGGTACCAAAGTCGTACAGCCACCGCCAACGGCCATGGAATCGATTGACATTGAATGGACGTTTAGGTGCCGCTCCAATCCACATATCAAAGTCGACGCCTGCAGGTGGATGGTCCGGCGTACCGATCACTAAGGCGTCGATCGTTTTGTCATCGATCAGCTTGCGAAAATCGCTCTCGCCGCGAGGTTTGGTTCTTTGTCGATCCTCAGCAGCCTTCAATCCCAACGGCAGTCGGCTGGAATCCAAATCTGCGATCGCCACCACCTCCACGAATTTGTTGGACGAGAGTGCCACAGACGTTAGCTAGCGCCGCGTTGTCGTCGATCATCATTGCACGTGATCCTTCATTGCCTATGAACGTTGCGGTGCGCCTCACCAAAAAAAGTTGCTTTACCGAGTGTACCCAGCTAAAGTGCACGATGCGACCCAATAACGCAACGCATTTCAGCGGTATTGCAGAGGAATCTCCCATGCCAAAATCGGGTTTTAGTTTTCCGACAGCCGTTCTGGGGCGCCGCAATGAACGCAGGTTCCAAAGCACAAAACGCGAAGCTCGCAAACTGCTCGCTGAGAGTTTGGAAGATCGGCGGTTGCTAACCGTGGATTGGCGGAACCCGGTCAATGCGTTGGACGTTTCCAACGATGCGGTTGTGAGCCCGCTGGATGCACTGCTTGTGATCAACGAATTGAACATAAACGGCAGGCATTCTCTACCGCCGCAGAAACCAAGCGCAAGTTCATTTTGGGATACCAGCGGCGATCAGTTTGTTTCACCGCTTGACGCTTTGCTAGTCATCAATGCACTAAACAGAACTAGAACACCTTTTGAGTTTGTAGAAGGCGGGCAGATCGCAGCAGAACAAAAGCTCACGATCACGGTTGGCCAGCCGACGGGCAGGCGAACATATCGACTGCAAGTTACACCCGCTTTCGATCGAACTGACACGCAATCCAGTTCCAACGACTTGTTCTCGATCTATCTGGTCGATCCAAAACGTCCTGATCAAACGCTGCTCGATCGTGGCACTCCTGGCACATCACTATTCTCGCTTTCAGAAAGTGGTGCAGAGTTTGCACCAGGTCGCGTTCGGTGGGATGGTCAAGTCGTCGAGCTAGATCTCTCCGAGTTGACCGATCTTGATACGGCCGAACTGCGATTACAACTCCTGAGCAACGATAACGATGGCGGCTCGCGCATCGTGATAAAGCCACTGTCGAACTTGGTCGACGCGACAGCTGGCCCAAGCCCTAAGTTGCTCGAAGTAACGACGCCGCAAGTAGCAGGATCGAGCCTTGATTTAGCTGGCTTGCTGGTTACGAATGATGTCGAATTACAAGTCGGAAACGTACGCTTCAACTCGGCGACGGATCGCTACGCCGCCGAGTTGCGTTTGCAGAGTCGCGGCAACAGTCTTGGCCGCAGCGTTGCCGTCGTATTCCCCGATTTGCCTCCTGGCGTGGTGCTCCGCAATGCGTCGGGTACGACTGCCGGCGGCAATCCTTACATCAACTTCGCCCCGGCAATTGCCAGCGGCGGTTTGACGAAAGACGGAAGAAGCGCACCGCTGCTGGTCGAGTTCGACAATCCGTCGCGAATCCCGTTCGCTTTGTCCCCACAGATTCTTGCCGGTCCCAATCGGGCACCGGTGCTGGCAGCGATTGGCCCGTTAACGGTTAGGCCGGGCGAAAATTTGGTTACGAAGCTAAATGCCACCGATAGCGATGGCGATCGGGTCACGTTCTCGTTGGTCGCAACACAAAGCTCACTCGCTGGTCTCGAATTGCCCAACGGAAGTCTGGGAGTCGATGGTCAGCTAGAGTTTCGGCCGGAGCCAAACCAGCTGGGAACTTTCAAATTTGATGTGATTGCCAGTGACGGTGCATGGCGGGCAGTGCGTTCGGTCACGCTCAACGTTGTGGCTGATACCAACATCACAACGCGTATCTCGGGCCGAGTCCTGGATATCGACCAGTCGCCGCTAGCGGGAATGCAAGTTGAGATCGGTGCTGTCAAGGGACTCACTGCCACCGATGGATCGTTTACGCTCAACCTCGGTTCCGGGATAGTGGTCAGCGATACGCTCAAAGTCCGTGGTGAAAAGTTCACGGGTGCACGGGTCTATCCGTTCATCGCTGAGAAATTGCCCTTGCTTTTGCAGCACGATGTCTATCAAGGCGTGAACAACGTCATGAGTCGACCCATCTTTCTGCCGCCGCTGGACATGGCTAATGCGGTTTTGATCGATCCAACTCGTGACACGTTGGTGACCACGGCGGCGCTGCCGGGTATGGCTCTGAAAGTGGATGCAGGCACGTTGATGAATCAGCAGGGGACGCCCTTCACTGGACAATTGAGTATTACCAAAGTACCAGTAGAACTTACGCCCGCCGCCTTGCCGGGCAATTTGTTTCCCGATCTGGTCGTCACGATCCAGCCCGGCGAGATGGTTTTCGCGCGACCGGCTCCCTTGACGTTTCCGAATAGTGCGGGCTGGGCTCCAGGTATGCTCATGGATCTGTGGTCCATTAATCCAGTGACTGGCCAGTTCGATGACGTCGGTGACATGCGAGTCAGCGTCGACGGCAGCATCATTGAAACAATTTCCGGTGGAGTTCGCAATTCAAGTTGGCACTTCCCCTCCCCTCCGCCACCACCAGATCAAGACAATCCGAATAATCCCGACGATGACTGCGACGAGTGTGAGGCCAGTGGCCCAGGTACATCCAACATTGAGTTCCAAAGTGGCGCGCTGATCGAGACGCACGATCTCGTCACCTATCAATCGCTGGGCGCGACTCGCGGCTTCACGCTGACCTACGATTCGCTGCGGGCCGATCCGCGACCAATCGTGCATGCGTCGTTTGAGAACGTGGACCCAGCGGCCCTGGCCGGATCGCAGGCCAATCAGTTGCGGTTAGTCGCGTCGCTGCGGATGCAGCAAGGCAACGTCGCTGTGACGGTACCCGGCTTCGTCGGCAATCAATTCGGCCTCAGTGGCGGTGAGAACTTCTGGACACTACCCGCGGAGGCAGGACCAGTTGATGCAGCCCTTCAAGCCGACCTGCGGTCACAGCCAACCGGCAAGTACGACTATGTTCTTTCGTCGAGTATCCGACTGTTTTCCACTTTTCAGAATCGTTTCGTCGGCACGGCTGGTGAAACGACCAGCCACGTGTTGAGCGTAAACTCGATCGACAGCCCGTTCGGCGCCGGCTGGGGACTTGATGGCCTTCAGCAGCTTGTCGAAAACCGCGACGATACGGTTATGCTGGTCGATGGCGATGGCAGCGAGATCCTGTTTCAGCCAACGGTTGCGGAGGCCCGCGATTTCCTGCTGCCGGATGGGACCACGAACACTATCGTGCGTTACGATGGTCTAACAGGTGCGTTCAAGGGGACGCTCGTCGCCAGCGGTGCGGGCGGATTGAGCGCTCCGCACAATCCGACGTTTGGTCCAGACGGTAATTTGTATGTGATTTCGAACGGCGGACCGAATCCGAGTATTCTTCGTTTCAATGGTCAGACCGGCGCGTTCATCGACGTGTTTGTGAACACGGGCAGTGGTGGATTCACTTCCGGCACGCAGATGGCATTCGGCCCCGACGGAAACCTGTACGTCGGCAACGGCAGTACGGGCGCAAATGTGGGTGTGTTGAAGTTCGATGGCGCAACCGGCGCACCGCTCGGTAAGATTGCGACCGGCAACGGCATGCAGCGGGCCTGCGGCATCGCTTTCGGGCCCGATGGCAACCTCTATGTCGGCGACAGCGACCCGTTCCGCTTCACGAACTACGATCGCGTGCTGCGATACAACCCGACTACTGGCGCTTTCATCGATGTGTTCGTGCCATCCGGTAATTTGGACGACACCTGTCCGATCGACTTTGGTTCGGACGGAAATTTGTACATCGCCGATCAGAGCCCGCGCGACATCCGGCGGTTCGACGGCGCGACTGGGACTTACATGGGAATCTTCGCGTCGGATGCGCGGTTGGGCACTCCGTTCCGGGCCACGTCGGGTGTCGACGGTCATCTTTACGTCGGCGTATCCGTGCCCGGAACGCCTGGTTCGGTGGCCCGCGTGGACGGTACAACAGGCAAGTTCATCGACGGGTTGGTCGGCAATAACACGGGTTTCGGCACCTTCCTTCCCGGTGCGGCCGTGCTACCAGTGCGAAACGTGCAAGACTTGCTCATCCAGGACGTGAACAATGACACGGTGCTGCGCTATGATGGTATCACCGGCGAGCGCATCGGCGGCCAGTTCGTGGGCCGCAGCCCGGGCGGACTTGACGCACCGCACAACGCGACATTTGGTGCTGACGGCAACATGTACGTTTTCTCCAATGCTCCGGGGGCGCAGAAAATCCTCCGCTTCAATGGCCAAACTGGCTCTTTCATGGACGTGTTCGTTGACACCGGCGAGGGCGGCTTTGCGGGTGGTTCGGAAATGAGTTTTGGACCCGACGGTACGCTCTACGTCGCCGCTGGCGGCGCGCTCGGTGTACTGCGCTATGATACAGGCGGCAACTTCCTCGGCGCGATCGCCGGACCTGCCGACGGCGTCCAGCAGGCGTGCGGAATTGAAATCGGCCCGAATGGAAACTTGAATGTCTATGACACCTTTGACGAAGAGTTGCGGCGATTCAATCCACAGACAGGCGCCTTGGTTGACCGACTGATTGCACCCTCGGCAAACCTAGTGAACGCTTGTGACTTTGACATCGGTCCCAACGGCGATTTCTTCATCACAGATGCGACGCTCGGCGGTGTACGCCGCTTCGACGGCACGACCGGCGCGTTTCTCGGCGTGTTCGCGACGACGTCGAGCCCGGGGGCAAGTGGCGTGACGTTCGGCCCCGATGGAAATCTTTACGTGAATGTGAACGGCAACACCGATCGCTTCAATGGCCAGACGGGCGCGTTCATCAACCGCTTTGTCACTGGTAACGGCGGGTTCGTGAACTTTTTCCCTGCCCGAAAGCCACTGGGCGCGACGACCTACACGGCACCCCCCGGCGACTTTTCTTCGTTCCAAAAATTCGACGACGGAACGTTTCGCCGTACCATGAATGACCAGACGGTCGAGGAATACAATGCCGCTGGCCGCATCACGCGCATGACCGACCGCAATGGCAATGTCACTACTTGGGAATACAACTTGGCCGGCAACCTGAGCCGCATGGTTGATCCGGTCGGGCTCGCAACAACGCTGGGCTACACGGGCGGAAAAGTCACGTCGATCACCGACCCAGCCGGTCGGGTAACGCAGTTCGCATTCGACGCAGCGGGCAATCTACTTCGCATTACCGATCCCGACGGATCGCAACGCACATTCGATTACGATGCGGATCATCACTTGACCGGCGAACTCGACCAGCGCGGCAATCACGAGCAGGCAACTTACGATTTCGCTGGCCGCGTCGATAGCGTGGTTCGCAAGAACGGCGCGGTAATCGACGTTAGTCCGACGCAAGTTCGCGGATTGAACCGGCTCGGAACTACGGCCGATCCCTTCGTTGCCCCTCTAGCCGCTGGCGATCTGACCGGTCAGGCAACCTACGTGGACGCGAATGGCAATGTGTCCGTCACTAAGCTCGATCGTGGGGGGCAGGAAATTTCATCGATCGACGCAGTGGGTGCAATGCCCACTACCGAATACGACCCGGTCACGAACCTGCCCACGAAAGTCACTGATGCCCGCGGGAACGTCACGAACTACACCTACGACGCGCGCGGCAATCTCAACAGCAAAACCGACACGATCAACCCGGCCAATCCGATGCGGCTCACCTACGATCCGACTTTCAATCAACTGACCAGCATCGTTGACGAGTTGGGCCATCAGATGTTACGGGCCGAATTGTTGTCGCAATTTTGACTGAATTGTGACTGTAGGGATTTTCGGTTCTTCAGTGGGGTATGTGACCGAATTGTCGAGAATTCTGGAGGAGCAGCGAGCTGGTTGTTACCTGGTCGATTTATCGACGGCCAAATTGTGGTCGTATTCGTGAGGCATTCATGGCCGAATTGTGGTCGTAGCCTTTTAGTGGCTCACCAATTTGGCCGAATTGCCGTCGTAGTGTAAGCGGTTAGTTACCAATCACGCCGAATTGTGATCGTACCCTAACTGTTAGATGATGAAGCGTCACTCGAGCTTTTGCATAAAAAAAGTGCGATCGCTTCAGTCGAGCGATCGCACTTATGTCTGGTAGTGACGGGCGAGAATGTTAATTAGCTTCAGATTGCGCCGAAGACGTGCTACGAACGAGGTCGCGTCGGTACTCCTCTAGCCAGTTCTTGAGAATTTCCACTGCTGGCACGAAGTCGTGCCCATGATTCATCATCAGGTCGATGTTATTAAAATTCTCGCCGCAGCTAAAACAATGCGCAAGGTTGTTGCTTGGGTTCACTGTCGCCCTTAGTTCGCTACATTGAGGACACTGAAAGCGGAAGTAACCATCACTGTGCTTTGCGATTGGACCGTGACGGCCAAGCCGCTGTATCGTCAACTTCATCGGCAAGTCATTGCGTATCTCGCGGAGTAAATCTTTTGTGATCATATCAAACTCCAATCTTTGAGGAAGTAGTAACTCGGTCAACGATGTGCGTTTAAAAATCGGTTAGATCGACTTGGTTTTGCCAGTGCGGTTGCATCAAGACCCGATTGACAACGTCGATATCGATCGTTCGACCAGCAGAAGCGCGGACCGCTTCGAGCATGGCTGACAAGCAGAGGTTGCGGCACCGACGAAGCACTCCATCAGCCGAGCGAATGATCAACTCAGTCGCTCCGCTGGTGAACGTGCTATGCGCCAGGCCCAGTCGATCCAGTTCACGATGTATAAACTCACGCATCACATCGTCATGTAGCCGACGGGTCACGACTGAGTAGGTCACGCGGCTTTTGATATCTTGGTTGATGGCCAAGTCTAGATTCGAGAGCAGCTCGACTTGCCCGATCAAGATCAAGTTATGGTTCTTTGGAAAATCCTCCAGCAGTAACCGTAGCTTGCGAAGGTTTTCCATCTCCATCAGATGAGCGTCGTCGATGATGGTGACGAGCATCTTGCCACTGCGATTAAGGTTGAAAGCCTCCTGGATCAGCTTGCGTTCGCACTTGAACGCTGAACTCTCGAATTCAATTCGGAACGCTTCGCAAAGAATCTTAACCGTGTTGGTATAAGTGTGAAGCGTTCGTGCAACTGTGGCGACCAGATGCTCTTTTTCAGGCAGCCTTTTGAGTGACTCTTTGATCACACTCTTGCCGGTGCCGGGCCTGCCAACCACCAGACATAGCCCGCCTTGTTGACAGTGGACTCTCAGCGTGTCGTGTATTTCTTGCTGATGTTCTAACAGTTGGATGTCGCGCAGCGCGAACGGATTGTCGGTGAGACCGAAGTAGGAACGAATCATTTTTTAGCCTTGAGTTATGAGGGGTGAGACTTGAGGGAATACGAAGTTTGAAAGGTGGATTACGAACTGTGAGTCTTAAGCCTCTTGCCTGCGAGCCAAGCCGTTGGCGAATGCGTCCAGTAGTCTGGCTTGTCCGAGGCGTCGTCCGTTGTCATAGACAATTACAGCGCCTTTGCGATGCCGCTCGTAACGCACGATGATCTGCTTGCCACGCATGTCGATCGGTGTTTCGTAGCGGGCTCCCTGAAAGCTGAACGTGTTGTCCTTCTTGACTGAGCGAGTCGCCTCGGCGTAGAACAGTTCGTCGGTGTCTTGCGAAGGAGTGAGGAAGCGAATGCGAGATAAGTCGACACCGAAGCGATCGATCGGCTTCATGCCAAGGGTTGTATGTACCGTAGCGTTGTAATCCTGTTCGACCCAATCGGTGAACTGCTGATTGAGCCGTTGGATCGAGGACAGATCGAGATTGCGAATGAGGAATTGATCGCGAACTCGGCGAAAGAAGCGCTCGATCTTTCCCTTCGCAGCCGCATCGCGGACTGCCGTGTGCCGCAGGATACAACCCACACGAGCACAGATGAGCGTGATCTCCTGCGAACAGTAGATCGAGCCGTTGTCGACCAACAACTGCTCGGGCAATCCACGTTTGTAGAAAGCACTCCGCAGCGCGCGAATCATCGAATCGGCGTTTTCATCAAGGAAGAATTCGCCGTGACACAAGACCCGACTGGCATCATCGATAAAGGCGATCAGCTTGGTCTGCCTACCACCGACTTGCGGTCCGAACATGGTGTCTGCTTGCCAAAGCTGGTTGGCGTACTGCATGCTAAAAGCCAGTCGACGCTTGTTGTTCTCACTCGGATCGGCTTTAAGCAGTTCGTACTTCTGGACCATTCGGCCAAACGTCGTCCGCGCGATCTGACTGGCATGAAGCAATCCTTTCTCGATGCAGAACCGATAGATGGCTGTCTTGTTGGGCATCGTGGAGTTGCCATTGTTCTTCTGACGAAAGTGTGGCAATGCCTGGTTGATCGCTTCGAGCACCTCCTCAGGCGTGACCTTGCGTGGAACTCCTTTGTCCGCGCGTGAGGCTGTGTCCATGGCTGTCACACCGTGATTTTTGTAGCGGTAGTACCAGGTCTGAATGGTTCGCCAAGTGAACTGATATTGGTTTCCTTCCTCATCCAAAAAGGTCATCGCGGCCACGTTATTGACTCTCTCACCACGCGTCTTGCCTGGGGCAACATCAATCGCGCCAAGGACTTTCATTTTGAGATAGATCGATGGATTCTTCATGCAATCGCTCCGTTTGTGTTTGTGCTTTGACGTGGGAATGAACAGCTACGAAAAAATCTAAGCTGGTTCCCAAGCAGGTCCATCGCCGAGTTGTGTTGTTGGCAATTTTGGGTTATTTCGTGTCGCGCACTTGCGACGGCAATTCGGTCACGTTCGCTGCACGAAGTTGTTTGCTGCGAGAGTCACACACGCGAGCGCGGTCGTTTTGACGCACGAAGTTTTGGTGCAAGTCACGCAATCTTGTGGCTTGTCACAGCCGTTGGCCAACAGCCAATCAGGACTCAGATGAAGAAGGTTTGCAGAGCGGCCCCGAACGCGGCTATTGGCGAGAGCGGATGCTCTTTGAAGGCACAAGCGAGGTGTGCCAGCGTAAGCTTGGCAGGGCAGCCCGATTCCATCTTGGGTGGCTCGCACAATCCAGCGAGCGCTGTTCGGACGGCGACTTGAGCGTTAAGGAATCGTCGCCAGATATGATACGCGGCTGAACCACTCAGCCCGCTATTGAGATTTCGAAACGCTTGCAGTTTATTGCCCGAGCTTACGGCGGCGTTGAGAAACTGCCACAAGCTCTCGGCGGAAAGAAATAACTGTTTGATTTTGTCGGCGATCCAAACGCTGAAGGTTCGCCCACAGCCACCCGCTCGCCCATACCCAGTGGCTCGATTGCTGCAGAAGACTCGAGCAGCGCGAACTGTTTTGCCCAGTTGATGTTGCTCATCGTAGCCTCGCAGGAAGCCATGCTTGATGAGGGCTCCCGTAATCTTGCAATGCGGACAGGAAGTAATCTTGAGCTTTGCTAACAGATCGTCGACATCCTTCTTAGAAGAACAGATCCGGCTATACACGACTAACTCTCCTAACACAGCCCAAGCTCTTGACCGCATTTTTTCTGGATAGTCAGTTTAGGAATTCAGGCAGCGGTACTAAACAGCGCCCGAGCAAACAATCGCCAAACAAGGGCGAGGTAAAGGCGGGTTACAATGTTTAGGAAAGATAAGCGGGCAGCGAGCTACGGGCGGGAGTTGGCCGAATTAGCGCTGTAATAAATGATTCCAACTGCGATAGTAATTTGGCCTAAAAGAAGCGGGTTCTGCGACCACAATTCGGCCCGTAACAATTAGGGCTTGAGCTTGTACATATCAGACTCAGGACGGTTCGTCCTGAGACGCGAATGCCGATTCTGCGATAGCATCCGCAGCGTACCGCTACACCACATCTGATTCGCTGGTAGGTGACCTCACGTGCGGGCTATCGCCAGAGTAAATCTGCACCAGGCGATGGGAAAACCGCGAAGCCGAAGGTATAACACGAATAATCTAGTTATCTGGCAGGAGCGAGTGCCACGACCACATTGCCCCGCAAATGCGAAAAGACGCGAACCCTTCGTCAACCTTACCTCTCCAATCTGATAGAACCCATCCGTCGTGGATGAAGATACCCTTGCATCGCGATTGAGTCCGACCAGTTCCTTCAATATGGTTCCAGGTAGGTAGAATGATCGTCATGCCAAACAGGAGTTGCAATTAAGACGAAACAATCGCAAACCGACAACACGACGCTGGCTGAGGCTTTTCTCACATTTGGCAGACAATACAACGTTGCGGCCAACATTTTAATCGACTTAGATGACTCGCTCGATGTTCCCATTTACTATCTGTTTTCGCATTCCATCAAGTTGTTGTTCAAAACGTATCTTCGATGCCTTGGAGAATCGATACCGATGGGAAAAGCCGGACACGATCTACCTGGACTTTTGAATGCCTGTAAAGACTGCGGCCTTGTTGTTGATCTTGATCTCTGGAATGTTGTGGAACTTCTCAATTCCGAAAACAGTCAGATGTATGGCAACCGCTACCCAAACTCTTGTTACGCAAGTCGACCCGCATTACTTTTTTGCAACCGGTTGCAAATCAGTTGTTAGATCGGATTTCAGCGACTCTGAAAGCCAAGCCAACACCAAACTTATCCGACCAAGCAGTTGCAATTAAGTGGATATGGGGACGGCCGAGGCAGCGAACCGATTTACCGGCAACTGGCCAATAAGTCTTGGCGCACACGTGGCGCAAACCGCCGCAATTTGGCACTTTGCAATTGCAGACAGCGGTTCGACATCCCTCAGGCAGACTCGAATGTGGCGGAGGTCGAGGGTGACCTCCGCACGATAGCATGCAGAGATTCGTTTCGTCGGTGGGGGCACCGAATCAGTTAGCGATTGCGATTTGAAACGCTGGTAGCGATCCTCTCAAACGGGAAGCAAAACACGCTTTCTGACTCAGGACGTTTCGTCCTTTGTCACTAACAGCGACCATTTCAGGCCGTGATTCGAGCGTTCTCCGCAGTCAAGCGCATATCCGCGAAAGTCAGTCTTCGCTCGCAAAATGCTATCAGGCATCACATGCAGCGCCTCTACCTGCTTATCCAGGAGTCCGATCTATCCATTGACCACCGGGCCCACGGCTACCTCCAGCACGGCTTCGTTGCTGACATCTCCATCTTTGTCGATCGCCCGCACGCGTATGACATACAGGCCATTCCGTGCGTAGGTATGCGTAATGGTCCGCGTAGCTTCAGCAAACTTCGCTGAGGGACTGTACGTCACGATTTTGCCGTCGCCAAAGTCAACCACGAAGGTGAACTTTTGAAATCGATCCAGCAACGAAGTATCTGTCGCCGAAACAGTGAATTGCAGAGGGACATTCGAGTTAGCCGAGTTAGGCCCAACGATTTGGGCAACAGGTGGCGAATTGTAGATGCGAATTGTCGTGCTGTCGGTAGTCGTCGCACCGGTGCCATCGACAACCCTTACTGAAACAGTTCTCGAGGTGGGACCATCCAAATCGCCTGTAAGAAAAGTTACGCGAGCACCACGCTCGTTGCCATATCGCGCGGCTGAACCGATTTCTCCAAAAACTCCATCGCCATCCAAGTCCCACTGCACCGACATGGAAGAAGCAGGATTTGATCCAACGAATCGCAAGGAAGATGTCTTATCGCCGAAGCTACCAAGGTCGGAGATTGCCTGCACGCGACCGTTGCCAACCAATACGTGTTTGGCACCGCCAAAGCTGTCGTGCTCGAATAGCTCAACGCTCATGCCGACCGGCAATCGCCAGCGCACAGACGTTGCTTTGTCGCCAAAGTCATCGAGATTTTCGAAGTTATTAAGTTCAAAGCGAGCGCGGTCCTGAAAGGGGATCTTGATGCTGCGATCGCCAAAACCATCATCGTCAAAAAGTTCGACCCAAGGGCTAGCACTGGACCAAACGGTGGCCTGCAAAGCTACTGTTCCGCCTTCGCTGACTTCGTATAAATCACCAGCATCAATGCGCGGTCGCAGTGCGGCACTACCACTACGCACACCGTCTCGGTGGCCTAGTTCAGCGATCCGAACATTGTCCTCAACCAGGTCGAAACGCTTAACGCCGTTGACGACAACGAATGTATCCACGTCGTTATGAGGTGTTGCGTAGAACAAGAGTTCACCGCTGGGACTGATGTAGGCGTTTCCTGCAGCGGCGAAATTGCCGAGCGTACCGGCTTGGGAATAGCGGAGCGTTGGATGATAGGTCGCGTGGTAATCCAGCTTGAACAAATTTTCGGTTTGTGAAACCCGGTATACGTTGGCGAGATCGTCGCCGACTAACGTATTGCCTACAACTCCTGAGAGTCTAGTTGCAATAAGGAACAGGGGATCCTGTGCCGATGGTGTTGTGGAGGTACTCTGACGCACGAAAAATGCACTCTGGTGAGCACGTGAGTCTTGAGGCCACTCTGGTCCGCGATAATGCGTCGGCAAACTAACATTGAGACGTTGCTTGTGAATGACTCGCAGATCGTCGGCTCGTAAATTGGTATGGTTCGTCGCATAGAAACGAACCTGCTTACCCCCATCGCCATTGGTATAGATGAGGTAATGATCACCGTTCTTAATGACCGCTAAGTTATCGATCATATGAGATACTGGAATGATCTGAATCGGTAATGGATTTGCCCGGAGTGCACCTTCACTCCCAAGATCAAACAACATAATCGATCCGCTTACTCCACCTGTGAGATGTGGCGCAGTGTTTGTAGGCGTATCCATGGCAACGAACAGTATGTTGTCGGCAATTGCCATGCCTCCTGGGTGAACATAGCCACGAACAGGTCTGCCATCTATGTTCATAAGCCCATTGAGACGGATCGTTCTCAACCAACGATCATCAGCTGGTGGCAACGTATCTTCCGTATCCCGTCCGATCACTTGAAGATTGGAATTCAAGCGTTCGCCATCCGTTCCGCGCGTACCCATCGTGACAACGTGGATGTAGCCGCCCGATTCGTGCTTTTGCGAAACATAAAAGGTTGGAGTACCATTTCCTGGATAACGCAGGATGCCCTGATAATGATTTAAGACACTCGCATCAGGTGCACCGCTGTTACTGGGCAAGGTAAATGCAATCGCATCAGCATGGGTCTGCATTTGTGCCAATTGGCCCAAAAGATTTGGGATAGCCGGAAAGTCGCCAGCAAGCGGTAATCGAGATTCGAGCTTTTCGAATCCTACACCGATGCAACGTCTGCGCTTTGCTGAAACCCGGACGCGTGACCTCATGATTGAACTCTTTTTGCTTACGAAAATGGGTCGAAATGCCACACTGATTCTGCCCTTGCATAAGTTGCGAGTCAAGTTGCTTTTGGGCTAGTTGACCTCAAGCCAACTGCTCCTCCGACAGTACCCATTTGATTCGAACTCCGTAATCAATGCGCAATCCAGCCGAGTAGGGGTTTAAAATTCTGAAGATTTTCCAAAAAGATTTTGCATTACCCTTCAATGGCTCAGGCCTGTACAGAGTGTGGGTCGACCAATTTCTGACATTGCCGAACGATCCGCCGATAACAGAGATCACCTCCATTGCGCCGAGTTGGTGGCATCATTGACTTGGCCGCACCACCAATCAGCAGAATTTGAGTTCCGCAAATCTGGCTGTCGGAAATGCAAAATGCTTATTTTGCGAGACGTCGACCTGCAGTCTATGACCAATCTTCAGCTTGCTAGTGCATAAGGTGGGCGTGTCCTGAGCACGCAATTGACGGGCCCCAAATTCCTTTATCCTGACAGATCGAAAGAAGTTCTAAGCTACTTTTCGACGCACCGGTCACCCAGACCGGCGTGATGTTAAGCAAAGCGATTGCAGGCTTGAACACGGTCGCTTGGACTTCACATTTTGTTATGATGGGCGGCATCAAGGATCGGCTGCCCAACCTTCGGAGCGGATAGACGGGATTAACGACCTGGCGGGCGACGTAGAAGCTATCAGTCGCCTGATCGAACCATTTCGACTTTCTGGTGATGGTACGCGGTCCCCGGGTCGGGCGTAATCCGGATAGCCAGCAGGCCGATCGCTCGATGCTGGTGCTCCACCGCGGATTCTCAACCAGTTCGTGCTTCGTGCCGAGCCGATTTCCCCGTAGGCTCTTCAACCTGGCGGATTCGATTTGGAATGCGGAGTTCTTGGCTTTCAGGCTACAGCCGGACAGGATGCGTT
Source organism: Planctomycetia bacterium (assembly GCA_031412515.1). Taxonomy (GTDB): domain Bacteria; phylum Planctomycetota; class Planctomycetia; order Pirellulales; family Pirellulaceae; genus Aureliella. The sequence continues at coordinate 2,160 of JANODD010000280.1, read as the reverse complement.
CGGCTAGCGGACTGAGCGGTGGAACTGCCTATACTGCCGGATCATGCCGCCCAACGGCGCGATTTAGGATCTGGAACAGCAGGCCCGATACATCCGCCGAACCATCGGACGATCCAGCAGGGCCTTGATCGCTCGCCGGATTGAAGGCTGTCCGTCGGCAGTTATGAGCAAACAAAGTGGCTAACCAAGATGCTGTCTCCTATATCCAAAGGGCAAAGAGATTCGACCAAGTCATCGTCGATTTGAAGTCAGGTAAAATTGCAAGTGGAAGTACTTGATTTTGATGGCAATTAAGACTCTGTTGCAGACTTGAGATCGGCCCGGTCCTTGGCTTCCTCGGTTACAACCCCGTCGCATTTGAAAAACTCCACCATGACGCACGAATCGACTGCCTCGTCAGACCGTCGTAAGTTTCTGCACAATGCCCTAATGACCGGTGCCGCCTGCGGTCTACATCTGGATGGCCACCAAACCCAGGCTGCCGAACAAACGGCCGAGCAAATCAAAACACTGCCGCGGGACCTGCCACGCGAGTTGAAGCCTAGCGGAGCCGATCTAGGTACGCTGTATCCAGAACTGTTGTGGATGTCCGAAAGCCTGCTTTACACGATGTCGTTTCTTGGCGATCGATTCAAGACGCACGCAGAGTTCCGGCAGGCGGGTCGGGAGAAGGTCTTCGAGACCTTGCTTTATCGGCCCGAGCGGGTCGATCCCAATCCGGAATTGCTCGATCGGACTGACATGGGGGACTACATCCGAGAGAAGATCCTGTTTAGTACTTCGCCACAGTTCCGTGTGCCGGCCTATGTACTAGTCCCAAAAGGATTGAAGAAACCGGCTCCAGCGATTATCGACCTTCACTCGCATGGAGGCATGTTTTTACTGGGGAAGGAGAAGATCGTTGACCTTGGGCTCGATCATCCGGTGGTGAAGCGGTACCACGAACAAAATTACGAAGGGCGGCCTACTTCGACCGAGCTGGTCCGCCGAGGCTACGTTGTGATCGCCATCGACGCGTTCATGTTCGGCGAACGCCGGCTGATGCTCGACTCAGACTTGAATCTCGGCTGGGATCGCTGGAAGTACTCAGCCGACGATTTTGTGCGATTGTCAAGGGTCTGCGCCAGTAAGGAAACAACACTTGCTAAGAGCATGTGTTTTGCCGGAATGACTTGGCCCGGGGTTGTCTTCTGGGACGACATACGCACAGTCGATTATCTGGTCACTCGTCCGGAAGTAGATCCCGATCGACTTGGCTGTTGTGGCGTATCGATGGGCGGCTATCGTACGATCTATCTGGCAGGTTTGGACGAGCGGATCAAGGCGGCCTCGATCGTCAGCTTTATGTCGAGCATCCGCCCGATGCTACGTGCGCACATTGATCGTCATAGTTGGATTCACTACTTGCCAGCTCTTCATCAGCACCTCGACCTGCCAGACGTAGCCAGCATGATGGCTCCGCGCGCACTGATGGTGCAGCAATGTGCCCAAGACGGACTCTTCCCGCTTGCAGGCATGCAGGAATCAGTCCGCAAGATCGCCGCCGTATACAGCAAGGCAGGCGCAAGCGAACAGTTCTCAGGTAGGTTCTACGACCGTCCACACATGTTTAGCATCGACATGCAAAACGACGCGTTCGCCTGGTTCGATCGACACTTGAAGGCATGACATTAACCATTTGGACCATCGATTCCGCAGCCACGCGCTGCACCCATTGCTGCGTTAGTTGGAAGGAACTCTGAACTGTGGATGAACGGTTTTTCAAAAAAGCTATTTCCACGATCGTCCGAGTATAATCCGGATTGGATTATCGCTGGCGCTAGACTAAGTTCTTGTCGAACCGCACCCCATAAACTCACGCCCATGTTGGGCGTAATTGCGGACGAAGCCTCGGTCAGCCGATTTGACTTGCGTTGAGTCAACTGCTCGGGCTCGCCGAACCCGGCCGTCCAGTGCCAGCAGGATAGAGCGTATTGCCTAGCGAATAGTTCACAAGACTCTGCAACCTGAGAATCATTACTTGGCGGGTTCCGCGTTCCATACCTTAATGTCGTCGAACAATCCGTCTTTTCCTGCGACACCGAGCTCGATCTTGGACTTCGTCGCGTGCCCTATGCCTGACGACTTGAGATAGCCCGAAGGCTCCCCATCGATTGTGAC
>JANODD010000279.1:0-53626 GCA_031412515.1 Planctomycetia bacterium | reverse complement strand
GGGATGGCGAAAAGTCCTAGATGAATACCGTAGCGGAAGCCGTCAAGGCTTTCGGAGGTTGAATTAGCGAGGGCAAAGTCGCATGAACGAAATGCTTGACGCATTCCGCTACCGACTTTTCGCCATACCAGCTGGAAGCATGCCCCACTAGACAACACTGTGAAGCATTTTTTTCAGTAAGGTAGCTGGTTTCATTAGAAACTGGATGCATTAGAAAGGTCACCAGTGCGCGCCGGTTTCTCACGAAACCAGCTACATTTGCTGGTTAAAGCGCTTCACAGCATACCCCACTAGAACTTTCCACCCACTGAGTAAGTTGCGATGCGGTTGGCGTGGGCGACGTAGAGCACCAGGCGGCTACCGATTGGAACCAAACCGAGGCCACGAACCGGTTCGGCGAACTGTACGTGATCGGTCACGATGCCGTCGCCGCGCAGTAAATGGACAACGTTGTTAGCTTGTGTGATCGCCCACAGCGGCTGGCCAGTAGCCGGATCAATGTTGGCTGAAGTGATGAGCGTATTTATTCGGTCATCGGCAAGCGGCAGACGATAGTGCCATTGTTGTTGCAACTGTTCGTTCAACAAGAAAACAGCCGGTTCATCTTGAGCGATCCAGCCGCGTGCAAGTATGGCGGTCCCTTGCGGAGTGAGCAGTGATTTCCATGGACCAGGGGCGGGTTGAAATGCAACTTTGGTAGGTACCGCGACGGCTTTACTTGGCAATTTTCCCGCATCGGGTTTCTTGTCACTGAACGCAGCAGGTCTACCTATCGCGTTTGCTTTTGTCGAATCGCTGGACAGTATAAGTCGCTCGATCGCGCGATCTTCCATTACAACATAGCCGCCGATCAACGTGTCAGAAACGTTTTGTGGTATGAGCGCTAAGGGAGCGGAAGGGCAACTTCCACTAAGTTGTTCGTGATTGTTTGGATCTAGCAATTTGGTTTGTTTGTTCGACGTAACAACTGCCAGTCGAGGTGACTTCGATCCAGCTAGCGCCATCCAGTGCAGATCAACTACGCCTTCGGTGGAATCCATGTTTACAACGCGATTTTGTTGGATCGTTGTATCAAACAGCTCGACAACGTGACCATTCAACTGACTGAATGCCAAGTACTTCCCATCGGGCGAAACTTCTAAGCGCGACGGAGTGCCTGTGTCGATCGACCAACGAGTTCGAAAGTCTTGCTTTGCATTCGTACTTGGATCTGTACGTTGCAAGAGGCCATTGCTAGTCAGCGTCCAGACCATTTGCGACTCGTCAACGGTCAATGCAATGAGTTGCGAGTCGCTAGCGAACTTGATATCTTCGCCGGACTTTGCCAGTCCAATGACGCGCGATGGATAGCTTGTGGGTGCGGTGAACAAGTCGCGCTGTGCATCCACGGCGGCGGCCATCCAAAGTTCCGCTTGGTAGCGTTCTTCGTCCAACTTGGCTTGGCGAATCACGTCTCCAGCCAGATCTTCGCCTTCAGCAAGTCGCGTTAACAACCCTGGAAGCATCTGCGCTAAATAAGGATTGGAACGTTCTTCGAAAATCTGCATTCGATTTTGTCCGTCAATCACGACCAGCGTTGGAGCTTCACTGACACCGAATAGGTCACGGCCGACGGCTTCGCTATCGACCACCAGTTTTCCATTCAAATTCCAATCCCGCGTGAGACTTTCAAAAGTGCTACCTTCAGCAGGTTGGGGCTCGGCCCACACAGTCACGAATTGGATTCGCTTGGCGGCAGGAGTCGCAGCCATAGTGGCCGCAATTTTCGACATTTGAGCCGCTGTTTCTTTGCATGCGGGATGATCAGCCATCCATGCCAGTACAGTGACCTTGTTCGAAGTTGTTCCATCGGAACTAAAACCAGGTTTTCCATCGGAAGTTAGTAAACGGAATGCGGGCACTTTCATACCCAACCGTTCCAGATTCATCGGTGGTGGAGCGGGTACAAAGCGACTAACCATTTTGGATTCAGGCGCCACTGTGATTTCAAATCGTTTCCAATCGATCGCTTCATTCGTCTTAATACCCGGCAGCTCAATCGTTAGCTGAGTGTTCGTTATGCTTGAATCAGCCAGCATCTCCGGCGAAAGGTGTGCACTGGGCATTTGCAGCCGGCGCAGCAGCATGGTCGACTGATTGATCCATAATCGGTAGAGAGCTGGACCGCGGGTTACCTGGACCACATGACACAGTTCGCCTCCAACCGTTTCAGGTGTGTCCAATTTCAGCAGCGCAGAGTCGTCAACCAAGCCACGCATCGGGTTCGGGCCGAGGAGCATATCAAGCTGCGGCGGAAAGCCAGCCAAACCTGCGGCTAGCTCTTCTGATATAGCTGGGTCGCTTAATAGCCAAGCAAAATCAGCCTTCGCTGGGACTGATCGACTAATCACTTGTCCTGCCACAGCCGACTTTCCTGAATCGCGAAGCTGCAAACGCCATCGTCCGTCCTTAGGACCCGCTTCGACACTGTAAGCTCGAATGCCCAGCATTCCAGGTCGCTGAAAGGCAACGGACAACGGTGCGCGATCTTCAAGCAACTCGCCTTTCATCCGGTACGCAAGCCGCACGTAGCCTTCATCTTCGTAGCTTGAAAGTTTCTGATAGGCTTGCCGACAGTCGTCGATTACTTGACGTGCCGTTACCGACGTACCCGCTAGTCGAGTACCGCTCTTTCCGTCGGCCGTTGTATGGACCAAGTCGTCCGTGCGATCGCAAGCGGCAAAGCAGCCACAAACAGCAATCAACACGATCCATGCACTTCTATCGAAATTCACAGCAATTCCCTCGCAGCTCTCACTCGCATATTTCTTAGGCGACTATTTTGTCGCAAAAGTAGTTATTGAACTTTTCGATTAACAGAATCCTGCGATCACAGCAATCACAGTTCGCGTATTTGCGTCTAAAGCTGGTATTAGAATGGGTATTTCGTCGCGGACGCCACCAGTGTCAGAAGTTGCAGTTGGCAGACGGCAGCAGAGTCTGCCACGAGAAACCATCCCACGAAAAAATTTGCCATAATGATGCTTGAACCCGAATTCAGTGAGGTAGCTGGTTTCGTGAGAAACCGGATGCAGAGGAAAGGTCACGAGTGCTTCTTCCAACTTTAATTTTGGGATTAGGCGCCATGACCAACCACATGCTATGACGCCGGACTATAGATGTAACGTGAGCCGTCAGCGCTAGCTAGCTGCGGGTCTCGAAGTAGGGCGGTTGAATTTGCGAGCTGCCTGCCCAATGCAGTTGTTTGTTCGTAGGCTTTGCGCTTAAATGGGCTGGTTGTTGGGATAGGTTATTACTCCGAAACCCGCGGCTAGCGCCGACGGCTCACTGATACAACTACCCGAATCACGCAGGCAACAGCGCTGATTTATTGAATCCCAAATTTGAGTTGGACAAAGCAAGAGCACGAACCGGTTTCTCAATCGTCAACTTGCCAAAAATGCGAACTAACACACGACTGACACGAGATTTCTATTCGCAAGCAACGATTGAGGTAGCGCGAAACTTGTTGGGCAAAGTCATTGTCCGTCAGCTCGACAGGGGTGAAATCTTGGCTGGCATCGTCGTCGAAACGGAAGCTTATTTGCATATCGATGACTTGGCCAGTCACTCGTATCGCGGCCAGGGGCGCAAGAATGCGTCCATGTTCGATTCTGCGGGAACACTGTACGTTTACTCAATTCACGCGAAGTACTGCTTGAACGTTGTAACTGAAGCGAAGGGCCAAGGGGCAGCGGTGCTGGTTCGGGCAGTGCAGCCGATTGAAGGACTCGAATCGATGCGGGCGCATCGTGGGTTGTTAAATGTCACGGAACCGCTGCGAAATTTGACCAGTGGTCCGGCTCGCATGTGCCAGGCTTTGGCCGTCGATAAGAGTTTAGACGGGGTGGACCTTCTTACGAGTTCAAGCATCTGGTTCGAGTCGGAGCCTGCACTAGTTGCCGCACAGCCTTGGTCAGTGCGCATGAGTGCTCGTATCGGCATTTCGCAAGCCGTCGACCGGCCGCTCCGCTGGTTCATCGACGGAAATCAGTTCGTGAGTGGCTATGCACGCGATCACTCCCGCCGCCGAGACTGGTGTTTTATTCTTGAGTGAGCGATTCTCAATGAACTCGGTGACATGTATCCTTGGCATCGAAGTGAACCTCTGCGAGACTAATCGACTCTGGAAACTAGCGTCCAATGCGGGTGGTACGCAAATCTACTTTGAATAACACGAAACAAATCCACTCGATGAGTCCCCCTGCTGAATACGTTTTGCCACGCATCCATCCCCACTGGGGCGCGATTTGCATGCTCTTGTCGATCCTCTTTTTCAGCATCAACTCCTTAACCCTCAAGCACCTTGATCAGTCGCACGTCAGCCCATGGATTGCCCTGCTGTTTCGAGCTGGTGTCGGGATGTTTTTTGTCGCGATCATGTTTCGCGGAGTCGGACAAGTGAGTTTTCGCCGAGCGTTGACCGACCGCATGCTGGCCTATCGTGGCCTGCTAGGTGTGCTTGGAACCATCGCTTACTATTTGACAGTCCCAATGTTAGGGGCAGGTAAAGCCACACTTATTAGCAGCACTTATGTAGTCATTTCCGCTTTGATGGCCGTCTGGTTTCTAAAAGAGACATTCAGCGCAGGAAAGCTAGCCGGCAATGCGCTCGCCTTTCTCGGACTGACACTGCTGCTGGCCATGCCAGCTCAGTTGGTACTGTTCGGCTGGGCCGAGGTCTTGGCGGTATTTGGAGCCTTCATGGCGGCTGGAACGGTGATTGTTATTCGCAAGCTTACGCTTACCGAGTCAACCGCCATGATCTACACGTCGCAGTGTGTTTATGTCCTACTCGGCTCGATACCCATGGCTGTGTATGAGCTGCAACGAAATCCCATTAGCGGCTCGAGCGCGGTGATTCTGATCCTGGCAGCGGTCAGCGCAACGATCGGACAACTGGCCATGACCGAGGGCTTTCGGCATCTGACCGTTGCAGTGGGCGGCGCATTTCAAATCTGCCTACCAGTCATCATTTCGATCGGAAGTGTGCTGCTGTTCGGGGAAGCGTTTAGTAGTATCCAGATGGTCGGTGCCGCGATGATTCTCGGCGGCTGTTATTGGGTGATGATCGTTCGGTAATTTGCACGTAGCCTAGGCATCCTAACTGGGTACCGCGCACCCTTCCTCGGTCGTCATTTAAACTGTATCCGGTAACGCGGTTAAGTACCTCGGCGAACCTTTGAAGCCGGTTAAGTAAGAAACTGAGGAGTTATGGCGAACTTTCTATCGCATCCGGTTTCTCACGAAACCAGCTACCACAGTTTGCGTTGACTCTAAATCGCTTCCTCTGTTGGTATAATCTAGAGGCATCAATAGTACTTCCCATTGACGCTTGCAACCTAACCACAATCGCGACGCCATGCCCACGACCGCCACCAGTCCTTCATTGCCTGTCTACATCGGATGTCCCGTTTGGAACTCCGAAGGTTGGAGCGAAGTCGTTTTTCCGCCAGGTACAAAGCGCCCACAGTGGCTCAGTTGGTACACGCAGATGTTTAACTGCGTCGAGGGTAACAGCAGTTTTTATGCAATTCCGAGCGTCGAGCAGGCTCGGCGATGGGCGTCAGAGGCAGCGAGCGGATTTCGATTCTGTTTTAAATTTCCTCGCGAGGTTTCACATGATCGGTCGTTGTTAAACGCTGAGGCACCGACAGTCCAGTTTCTTCTTGCGATCGAAGAGTTCGCGCGAGCCGATCGACTGGGCTCTACCTTTCTGCAATTGGGGCCACACTTTGGTGCTGACCGCATCGATATACTTTCCAAGTACTTGAATCAACTGCCACGAGAGTTTCCTTTGGCCGTTGAAGTACGTCATCAAAGCTGGTACGACTCTTCAAGCAACGAAGCGAGACTCGACGAGATGCTCGCCAGTCTCAACATTGACAAAGTCATCTTTGACTCAAGGCCGCTCAATCAAGCACCGCCGGAGGACGACTCGGAAAAGCAAGCTCAAACCCGCAAGCCCAAAACGCCAATCCGTAAAACAACGACGGGCAAGCATCCGATGCTGCGTCTGATCGGTCGCAATCAAATGGAGTCGGTCGACAGCTACATTGCTGAATGGGTGCCAACGATTGCCGATTGGGTCAGTGCTGGAAAAACCCCCTACATCTTTACGCATACACCGGATGATACCTTTGCACCTCAAATGGCTCGCCGCATGTGGGATCAATTGCGTTTAGTATTGCCAGGCAACCACGAACAACTACCAACCCCGCCGCGAAAACCGCGACAACTAGAGTTGCTCTAACCAAAACAAAACTCTTCGCTTTAAATGCAAGCAGGTCTTTACCTGAAATCGTTTAACCGGTAGCCAGCGAGACTGCTGACTTAACAGAAAAACACAAGCATTTAAATTCATGTCTAACTGATAACTTCCTTCTTCCATCCGTGGGACCACCCTGTCATCCGTTGGAAGGAGGAGTATGAATTCCCACGGATGGCATAGCGGTCCCACGGATAAACCGCCACTTATGGTGACTTAAGTACATTGAGCGACCATCATACGACGTCACGAGTTGACATGGAAATGAGGGCAAGAATCTTCGACTGGGTTATACTACTCTCATTGGGAGCCAAGGGCAGCCAAGTCTGTCGCGTCTTACCACCGATGGCAAAGCGGTCCCTTTAGCGGTCCCACGAATCAATGCGTTGTGCAAGCCATGGATCGCTGCAGTTAGTCAACTTACAATCGTAGTCGCAAATAGGACATCTTTTCATGTACATGCACCCACTGGCGATTTGCTTCCTACTCACCGTTGTCGGGTTCACCCCAACATTTACCAACACGACTCTAGGACAATCCACATCAACAAGCATAAAGATCGTTAGTTTTAACATCCGCTACGGAACGGCGGCTGATGGAGACAATCATTGGGACAAGCGGCGAGATTTTTTAGTCGAGACCATTAAAACGCTGAATCCTGAATTGCTCGGCACACAAGAAACCGTCGGTTTCCAGCGCGATTACCTGGCCCAAAATTTTGCTGATTACGATTACCTGGGCGTCGGTCGAGACGATGGCAAAGAAGCCGGTGAGATGATGGCGTTGTACTATCGCAAAGCACGCTTTGAAAAACTCGACGGCGGTCATTTTTGGTTGAGCGAAACGCCGGACGTCGTTGGTAGCAAGAGTTGGGATAGTTCACTGCCGCGGATGGTAACGTGGGTCAAGCTCCGTGACCGCAACCAACCCGATTCGCCCAGCATCCTGTTTTTGAATACGCACTTCGATCACCGCGGACCCACAGCGCGGCTCGAGTCATCGAAGCTGATTCGGCGTAAGATTGTTGAACTTGGCAAGGGCAGTCGAGTGGTCGTTACAGGTGACTTTAATGCGGATCAGCAGTCACCGCCTTACGAGGCACTCTTTGCCTCCATCGATTCTCAAGAATCGCCCGTGATCGATACCTATCGTGCAATGCATCCTGAGAAACAACCTAACGAAGGAACCTTTTCTGGATTCAAGGCCAATCAAATCGGCGGTGCTCGCATTGATTGGATAGGCGTCACTCGCAACTGGAAAATCCAGTCCGCTGAAATCGACCGAACCTCACGCGATGGGAGAACACCATCGGATCATTTTGCCGTCACTGCCACACTGACGTTTTAGATCGGATTTACGGCGAGAATCTTTAGCCGTACGCACCAAGTCGCCTTTTAGGACTTCCGATATTCCACCTTAGTTATAGACTAAGAGCCATAAGGATCACCCTAAAAGCGAAAAACACTCTGGCGGCTTTGGCCGTTGTGCAATTTTACAAGAACTCTCACGCATGATCGATCCATTGAACAAGAAACCTCGCGTTGACCATGTGAAAAAGACGTTTACATGTTTGGTGGTAGGCGTTTTCTGGTTTACTTCCGGTTGTACAACAGAAACGAAACCGTTCGATTTAAGTAAAGCGACGTACGTTGGACAATCGAGCTGTATTAAATGCCATGCTAAGGAATCAGACAAATGGAACGGTTCCCACCACGATTTGGCAATGCAGCTTGCAACGGATGAAACGGTACTCGCTAATTTTTCCAACGCCCAGTTGGAACACCATGGCATCACGAGTCGTATGTTTCGCGACGGAAAAAAGTTCATCGTCAATACTGAGGGCCCTGATGGTTCGATGCAAGATTTCGAAGTGAAGTATGTTTTTGGAGTGAGTCCGCTGCAGCAGTACATGGTCGAGTTCCCTGCCGCCGGTCAAGATGCGGTGAGACTTACCGCCGTATCGGAAAAAAACTCTCGACTAGATAGCCAGCCGGACTTGCCACGTGTTCAAGTCCTGCGGCTCAGCTGGAACACGGAGAAGAATGAGTGGTTTCACCTCGACCCGCCCGACGTAAAAGAAAAGCTCGCTCCATCCGACGACTTGCACTGGACTGGCATCGCCCAGCGTTGGAACAATATGTGCGCCGAGTGCCACAGCACGGACTATCAAAAGAAGTTCAATGACCTGCGCGGCGAATACCATTCTACTTTCGTCGAGATCAATGTCAGTTGCGAGGCCTGTCATGGGCCTGCAAGTGTCCACTTGGAGCTCGCCAGCAAGTGGGCACCGGGCTGGAATCGAGATCGCGGGTATGGCCTGGCCAATTTGAAACTCTCTGCCGAGAACCAGATTCAAGCCTGTGCACCTTGTCACAGCCGAAGAAACGTGGTGAAAGGTGGCATGAAGGCTGGCGACAACTACTATGACCATTACAGCAATCAACTGCTAACCGCTGGAGTCTATTACCCCGACGGTCAAGTGCTCGACGAAGATTACGTGCACGGCTCGTTCATTCAGAGCAAGATGTATCACAAGGGGATTCGATGTAGCGATTGCCATGATCCGCATACGGCGAAGCTCAAGCACGATGGAAATCAACTGTGTACGTCGTGTCATCAACATCCCACAGCAAAGTATGATTCCGTGGCGCATCACTTTCACAAGATTGATTCAGAAGGGTCGAAGTGTGTGAATTGCCACATGCCGACGACGACTTATATGGAAGTCCACGCGCGGCGCGATCACTCGCTCCGTATTCCTCGGCCTGATTTGAGTTTAAAGATCGACACGCCGAACGCTTGCACAGGCTGTCACTTGAAACTGGAGAATATTTCAGCGGACAAACGCGATTCATTGAAGCTCTATCAGGACTGGATGCTGGCGGCCCGCGAGGGAGATGCCGAAGTGAAAGCGGAACTAGAACGTGCCAATCGATACTGCGATGAAGCCTGTGACAAATGGTATGGAGAGGTGCGGCGACGCGATGAACATTTCGGGACAGCCATTGCTGCTGGTCAGAGAAATTCGCCGGAAGCTGTTGAGCTTTTGCACCGACTGCTTTCACGGAAAGGCTTTGAAGCACCGGCCATCGCGCGCGCTACAGCCCTACAGGTCTTATCCGAGGTATCGCCGCAAGTAGCCAGTGCCGAAGCTGCGAAGTTGGCCAATGATGATCACCCGCTGGTTCGAACCGCGGCCATGAATGCCGTTGTTGCAGGTAGTGAACCCGCTGCTGCTGCCAATGTGCTCGAGTTCTCGCTCGATGATCCAATTCGCAGCGTGCGTGTGGAGGCGGCTCGCAATCTGCTTGACCTGCCCGGCAGTATGTGGTCGGCGTCGGCAGCATCAAAATTCGTAGCTGCCTTAACTGAATTAGAACAGAGCATGCAGTTCAACAACGATCGCGGGGGAGCTCACCTGGCGTTGGGCATTTTTGCTGAGCAACAGAATCGAATCCAGCAAGCGATTGAACATTATCAAAAAGCAATTACCGTCGAGCCAAGTGTGACAGGGCCGCGTACCAATTTGGCAGCACTGCTTGAGCGCAATCTGAGCTCGCAACCGAACCCCGAATCAAAGCCCGCGGTTGCTTTGCGGGAAGAGATCAATCGATTGCGTAAAGAAGAGTTGCCGCTATTGAAGCGCGACGTTGGGCTCCTTCCTACAGCTGCGGGAATACAATATCGGTATGGCTTGGCGCTTTACGTTGACGGCCAAAAAGAATTAGCGGCGACACACTTGGTCCAAGCTGCTGAGCTGGAAAAGACCCGCACTGAGTTCGCTCAGGCGGCCGCTATGGCGCTGGAGGCCGCCGGCCAGTGGGAGTTGGCGTTGCAGTGGGCTCGAAAAACGGTCGAATTGTCTGGTAATGCTTCAGAGAATCTGTTGCTCCTCCAGCGAATTGAAACAGCCGCTTCAAAGAACGTGCCTTCCCCATAACCTTGTCATGATGGGGGGATTATTTCTCGTTAGAGTGCGTCTCAATTTATTCATTCAGTATACGGGAGTAACAGCCGCAGACGCGTTGTAATCGATATCACCTTCAAATCGTTCCGCGCGAATGTTGATGGAAGCCTAAAAAACGTTTGTAATTTGGGGCTGAATCGAATACATTGACAATCAATCGGAAGATCTTATCAGATGACAAATTCTGTCAGAGCAAGGAAGCGGCACGAACTCTATTGCTTCGTTAATGCCCCGAATGCTCTTTTCACCACCAAAAAAATTGGCAACAAAAACGACTAACGAGTCGCAACGTTTTGGTATGATCGATGGCCTTCGCGGTGTCGCAGCGATCGGTGTCGTGATCCACCATATTATATGGTTTACTCCGTGGGATTTTTTTGGCTCTGAGGCTGCGACGGAGTGGGTCTATCGAATTGGATACTGGGGCAAGTGTGGTGTGCCCGTGTTCTTTGTCATCAGTGGCTTTGTGATCGCACACAGCTTGCGCAAAGTTGTTGTGACGCCGGGCTTTGTTGGCAAATTTTTCTTACGCAGATCGATGCGGCTCGATCCGCCGTATTGGTTCGCGATTGCCGCGGTGATCCTTATCAACTTTGCGTGCTTGCAGTGGTGGAACATCGAGGCTCCGAACGGTTTGCCCACCTTGGGACAACTTGTTGCGCACGCGTTCTATTTGCAAAATATCCTCGGCTATGAAAATATCTCGGTGGGTTTTTGGACGCTGTGCATTGAGATTCAGTTTTACATGCTGTACGTCGTGATGCTCGGTGCGGCGCAGTATCTTAGTTGTCGCTACTCAAGCCTTCGCCAGTCCGTGACGACCAGTCCCAGCGCGGCTTCATCCACGGCACTTATGGTCGTCTTCGCGCCGATTATGCTTGCCTCGCTGTTCACGTTCACCTATTTTGAGGAACTAGACAATTGGTTTCTTCGTTACTACTGCTTGTTCTGCCTAGGTGCCTGCCTCTCAGGGTGTAGAAATGGCATGCTTCCAAAAGCGATCGCTGGGGTTGCGTTGGTATTGTTCGCAATACGCGTTGGCATTGAATTTCAACGAGGCGTTTTTTGTGGGCTTGTAGTGGGTTCGCTAATTATGCTCGCCGACTACCGGAATGCCTTGAACACTTGGCTGATGTCGCGAACGTGGCAATACTTTGGCAAGATCTCGTACAGTTTGTATCTGATTCATTACCCTATCGCGCACGTGATCATGCACTTTGGCAAGCATTATACTGGCGATAATGTGACGATGATTTACGTATGGATGGCGGTCAGTCTTGTCGCCAGTATCGCAGCAGGAGATCTTCTCTACCGACTGGTTGAAGCTCCGTCCTTGGCGCTCGCTCAGCGTTTTGGCAATCGTCAACCGGCACGCGATACAATGGTGTGCGATATTCCGCAGCCAACAGTTTTGGTTTGCGAACCCCAAGTCCATGCAAATCATGAATCGGGAGGCTTGAACGAAGCGATCAGTTCATCGCCGAAAGAACTTACCTTGGTGGAATCTCAAAGCGTCTAGAGAGTGTTGAGTTGGCAGCACTCAACGTGCTGAAGGCCCCTGCGAGCTTGTCTCGAGCTTGTCTCACAGGTGAATAAGTTTGGCAAGCTAGTGCTTCATCCAACTTTAATTTTGGGATCAACATCAGTGAGCCGACGGCGCTAGCCGCGGGTGAACGAAGTGGTTGTCGTGCAAGATGAAAAATTGGTCCAACGTTAATCTGTCGACCGCAAATCGTTGGTCTTAGATTGTTAGTAAATTACGTCGAGTCAAGTACTTCGTTCACCCGCGGCTAGCGCCGACGGCTCACATCTACGACCCCAAAATTAAAGTTGGACAAAGCACTGCTCACAACTGGCCCATCAGCCGCAGTTAAACTATGTTCCCTGCCCGCAAGCTGGCTGGGGAACAAAACAACAGTAATTGCTACTAAGTCAACACCCTCGTCTAGCCACCGGTCAAGCGGGCTTTCTTTCACTCACCTCGATTTTCACGGCGAAACAAGACACTGGATTGCAAAGCAGTGCATTTAATTGCGAAGCAATGGCTGGTGATGGCCTGGACACGAGTCGACGCGAGTGCCAGGGAAGGTGACAATGGGGTTTGCGGAGTCGCGAAGAACGCGTTGCACCGTTGAATTAACTCGCCGTAACCGTAGCAATACAGGCAATCAAGCAATGTCAACTTTGGTAACCATCGCAACTTACCATTCACAACCCAAGGCAGAGGCCGCTCGTATTCTCCTTGCACAGGAGGGAATCGAAGCGGTTTTAATCAACGAGACGATTGTCGCCATGGACTGGTTGCTGATGAACGCAATCGGCGGAATCAAGCTTCAAGTTGCGTCGCATGATGCTGATCGTGCGGCGGGCTTTATCAATACGTTAGAAGCCGAGCAGAAAGAACGAATACAGTCTCAAGCGACCGAGTTTATTCGGTTTAAATGCACCGAGTGCGGCAAACCGCAGCAATTCACAGGTGATCGCCGTGGGGGCGTCGAAACATGTACGAAATGCGGACGGTATATCGATGTACCCGAGTTGTCCGATGAACAGATGATCGTGCAACATTTAACGCTCGACGCTGCGACCAACACAACCGGTACCGGCACGATGGCTGTTGTGCAACGTCGAGTCTCATTGCCGGTCGAAATCGGTTGCGTGTTGACATTTGTCTACGTTCCATTGCTGCTGATGGCGATGCCGTTTTCGAGTCACCAACGTGAAATAAGTTTGGAACTCGGGCACCACCTGGAACTGTTTTCCAATATGCTCAGGGTGGTCCCGCCGTTGCTATTTATCATTGCGGTGAGCAATGAGCCGTGGTCGAAATTTGGGATTGTGCAACCGCGGTGGATCGCTGATCCTTTATTCGCAGTTGTGATTTGGCTGGTCGCAACCTTTGCGCTGGCATTGACTTTGAATTTGCTACTGCCACTTCAAGCAGGTACTGAAGTAGGTGACGAGGGAGACGCTCTTCATCCCGCCATCTCTCACGTGGCGGCGGGTACGGCAGGATCCATCGGCTGGGGCGCCGTCTTACTTTGTCTAGTAGGGCTTACCGCCAACAGCTTGCTCGAGGAACTGGCGATGCGGGGTTATCTCATTCCGCGGTTTGAAGAGTTGTTTAAGTCGCCTGCGATTGCTGTGGGACTGTCGAGTGCGATTTTCGCAAGTTACCATATGTATCAGGGCGTCGAGCATGTGGTGGCTATATTTATGTTAGCACTGGTATACGGCATTTCCTTCTGTATCCTCAGGCGCTTATGGCCATTGGTCATCGCGCATACAATTACCAACATGTTCATCTACTTAAACATCTGAACGTTTACCGTTACAAACTATACGAAATGAAAATCGCTCCAAACGAGGCGACCAAATGAAGCTACATTATGCCTGTCTTGCAAGCTTGTTGGTGCTCTTCTGCGCGCTCAACGCGATTGCCACTCCGCCTCAAGAACCATCAGGAACAACTACAATGAAGACGCCGTTACTTGACCGCCAGTTATTCTTTGGCAACCCGCAAATTTCCGGCGGCCAGCTGAGTCCTGATGGCAAGTTCATTTCGTTTATGAAGGCCTACAATGGAATCATGAACGTCTGGGTCAAGCAGTTTGCAGAACCGTTCGATAACGCACGGCCGCTGACCGATAGTGCCCGGCCGCTCTACGGTTACTCTTGGACCGAGGATGGCAAATACATCCTTTACGTTAAGGACTCCGACGGCGACGAGAATATGAACATTTTTGCTGTCGATCCGAATGCTGCCGCACCCGAAGGAAAGCCGGTTCCGGAATCGCGTAATTTGACGCCGCTGAAGGATGTCACCGCACAGCTCATGCATGCTAGTCAAAACAATCCTGACTTACTGTGGGTTGGCTTGAATGACCGAGATGAAGCCTGGCATGATCTTTATTTGCTGAAAATCTCGACCGGCAAATTGTCGTTGCTCTACACAAACACCGACCGCATTACCGGCTATGAATTTGACTGGGATGACAATCTGCGCCTGGTGAGTCGAACGGATGAGGCTGGCAACACAGTGTTGCTTCGCAAAGATGGCGACAACCTGGAGCCGATTTATGAGACGTCGGTCACCGAAGGAGCAAGCGTACTGGGTTGGGATCCTAAGAACGAAAAGTTCTATCTGGAAACCAACAAAGGCGATTTGGATTTGTCTACAGTCTTCGTCATGGATCCGGTTAGCAAGGCGATGACACTACTCGAAAGTGATCCTGAGAAACGAGTCGACTTTGGATCGCTCGAATTGGATCGGAATACGCGGGAGATCATTTCGACTTCGTATACGGATGACAAGACTCGTATCTACTGGAAAAACAAGACTTGGGAAGACAACTACAATTTTCTCAAGGCGAAGTTTCCAGGCCGTGAAATCACTTTTCAAAGTTCGACCAGAGACTACAGCAAGTTTCTGGTGGCTGTTCTGGGTGACAAGTATGCGGCGGAAGCTTACTATTTTGATGCCAAGTCGCGCGAGTTGATCCTGCAGTACACGCCGCGACCAGAACTGAAAGTGGTCGAACAGCACTTGGCCGCGATGACTCCCGTGCGTTATCCGAGCAGCGACGGGTTGGAGATTCCAGGCTATCTCACATTGCCCGTTGGACTTGAGCCAAAGAACTTGCCGGTAGTCGTGCTTGTGCATGGCGGTCCCAAAGGTCCTCGCGACGAATGGGGCTACGACGCTGAGGTCCAGTTCTTGGCAAACCGCGGCTATGCGGTACTGCAACCGAATTTTCGTTCCAGCGGTGGTTATGGAAAGAAGTTTCTCAATGCTGGAGATTTGCAGTGGGGCAAGTTGATGCAAGACGACATCACATGGGGCGTGAAGTATCTGATCGAAAAAGGAATCGCCGATAAGAAGCGAATTGCGATCATGGGCGGCAGCTACGGCGGGTACGCTACGCTGGCTGGACTCGCGTTCACTCCAGAACTTTATGCATGCGGTGTTGATATCGTTGGTCCTAGTAACATTTTCACTCTGCTGGAATCGATCCCTGCTTACTGGGAATCGGGGCGCGCTTTCTTGCATGGAATGGTGGGTGACCCAGAAACGGCTGAAGGTAAGAAGCGGATTGAAGAAGCCAGTCCCCTTTTCAGTGCCGCGAAAATTGCTCGCCCACTGTTAATTATTCAAGGAGCCAACGACCCGCGTGTCAAACAAGCCGAAGCGGATCAGATTGCCATTGCCTTACGGGAACGCGGCCACGATGTCAGCTACTTGTTGGCTGACGATGAAGGACACGGATTTGCCAAACCAGTTAATCGCATGGCCATGTACGCTGAGACCGAGCGATTTTTAGCTGAGAAGATCGGAGGTCGCTACGATGCGTTGATGCCAGACGATGTGAAAAAGCGGCTTGAAGAATTGCGAGTCGATATCAGCAAGGTGAATTACACAAAACCGAGCGAGAAAAAGTAAGCGTGTGAACTTTGCACCCAGGAGCAAATGCAACGAGTTTAGTAAGGTAGCTGGTTTCGTGAGAAACCGGCGCGCATCACTGACCTTTCTATTGCATCCGGTTTCTCACGAAACCAGCTACATTTGCTCGCTAAATGCTTCGCAGTGTTCGCCTGACGAACCTCAATGGATCACCACTTTGAACCGAACGAAAATTAAAGAATGAACTTGCAAGTCTTTTGTGGCGTGTCTCTTACGCTTTTCATTTCCATTGGTGATTTGGCTGCTGCCCCTCAAGGTGCAGCACTGCGTGCAGCACAGGGAACTGCACAGGGAACTTCACAGGGAACTGCACAATTGCCAGTTGGATTTGCAATTGCCGATGCTGATTCAGACGGCAGTGTTAGCTTACTGGAGCTGACGGATTATTTATCCGAGCGACTGAAGCATTTAAATGTGCCCTTTGAAAAAGTCTTCGAGGGAATCGATACCAACGGGGACAAGACGCTGTCAGAGCCTGAGTTTGACAAGCGACATAAGGTCCTAGAAGAAGTGCTTGGTCCAGACTGGATGGGTGGTCAAGATCTTGGTTTTGTGATTCCGTCGGATCCGGGTGCCAACTATGTATTGTTTTCAGGTTTAAGCCGACCGATCGATGATCTGAAAATCTATAGCGCTATTCACCATCGCTATGTGGAACAGTTGGCTGAACCTGAATCGACCTGGACGAAGGCGGGTTGGAAACAAGTTGAACTGGAGAAAGTGCTTACATCAACTAAAGTTGTGCTTCCTACTCTTAGTAGCAAAAAGCCGACGATGGATGCGCTTTGCCGAGCAACGTTAGTCATGGTGGGTGGCGGTGCAGCGGAAAACATGTCGGTGGGTGGCGCAGTTATCATTAGTCCAGATGGCTTGGCGGTTACCAACTACCACATTGCCAATTTGTTCAACGAGAGAATCATTGGCTTGCTTAGCGATGGCCGCGTGGTGCGAGTTACAAAGTTGCTGGCTGGGAATCCTTTAGCCGATGTAGCCCTTGTCCAGTTGGACCAAAAGGATTTGCCTTGGGTACCTGTTGCCCAAGCTATGCCAGATATGGCTGACTCGATTGTCATGATCCACCATACCGAGAATCGCTTTTTCACTTTCGATCGAGGTTACATTAAACGATATCCGATGATTGGCTCAAAACCCTGGATGGAAATTTCGGCTGACTTTGCGCCCGGTGGCAGCGGCTGTGGGGTTTTCAATGACAATCATGAATTGATCGGCTTGGTATCGATGATCATGATGGGGGACGGACCGACGATGGCCAGCCAAGATCTTTCATTGCCACCACCTGAAGATGAGTCCACTGACGGGGCGGCAGGTTTTGCTCCAGACGGTGCGATGGTGGTCGTCAAGCTGGCTGTGCCGCTGACCGCGATTCGTGAGTTGTGTAAATAGTGATGACCGGTGTAGCTGGTTTCGTGAGAAACCAGATGCATTAGAAAGGTCACTGCTGCGTCCGGTTTCTCACGAAACCAGCTACATTTGCTCGCAGCGTCCGGTTTCTCACGAAACCAGCTACATTTGCTCGAAGTTATCTATTGCTTTATGGAACCGTAATGACACAACGTAAAGGAGATGGGCTCCTCAGTTTGATCGGCGGTACGCCTATGATTCAGCTGCATTTCGAAGACATGGGACGAACCATCTGGGCGAAGTGCGAATTCTTGAATCCGAGCGGCAGTATTAAAGATCGCTTGGCGCGAACGATCGTTTTAGATGCTGAACAACGAGGCCTGCTACAATCGGACTCGAACATACTCGAATGCACTAGTGGCAATACCGGGATCGCGTTTGCGATGGTCGGAGCCGCGCGTGGCTACGCAGTTACGATCGTGATGTCGGATCGTGCTAGTGGCGAACGTCGAAAGATCATCGAGCACTTCGGTGCTCAGTTAATTCTTTTTGCTGACTCTGGATATGCACTGGGAATCGCCAAGACGCAAGCGCTGGCCCAAGCTGACCCACGATACTTCTTGCCGCGTCAGTTTGAGAATCCACTGAACGCGATCGACCACGAGCACGAAACAGCGATCGAGATCCTAGAACAGATGGCTGGGCGAGTGGACGCTTTTGTCTCCGGATATGGCACTGGCGGAACGCTGGCCGGATGTTCCAAGGCACTTCGCAACACTGATGCAACGACTTTGATTTACGCTATGGAACCAGCTGAATCGGCGCTGCTTTCGGGTGAAGAAGCCTGCTGTCACTGGATCGAAGGTATTGCGGGCGGTTTCGTTCCACCGCTTCTTCGCGACGTGCGACTGGACGGAGTCAAGAAAGTCTCTAGCGAATCTGCGATGCAGATGACATTGCGTTTAAATCGCGAATTCGGATTACTCGTCGGCTCGTCTTCGGGAGCGAACGTTGCCGCGGCACTCGAGTTGGCCTGTGAACTTCCTGCAGATGCAAAGGTCGTTACGGTGCTCTGCGATCGAGCCGAACGCTATTTTTCTACCAAATTGTTTGGATGAAAATTAAGGCAAACCGAAGTGCCACGCCTTCGAAAAAATGTGGACACCACTCGCTGGAGCGCAAACGATTGGCGGTCTACCAGAAAATGGACACGTATTTGTGCCAGAATTGTTCATCGCCGTCATCGGCTGCGGGATTCAAATTTCGTAGCTTATCCGATTCTCAATTTTGCTTGACAAACAAAAAAGTCCAAATTCCGATCCCTGAAAGAAGGGAGAGCAAAAAATTAGTCGTCGGTCCGATCCGATGCTGAAACGCGGTGCATAAGCCTAAAATCGTAGCGGTCATAAGATGACGCGGCCTGCCGTGGCTGGTAGACTGAAAGTTGGTTCTGTGTTTCTGCTAGTTGGGCGGCGGCATGCAATCGCTTTCAATTGGAATGCCTGCGTAGGAATATTTGAGTGAAGCTAAAGGAATTTCTTTCAGCATGCTTGCTGATATCGTCGCTTGCGCTCGTTGATGCGTCCGCGCAAAACCTTGGTTCACACGCTCCATCGGCTATTGCGACTGGAGCAGAACGCCTGCTGGTGGAACAGGTTGAAGCGCTTTCAAAAGCGGGGCAGTTTGCTGAAGCCACTACTACGTTGGAAAAGCTGTTTGACCAAAGCGAAGGGCGGCTTATAGAGGCCGAAGGACCACAGCGAGCGGCCACTCAAACAATGCAGCGCTATGTTTCCATCCGACAGTGGACACAAACGCGACTCGCTCTACTGCTTAGAGAGAATGATTCGATCCGCGAGAGTTATTTGGATGATCATGATGCCGCCGCCGCAGCAGCCTTGGCCGAAATCGCGGTAAGTAAGGATCTCGCCCGCGCACGACAGACCGCCGAACGGTTTTCGCAAACGACTGCTGGAAGCAACTTGCAATTCCTATTGACTGACTTGTATCTGGAGCGCGGCTGGGGGCTTGCAGCTACTCAGACGATACACCGGCAATTACCGTGCATGCGTTTTTCGTTTTCCAACCGCATCGACAAAGACTCCGGTGCAGCAACGATAAATGGTTCGTTAGCTTGGCCGCTTGTAAATGAACATTGGAGCGAAGAACAGCGACGTCGTGGGATGCATGATTGGTACGACCGATTGCTTGTAGAATCCTGGCAAACACCCGCTCCTCATAAGCTGGCGGTCGAGTTGTTAAAGCGATCGATCGATGCGGGAGTGGTCAACGACGCCCAAGATCGCACGAGCTTGGAGCGATGGACGCTTGCGGTGGCTGAATTGCTACCGGTTGAAGAACGAAAGACAATCCAAGAGCATTTAAAACTCGCATCCACTTGGCATTTCAGAGGCCTGCCTTCAAACCCACCGACGTTGAAAGAACAATGGCCGACGTTTGGTGGCAACTCGGTTCGCAATAGCCAAAGCGCGACTCGAATTGATCCTGCAGGCTGGCCAACTTGGAATCATTCAGTGGAACGCTACAACGCGAGCAGCGATCGCGTTTCGGCTTCAAAGCCGCGTGTTGCAGAATCTGAAATTGGGCTACTTTCTTATCACCCGGTTGTGTATCAGGGCCGCGTCTATGTACATGAACTGAACCGCGTTGCGGCTTACGATTTAGGAACCGGTGCCCAGTGGCCTGAAATGAAGCCACCCTTGCCGCTTTTTGATAGTCACATTGCGCCCGCAGCTTTCTTGCCCTTGGGCTATCCGATGGTCGGTGCGGCTCGAGGCACACTGTCGATTTACGATGACTGCCTTTATGCAAGAATGGGCGCGCCGGTGACGGGTTGGGCGAACGGAGAAAAAGCCGGTGATGGCGGTTCGATTGGTTATCTTGTAGGCATTGATTTGCAAAGCCAAGGAAGTCTACTCAAGGGTTTTCCATTGCACTTGTCGCAGTTTGATTTTGGTGGCAGCGAGCCCGAGGGATGCCCGCTTGTGGTCGGCGACAAATTGTATGTCACGGTCGCCAAACGTGACAATGTTGGTTTGCGTCGCTCGGTGGCGGCCTTTGATCGTTTCGGCGGTCAGCTGATTTGGAAATCGCCAGTCCTCGCGACTGGAACGGTGGATGGCTCCGACCGCGCGAACTTGCTTTCCCATCAATTGTTAACCCTCGAAGGCGGCCGGCTGTTCTACAACACGAACCTTGGCTCTATTGTGTGTCTCGACCCGCTGACCGGTCAGATCGAATGGCTAACACGTTATCGCCGCTATGACAAAGAGAAGCAAGCCTTTCCGCGATCAGACCGTTTTCGATACCGCGATTTAAATCCATGCGTTATTCGTGATGTTTTGGTGTACTGTGCGCCCCAAGATTGCCCTGAAGTTTTCGCCCTTGATGCTATGACTGGCGATTTGGTCTGGTCGACGGATGACAGCGCCGCGGCCGATGCGGTTCATCTGCTCGGTGTTACCAAGGATCATTTGATCGTCAGTGGAGATCGCCTAGTATGGCTGGATCGTCGCAGTGGTCGAGTCGATGCGCGTTTTCCGGCAGGCGGAAGTAGTGGGAGGTTGAATGCACTGCCAACTCCTCGCGGTCTTGGTCGTGGCATGATTTCTGCCGATGAGATTTACTGGCCAACCGCCAACGAAATTATTGTCTTTGCAACAGAATTGAAAGATCGCAAGTCAGTTGATGCACCGCCTATGCGACGCCGCATTCGGCTGGAGACACGCGGGGCCGAAGGGGGCAATCTCATCGCGGTTGACGGCTGGTTACTGGTCGCAACCCCGAGTCGCTTGATGGCCTTTGCGCCGCAGGGCACAACGAGTGCTGAAAAAAAATAGAAACGTGGCAGACGCTATTAGCGTCTTTCAATGTTGAGCGTTGGAACGAGCTACCAGACGTAAGCTCACTTACTCCGGCTCACTGGCTTTGCCCAACTGCATCCGAATTTCTGGATGCAATTGGGAAAGCCAGTGGCACACAAAACCAAAATGCGCCATGACTTACTGAGGCGTTCGAATGGCGACAGTTTGAATATTTGTCATTTCTTCGATTGCAAAGCGAACACCTTCACGTCCTAGTCCACTTTGCTTGGTGCCTCCGTAGGGCATGTGGTCGACTCGGAACCCTGGCATGTCGTTGATAATTACGCCACCGAAATCGAGTTGCCGAATCGACCTGAAAACACGATCGATGTCGCGAGTAAAAACGGCTGCATGCAATCCGTAGCTTGTTGCCCCAGCTTGGCAAAGAGCATCATCGAAGTCACTGCAAGCGATCAGGCTTGCGAGCGGTGCAAAAACTTCTTGCTGCATGACTTTCATGTCCGGCGAAGTGTGTTCGAGCAGTGTTGGCATGTACGTCGATCCGTCCCGCCTGCCCCCGACTAGCAGTCGAGCGCCGCAGGACTGCGCTTCGTTGACCCACTGTTCAACGCGTCGCGCCTCCGACTCAGCGATCATCGGACCGACATCCGTATTTTCCAGCAGAGGATCGCCGACATGAATTGCCTTCGTCGCCGCAACTAGCTTTCGGCTGAACTCGTCGTAGACCGATTGATCACAGTAAATTCGCTGGACGCTGATGCATACTTGTCCGGAATGTGCAAAGGCCCCCTGAGTGCATCGCTGGGCTGCATAATCCAGGTCAGCGTCAGCGGCAATGATCACCGGGGAATTGTTGCCGAGTTCGAGGGTAACCTTTTTGATTCCGGCTCGTGCGAGGATGAGTCGCCCAACTTCGGCACTTCCTGTAAAAGTAATCTTGCCAACTCGCGGATCAATGACAATTGCATTACCGACTGTTTCACCGAGTCCTTGCAGCAATTGGCCCGCTTCCGGTGGTAAGCCAGCGGCCAGCATGATTTCGAAGAGAGCAACGGCGGAAAGCGGCGTCTGCTCGGCCGGTTTCAGAACGAACGCGTTACCGGAAGCAATGGCGGGGGCGAGTTTATGAGCGACCAGGTTGAGCGGAAAGTTAAATGGAGTGATCGCACCGACGACACCGATGGGGCGCCGCCACCAAAACCCAAAGTAGCCTTCACCATTGGGGCTCGCATCTAAAGCAATTGTCTCACCGTGAATTCGACGCGCTTCTTCACCTGCGATCTGAAACGTGTTTGCAGCACGATCGACCTCCACTCTTGCGGCTCGTAGCGGCTTGCCGGCCTCTTGAGCGATCAGGTTAGCGAGTGAATCACGTTTTGACGTGATGCCTTCAGCAATTGTGAACAGTAACTTTGTACGATGATGAGTAGGTAATGCTGCCATGGTCGCAGCAGCCTGCTGAGCACTTGTCAGAGCGGCTTCAATTTCACGCTCGCCAGCCATTGCGACTGAACCAATGACTGCACCTGAGAATTTATTGCGAACTTCCAAATGTTCTGATGTATCGATCCAATTGCCACTTACAAAAAGCCCTGTAGTCATTTTGGATCCTGCATTGAGCGTGCTGGAGAATCGGTTTTGTTTTCTATGCTACTATGCCACTATTTGCCATTCTAATAGGTTAAGTGATGGGAGCGTTGGGTCGATGCTTTTTTTGGTGTTGCAGATTCTCAATTGGGCAGCAAGCCGTGCTCTTCCAAGCGAATCGTGATGCGGACAAGTTCCATGGGACGGTCAACGCCAAAAAGGTCAAACATTTTTTTACGGCGGATCTCGATGGCGCGTGGTGACATGTTGACTGCGGCGGCGATGTCCTTGGTACTATCACCTTTGGCATCCAAACGGCACGTCCGTTGGTCGATAGCGTCGAGCGATTGAAAGATTTCGAGCAAGTCCATGAGTGACTTCTCTCGATCAACCTCGCTTTTACCGAGACATGCGATGGGGCGTGTCATACCAAAGATGAAATAGTTCGGATCGCGAAGTTCACCGAGCTGGCATTTGAAAGTGCGAAAGCTATAGGACTGGCCCGACGCATCTGTCCCTTCGTGTTCGCAATCGAGTGAGCGGATTCCTTCGGCGATCAATTCATCTGTGTTCTGTGCGATTTTCGATGAACGGTAGAGATAATTTGCGTCTCCGCATTTGCCATGCTGTTGCGGAACGCGA
The DNA here is from genome assembly GCA_031412515.1 of Planctomycetia bacterium. GTDB lineage: Bacteria > Planctomycetota > Planctomycetia > Pirellulales > Pirellulaceae > Aureliella. Next base: position 30,455 of record JANODD010000279.1, on the reverse strand, counting down.
GAAAAAAACAGTTGGTACGCAGGATTATCATGGACGATCGCACGCTGGTGATTCTTGATGGCTACGCAGGCTTCGACATTCGTTAGGTCAAGCGATTGCGATTGTCGCTGTGGGTACCACTGGCGTATCGCGTCCAGAGCTTGGGATTTGGCTTGATCGAAGGTCGATTCGAAATCAAGCGTTGAAATCCAAGAAGGTGCTGCAGCAACTGGAGTCTCGTTAGGTGGAGTCCAGCGAAGCGTAGACGAAGTAACACAAGAGTTTGACGAGTTGCCCGGCATCATCAGAAACTGCTTTTAAGTTAGTTTCCAGGCCGGTGCAAAACGATCATTCCGCCTTTAGCAATAAATTGCTTCAGGCAGGATATGCGTCCACACTTGACTCGCTTTTCCCCAGATTTTGGAGTTCAGCCCCTGGATTTCAGTCATAGCGAGAGGAACACTTAGTTCGCTGTGCCGCCAAGACAGCGAAAAATCGGAAGCCGGCTTTCTCGCTGGGGCACGAAAAAAACCGGCTACCGACCGCAAAGATCTACCCAAGAATCCGGGGCAGTGATTCGTGGGAACCGTACGCTGCGACTCGCGGGTGACTTTAAAGCTTAGAATCAGGGGCAATGATTCGTGAGCCAGTCACCTGCGTTTCGCAGTTACGAAAACATACATCGCAATTGCGCACCGGCTGGGATTTGGCCGAATTATTTCCAAAATAGTTCCTCACCCCTTCTTATGGCCGTCGCGAACGCTGCGAGCATCCGCGACTGTTTGACGTCCGGCGCTGGCAGCGTCCAGCAAGCACGGCGTCTACCACGAATAGCGGCCAAAGCTGTGAAGCATTTTAACGAGCAAATGTAGCTGGTTTCGTGAGAAACCGATCCGCTAGTGACCTTTCTAATGCATCCGGTTTTTCACGAAACCAGCTACCATACTGAGAAAAATGCTTCACAGCCTTGAATAGACAGCCGAGAATAGCTTGACAGGGAGTTTGCGCTCGTTCTTCTAATTTGCTTGATCCCTAATTTTAATTTTCTGCTATGATCTGGGTTTTTAATCTCGATTACCGCGAGACCACCCTGGATGTCATTCGCCGCTTCTAGTACGCCAAAAATCAACCGATTCGACGTTGCGCAAAATCCGGCGCCAGCAATCGCGAGGTCAGGACGCAGCCGACTCGGAAAACTCACGGGATTCGAGATTGCCGCAACTGGCAGTTATGTGCCCGAAATGATTGTCGCTAACGACGATTTATCAGCACTTGGGTGCGATAGTGATTGGATTTTGCAGCGAACAGGGATCCTTGAACGCCGAAAAGCGGCTCCAGACCAGGCGTCCAGCGATCTCGCATTACTGGCGGCACAAAGTTGCCTGGATCGAGCGGGCGTTAGTGCGTCTGAGGTTGACTTGATTTTGGTGGCATCGATTACTCCAGACCATGCGACACCTTCAACCGCTTGTCATGTTCAGCGTCAGCTGGGTTGTATTGCTCCGGCCATGGACATCAATGCTGCCTGTGCAGGCTTCATGTATGCGCTAGTTACCGCTGGGCAGTTCGTCAGCTCGGGTGCGTCGACTTGTGCCTTGGTTGTGGGCGCTGAAGTAATGAGCCGCACGATCAATCCAGCGGACATCAAAACCTATCCTTTGTTCGGTGATGGTGCAGGAGCGGTGTTACTGCGACCGACGAAAGATCAGTCGAAGGGTTTGCTGAGCTATACGCTGGGTTCCGAAGGTTGTGGCGGTCAGATGCTGTGTATTCCCAGTGGCGGTAGTCGTCAACCATTGACCGCTGAAGCGCTTGCGGCAGGTGACCACTATCTGCGAATGGAAGGTCGCTCGGTATTTAAGTGGGCGGTTCGCGTGGTCGCTGATAGCACTCGCGATTGTTTGGCGCATGCGGGTTTGACAATAGATCAACTTGATTTGTTGATTTTGCATCAAGCCAATGTAAGGATCATTGATTCTGCAGTTTCAGATTTTGGGCTCGATAGAGACAAAGTTTTTGTGAATTTGGATCGCTACGGTAACACAAGCGCGGCAAGCATTCCTTTGGCGCTTGACGAAGCAATCACTAGTGGCCAGCTTCGGGCGGGCGAGCGAGCTCTGCTGTGTGGTTTCGGTTCCGGATTGGCCTGGGGTACCGCAATCATTCAGCTTTAGCATTTGACCGCCGCAGGTAGGAATATTGATGTTTGCAGTTCAATCGCGCGGTGTCCGAGTCAGTGATGGAGTAGTTGATGAATCAGCCGGAATTTGATTACTTTGGCCCCTACCGAGTCGAGGGAGTTCTGGGACGCGGAGGCATGGGGACTGTCTACAAAGGCTCCCACGCACGCAGCGGTGACAAAGTTGCAATTAAAGTGATCGCGGCCGCTGTCGCCAATCAATCTCGGTTCCGGCGTCGCTTTGCTGCGGAGATCGATACGCTCAAGCGACTGAAACATCCTCACATCGTTGAACTGATTGGGTATGGCGAAGAGCAGGGCCTGCTGTTTTATTCGATGGAGTATGTCGCCGGTCACTCATTGCTTGAGCATATGCGGCAACATCGTGTACTTCCTTGGGAAGACGTGCTTCAAATAGGAATCGAGACATCCGCGGCCCTTAAGCATGCGCATGACCTAGGAATTATTCATCGCGATTTGAAGCCCGCCAACTTAATGCTCAGCGATCAAGGGCAAGTAAAGTTGACCGATTTTGGTATTGCCAAGTTGTTTGGTTCGACTGACATGACAGCAGCTGGCTCTGTTATTGGCACTGCTGACTTCATGCCACCTGAGCAAGCGGAAGGAAAGACGGTCACAACGCGAAGCGACTTATACAGTTTGGGTTGTGTGCTTTACGCGTTGCTTGCGGGGCGGGCTCCGTTCGGCGGAAAGAGTGTCCCCGAAGTCCTTTACGCGGTTCGTTACAATCCAGTCCCCGACCTGGCGGCCCTGGCACCAACCTGTCCTGCTGAGTTGTCCGAGCTGATTAAGGAGATGGTTGAGAAAGATCCCCTGAAGCGACCTCCTACAGCTTTGGTGGTTGGCAACCGCCTGAAAGCCATACAAGCTGGCATGCGCAAACTTGGAAGCCCGTCGAAACCTTCTGACGAGAGCAAGCCGCTTGAGAAAATTGGCAAAGAGCTGACGTCGTTAGATTTGTCGGACGATGAAGACGACGAAATTCGGTTGACACACCCTGAACTCGTGTCAACGCACGAACAGCCAACAATGCTTGCGCCACAAGCGAGCGTTAACAAAGATACAAAAGCCTCACCTCCAGCAGCGCCGAGCGATTCGTTTATTACCAATCATGAACGTACTTCGGTCTTAGCCAAAAACGAATTGCCGCCTATCGACACAGCCCGTTTGGACAAGCAAACAAAGCGTCCATTGTCGCAGGCGTCGGCTGAACCGGGTGAAGCACTCACTACTGACATGCCCATCCATACAGGTCGTTCTGCACACATTGCGCGTTCCGCGAGTACTGGGCCAGCCTCAAGTATCGGATCTTCGACAAATGTTGGACCTTCAAGTTTCACGCAAGTCACCGAAGGCGATGTTCAAGCAAGCGTATTTGGTCTGGCTCCTGAAACCAATACAACGCAGAACGACTGGATTCAATATGCGTCGATTGGCGTTATGGTCGCGATCCTTCTGGCGTGTGTTGCATTTGGTTGGTGGATCTTCCGACCGGTTTCTGCAGATCGGCTGTTCCAAGACATCTCTACACAGTTGGATTCAAACGACGAAGAAGCAATTGCCGCAGCACGTCCGAAGATCGATGAATTCCTTGAACGATTCCCAGACGATAGACGCAGAACAGAGATTCAAGCGATTGCTGACGATGATGATTTAACGAAAGCGTTTAATACGTTGAAACGGCGCGCGGCGCGAAAAGGCGAATCACTGTCAGCGTTGGATCAAGCTTTTTTGGATTGCCTTGAAGCTCGCCAAAAAAACGCCGAGGATTATCGGCGAAAACTGGATTCATTCATCGTTGTTTTCGGTAAGCTCGATGGGTTAACCAGAACTGAAAAACGGTTGGTAGAGTTAGCGATTTACGCCGATAAGACGCAGCCAGCTCCAAAGCTGGAAATCCCGCCGGCTACGACCCAGTTAGAGAAACTGATTCGCTCGGCTGAGGCGGAATTGAGTGGCAAAGAACTGATCAGCTACTACAAGAGCTTGCTTGAACTCTACGCGGGAAAGCCTTGGGCTGCAGACCAATTGATCAGGATTCGAGAACGCATCAAGTTGGATGAGGCCAATGGCAAGTAGTGCTGAGGATTCTCTTCGGCCTCTGCGCGTACTTTGTTGTAGTGGTTCGTTAGAAGGCGGAGGGAGTGAAAGACAGCTTTGGCAACTGGCTTCACAACTGGACCGCAATCGTTTTTTGCCTAGCGTCTATCTACTCTATCGACGCGGGCACTATATCGAAAAACTCCCCAGAGATGTAAGCGTGACTGCTTTCTGGAGTGAGTTCGATGAATGCAAACGCTTTTGGCCGGGGCAAATTCGCCGCATGCAGATCCTCCATCTTGCAAGAGTGATCGGTGAACAGCAGATCGACGTTGTCTATGATCGCACGTTTCATATGACGCTGGTCACTGCTGCGGCGGCAAGTAAAGCGGGTGTTCCGAGAGTTTCTGTAATTGTCAGTCCTCCGAGCGCGGATTTCCAGAAAAGTCGCGAGCGTTTTCGTTTTTTCAAAAAGCGGCTTTTGGCGTCGGCATATCGTCAACCTGGATGTGTAACGATCGCAGTCAGCGAACAGGTCGCCGACGATGCAGCGTCCTTTTATGGTTTGGCTCGTTCCCAAATCAAGGTGCTTCCCAATCCGGTTGACTTCGAAGCTGTCCGCGCAGCCGCCGCAGCTCCCGCACCTGAAAACCAGGATGCCTCGGTTAAGACCAATGGTCGGATTGTGGTCGTGGGAAGGTTGTCGCACGAGAAGGGACAACGGCTGGCACTGGAAGCGTTGAAGTTAGCAAACATGCAGAGCGACCAGCCAATCTGCCTGGACATTGTTGGCGACGGACCTGATCGCACCAAGCTTGAGCAACTCGCTTTGCAGTGGGGCATTAGAGATCAGGTTACGTTTCACGGATTCTTGCCAAATCCGTATTCGATGATTCGCAAGTCAAACTTGCTTTGTATTCCGAGTGAACATGAAGGCCTGCCTAACGTCGCACTTGAGGCAATGGCGCTCGGCACGGCAGTGGTTGCGACCGATTGCAGCGGTTCACTTCGAACGCTGATTGGCAAGAACCAGCGCGGTGTGCTTGTTGCACCAAGTGACTCTACTGCATTAGCGGCAGAATTTCGTCGGGCGATGGATGTTTCCAACAAAGTTCAGGAACGTCGAAATTTAGCAATGCAATGGGTTGAGAAGCATCATGCAATGGAGACTTGGCTGAATGCAATGCAGTCTATCCTTGCAAGTGTCGTGAAAACGCCATTTGCAAAGGCTGATCTTAAACTAGATTGACTTCAGTTATTCTGGCGCGATCTAATCTCTGCCACACTTCTGCTAAATAGCTGCGGAGCGTCCACTTGGATGATCCAGCACTTTTGATGAATCACATGCAAGAGAGCCTCCGCCGGGAGCGTGCTACGGGATAAGATTACTCAATAAAGCGGTACTTGTACTCGATTCAAGAGGAGCATCGAGTAGGAGTACGGCAAAGCCCTAGTGAGTAAGTAAAGAGGACGTTCCAAGCGAGCCGAAATGGAAGTGCTGTGGCGTTTGCTAAGGAGCGTGGAATTAAACGCAAGCTGGAAGCATACGCCACTAACAGCTAGCCGCGGAGGGATTCGAGGGGTTTGAACCGCATGGCGGAAAGGGCAGGGATAAGACCTCCGACGAGGCCCATGAGCATGCTCAGCATCAGCCCAATTCCCAAAACACCCCAGTCGACGATAACTCGAAATACAACCGCTTTGCCGGCTGGTCCGTTTCCGCTACTGACAATACTGGTCACTCTGAATCCGTCAAACAAATAGCCAATCAGGCATCCAACCAGCCCGCCTAATAAAGCGATCAGAAGTGACTCGACAAGAAAGCTGACCAGGATTCGCCATCGACTGAAGCCCAGCAAACGCAGAACTCCGATATCGCGCACCCGTTGGCTGATCGCGGCAAACATCGTGTTCATAACTCCCATCACACCACCAAATCCCATCACGGCAGCGACGACCATTGTTCCAATTAACAATTGCAAATTGGTCTCTCCAAGCGACTTGAAGTAGTTCGTTTCGGTCAAAGCATTGACCTGCGTTTTTTCGTACTTGTTCGACGGGTCTTTGCCGCTGAAGAAATCTTCTAACTTCTGTGCTTCTTCTTTGCTCGTGGCTCGCAGCACTAACGTCGTATAGTTCGCTTTACCAAGGAGTGGGCCAATGACGCTTTGCTTAGCCCAAACCTCAGAGTCAAACGTCGTGCCCTCGGTCTTCATGATTCCAGTTACCAGAAGCTCGCGAGTGTCTAATTGAATCGTATCGCCGACTTCGAGACTATCAGGATTCTTGGCAGCGAGTCGCGTTGTTTCGGAGCGGTCGGCTCCCAGACCTCTCGCGATCCCTTCCCCAAGTACAACCTCAACGATCGGTTGTTTGTTGGGATCTTCAGAAGGACGTACTCCAGCTTCCGAGAACCACTCGCCACCTGGAAAAAGTTCGAAGTTATGCACCTTGGCTGAAGCGATAGGATCGTAGAGTCCGCGGACTTGCAACAGTCGTCGGCTGGGGCTACCTGGCTTCGGCTCAGCGATCGGCAGGCTCAGCACGAGGTAAGCTTCCCGGCTGCACAGTGGTTCGTCGCCATTTCGAGCGACCCCTTCTTGCTGAGCAATGTCGCCCATGTTCTCAAACGCCATATTGCTGACGCCTTCATCGGTTGCTCCTTGGGATAGAACAATCACATTCTCAGGGTTACCGCTGGACTGCGTCAATTTCTTCAGCCCATTGATGAAACCCATCAAGAACGTCAAGACACCGATAACCATCGTGAATGCAACCGCAGTCAGTAGCGTCGTTCGATAGCGGACGATCAAGTTGCGAATGTTGTAGCCGATTGGAATGCGAGCCATGTAGACGATGGCTAACATCAAGCCAAAGAACGTAAAACAGCCTGGTATCAGTGTCCATGCGTTTTCGAACGTAATAAACGTCCACGAGAACCAGACGATTCCTGCGAGGACGGCGGTAAACAGGACCATGATTCCGAGTACGTTCAGAATGGCGAAGGGCAGCTTGAGCATTGTGTTCATATTACTTCAGCCGACTTAGGCAACCTTGGAGAAAACATCGACTACTTTTATCGAACGCGTTGACAGAGCAGGCAGGATACTTCCAGCAAAGGAGGTTACAAACCCAATCGCCGCTCCCCACCATAGCGCTCCATCCAAGACAGGAAAACTTGAGAAGAAAGCGATTGGAAACGGAATGCCGCCTAGGACTTTATTTACAAAGAAATAAGTTCCAATCGAGCTGACCGAGCCTGCGACAACTCCGAGGAAAATAGCTTCCCCAAGTACCAAGAACATAATCTGATTCGGCTGGAATCCGATCACTTTCAGAACCGCCATCTCTTTGCGGCGTTCACGAACACTGATGCTGATTGCATTGGAAATGACAACTGCGAGCGTCGCAATGATCGATGGTGCGAGTACCCAGCGGAGGATGGTTAGCAAGTCCTTATAGGCAGCCAAGAAATTGGAAACGCCCGAGGAGGCGGTCTCGATTTTAACTGGCGGGCTGGCGAACATTGGGGACTTATCGATCTGGCTGCTGACCTGCGTAAAGGTGTCTTTGTTGGGAACTTTGACCCAAACTAGATTCATTGTCTTGTTGGCCAGTGGATGTGGTTTCTTATTCGTGGCTTGGTAGGCTTCAAGCGACGCGTTTAAGTAATCGCGATTGATGCAAGTGTTGTTGTCGTAACGACCGAGTGGAAACGTCCCTACAATCTCACATTCCAATTCGATATCGCGGTAGTTGGTGCCAAAAATCTTGATTCGATCACCGACTTTCTTTTCAATTGCGGCAAGTCGTTTTTGCCCGACGATAATCCCCTGGCGATTGCCTTCCATTTTTTTGATCGCGTCGTCCAACTCTGCGCGCGGACCGGGCGGCAAAGAATCGAGCTCGTCCATCATCGTCAGCAGTTTTTTCGGTTCCATGCAAAAGGCGAAGATGAAACTGTTGAAACCCATGGTGCCCTTTTCAGTCGAACCGATAAAGAACTGCCAAGTCATCGAGTCGATCGGTTTCACGTCGGACTCTTCGCGAGCCGCTCCATTCTCAAGAGTGGCCGCGTACGAGAATGGCATTTGACTCGGTATGCTCCATTTCTCTGTAACAATGCCTTTAAAATTGCTAGTCTTTTCCGATGTCGCTATGTCTAGGAATCCAAGAATGGACCAGATCAGCGTAATGACAAACACGAGCACCATCACGCCGGCACTGGTCAACATGGACCGAACCAGATTACGACGAAGATTCTTGACAATCAGCATCAAAAATTTCATGAGTGTTCTCCTAACCCGCTTCGTAAAGGGCTTCGTCCGGTTGATCCACCAATCGACCTTTGTCGAGGTGTTGAATTCGATCGGCCCGACGAGCCGCTCGAAGATCGTGCGTCACCATCAAAATTGTCTTGTTAAGTGAACGCTGCAGAACATTGAGGAGATCCAAAATCTCATGGGCCGACTTGGCATCCAAGTCACCGGTGGGTTCGTCGGCGACGATCAAAGTTGGATCGGTCACGATGGCTCGGGCGATGCCGACGCGTTGCTGCTGGCCCCCAGAAAGTTGGCTTGGAATATGTGAGTTGCGGTCGTTGAGGCCGACGAGTTCGAGAGCCGTCATGACTTGCTCACGACGCTTCTTTGCACTCAACGGTAACAGCAGCAACGGCAACTCGACATTTTCATAAGCTGTCAACACGGGTAGCAAGTGATAGAACTGAAAGACGAAGCCTACATGCTCATTTCTCCATCGAGCAAGCTGGGCTTCGGTCATTTTCGACACGCATCGATCGCCGACCCAAATTTCGCCTTCGCTCGGAGTGTCTAAGCCAGCGATGAGGTTGAGTAAAGTCGTTTTGCCCGAACCGCTTGGCCCCATCAGCGCTAAGAACTGACCTTCCGGAACGTCGAGGTCTAATTCGTTGAGGACGTTAACTCGCTCCGATCCTCGCTTGAAATACCGCGACACATGCGAAACTCTTACAATTGCTTCTGTTGCCACTCGATTAGTACCTTGGAGGTTGGTGAAATGGAGACGTGTGCGTGGCGTATGCTTCCAGCTTGCGGTTGAACCGTTATGCTTCCAGTTTGCGTCTGCTATCACTAAGTTAACAGCCTATCATCTTCCATTACGATCGCTAGTCTAGAGCGCGTTGGCCGCACTGTTGCAGTACTGTATTGGAAAGTCTTGGGCTTCATTTGCTTTCGCACTTTGGTAACTTTAACGCCGAGTTTATAGGCATTGGCAAGAGTAGCGGCAAGTAAGCTCATCTACTCCGGTTCACTGGAATCCAGTGGCACACGGCCTGCAAAAATGCCTATTACCAAAACTGGTGTCTACTGGCCGGTATTGCTGAAGAACACAACAATGGCACTCATCTCAGGCTTGAGGTAGACCCCTTCTTCCTCTTCGGGAACCTTTACTGCAACGCGAACCGGGACAGCTCCTTTGGCTCGGTCTGCGATGGGCATCAATCGAGAGACTGTACCTTTGTAAACCCGCTTTGGAAAGGCTTCGGAGCGGACTTCGCATGGTTGATTGACGTAGATTTTTGAAACATCGCGCTCCTGAATGTTCAGATCGATTTCAAGGTCAGACAAATCAGCGATGTCGCAGACACTAGTGGAACCGCTGAATGCAACTGGGTTCACAAGATTGCCTTCTTCGGCGTTCTTCTTCAAAATCGTGCCTGAGATGGGGGCTCGCAAAGTGCAATTCTCCAAACGCCATTTAGCTTTGTCTAAGCTGGCTTCGGCTTGGATAACCGCCGCCCGAGCCACTTCAATTCGTTCCTTGCGTGGCCCTTCTTTCATCATTGATAGGGACTGACGCAGCTTTTCAATGCGTTTGCGAGTGCTTAGATAACTGCTTTGCGATTGTTCAAATTCGGTCATCGAAATCGAATTCGATTTGAGGGCATCTTTCATTCGTTTGTATTCGGATTCCAATTGGACGGCCACTTCCTCTTGCTCTTGAAGGTCTGCCAAGGCGCCAGCAATTTCTTGTGGTCGAGATCCAGTTTCAAGTTCCGACAATTCCGCCTTGCTCCGGAGAAGGGTAGCTCGCATTTGATCAAAATCGGCTTGATATTCGGTCCGTTCCACTTCAGCCAGAATCTCGCCTTTTTGTACTCGGCGTCCTTCTTCAATGTTGAGGCTAAGTATACGACCGCTGACCTGTGGACTTACTAGTACCTGATGCTTGGCAATCACGTATCCACGCGATTCAAGTGCAATCGGGTTGGGTGATACCGATTTTTCATTGCCTGGTGAAGGATTGATCGGCGGGGCTGCGGGATTGACTGGCTGTGTAGGTTTTGTGGATTGGGCAGGAGCTCCATTGTCGACCTTTTTAGCGACCTCTGGTTCAGCATTGGCGACTTCGGCCGAATCTCTTTTGACACCGAACTTAGCCATAATCTCGTCATCGCGATACGCCAACCAGATGCACACGGCACCTAGGGTGATTGCAATTAACCAAGGGAACCTGCCGCTGGACTTTTGATAATCCAGTCGATCTTCCTTGGCGATCTTCAAGGATCGAACACGAGCGTCCAAAGAAGAAGCACCATCCCGCTTGGGGTCTTTGTCTTTCAAAGATAACGACGGAATTTCTTGAGAACTCAAGGAGCAAGCCCAATTCAAGATAAGAATAGAAGCGTACGGATTTAAAGCAAATTATAGTCCGTCTAGTTTCCGATTGATACACGAGATTGCAGCGGACTTAGGTTCAGCATCCGTTCCGCTCGGCAATACTGGCATCTTAGAGGATTCCCAACGAATGGAAGGCTGAAATCAAGAAAACCCGAAATTTGAAGACAATTTACGGGTTGTGCGCCAACGAACAAGGTAACGGAAGAGCGACACGAGCGTCACTCACAATGACACATCGGTAATTACGCTCTGTACACATCGTTCGTAACATCTGGCGTTACAATAGCTCTTTTACTTTGCAGCCCAACTCTATGGACATTGTGTTTTCATGCATGTGAATCTGATTCGGCGTTTACTGTTGACTCTCTTGGTTCTCTTGCCGACTTCCTTGGTAACTGGGCAGGAAAAGCCTCGGTATTTGATTGTGCATTCCGATGATGCTGGGATGTCGCATGCAGTAAATGTGGCTACGCAAGCCGGTCTGGAAAGCGGCATCGTAACGTCCGCCAGTGTGATGGTGCCGTGCCCGTGGTTCAAAGAGTTTGCCGTGTATGCGAAAACTCATCTGCAGTATGACTACGGTATTCACTTAACGCTGAACTCCGAGTGGGACAACTATCGCTGGGGGCCTGTAGCATCAAAAGACCGCGTTCCTAGCTTGGTTGATAGCGAAGGCTTTTTATGGGACAACGTTGAACAAGTCGTCACGCATGCCAAAGCAGACGAGGTAAAGGTTGAGCTCAAGGCACAGATCGACAAAGCGCTGGCATTCGGTGTACCGTTAAGCCATCTCGACACTCACATGGGTGCCGTAGTCAGCCGACCTGATCTTGTAGAAGTCTACGTTGGTCTATCGCTCGAATACAATCTGCCGATTCTCTTCTTTAAGCAACTTGATGCCGAGACTGCGCGAGATCACCCGGCCCTGGCGGATCGACTGAAGGATTGTGTTGCCAAGCTTGAAGAACGCAAGTTACCAATCCTTGATGGAATGCTTCAGTTTTATGGTGGCAACGTTCCTGATCAGCGCAAGCAACTATACCTGGATGAGATTGCCAAGATCAAACCCGGTGTAACGCAGTTGATCATTCACTGCGGCCAGGATGGCGAGGAACTGCGTGCGATCACCGACAGCGCAGCTCGACGCGATCAGGATCGAGTATTGTTTACCGACCCGATGACTCGCAAATTCATCGAAGAGCAAGGGATCAAGTTACTATCATGGAAGCAGTTCCGGGACATGAGCGCTCGGAAGTAAGAGGCAATCGGAATACGTTTGGCAAAAATGGTCGGGCAAAAGTTATAAACGAGCAAGCCTGCGAAGCGTCATGCTAGTTGCGGCGAAAGCAGAATAGAAACTTGGTTCCAGCTGCGCATTTATGAGCTATAATTGGGATTGGTTTCTGCCTTTTCCCGCTAGAGATTTTTCCAATGTCGTCGGTAGAAAGACTGATTGAACCTCTACGCCGTTCGCCGCAGTTGCCACAAGCGATCGCGATCCTGCAAGCCGAACTAGAATTGGAGCGTCAGCGACGTAATCAGTTTTATCACGATATGACGCCCGATCAGAAGATCGAGTTCATTGACGGAAAAGTAGTTTTACATTCGCCTGCACGCAATCGACTTTTGGATGTAACAGGTCATGTCTTCAAATTGCTCAATATATTTGTCGCAGTTCATCGCCTTGGCCAAGTCAAGAATGAAAAGTGTCTATGTGTTTTCCCTCGCAATGATTATGAACCTGATGTCGTTTTCTTTGGGCTTGAAAAATCCTCCGATCTTACTCCCGACACAGTGAAGTTCCCGATACCGGATTTGGCGGTCGAGGTTTTATCCGATTCAACGGAAGTACGCGATCGCGGCGTGAAGTTCGAAGATTTCGCCAGTAACGACGTCGCTGAATACTGGATCGTTGACGCCGCTGAAAAAATTGTCGAGCAATATCTGCTTGAAAACGGCGAATATTCACTCGCCCTGAAATCGGGTTCAGGCGTACTGAAATGCCGAGCAATCATTGGGCTTACCATTCCCGTCGAAGCACTCTTTGACGAACAAGCGAACCTTCAAGCTATTCGCAAGTTGCTAGCCGAATAGTGACGCTCTGTTTACCGCTGGGTTTAACGATTCCAATTTACGTCGCAACGGATAGTGCTTCGATGTCCTGAATATCCTCGACAGAAAGATTCCAGTCAGCGGCCTTTACAGTTTCGGCAACTTGCGATGGGCGGCGGCCACCTACGATTGCTGAGGTGACTTCCGGACGGCGGAGGACCCAAGCGATTGCAAGCTCTGCGACTGTTCGGTTGTGCTTTTGGGCGATCACGCGAAGGCCATCGACTAGTTGCAAGTGCTTCTCAACTTGCGGCGATTGGAAACGCGGATCGCGAGATCGATGGTCACTTTCGGGAAGCGATGCAGCCCGCTCGAACGTGAATTTTCCGGTGAGCAACCCTTTGTACATGGGACTGTAGGTGACGACACCGATTTTTTGCTGGCCGCAGTAGGGCAGTAATTCCAGTTCGGCATCGGGTACAATTAAACTGTACGGTGGTTGCAGCGAGCAGACGGGATGGATGGCTTCCAGTCGCTTCAGTTGCTCGACGTTGTGATTGGAGACACCGATCTCGCGGACTTTGCCTTGTTGTTTGAGTTCGACCAGAGTGCGCCAGCCCTCTTCGATGTCTTCGTCGGGCTCGGGCCAATGCATTTGATAAAGATCGATACAATCGACGCCCAGTCGCTTGAGGCTCGCATCGCACTCGGCGATGATGCTGTCGCGTTTGAGCACTTTGTCGATCGTTTCGGGGTCGCGCATCACGCGACCGCACTTTGTAGCAACGATCGGGCGGCGAGCTGAACCGAGCTCTTTTAGGGCTTGACCGACCAATTCTTCGGACTTACCGCCACCATAGACTGCGGCGGTATCGATCCAGTTAATACCGAGGTCAACTGCGGCGATGATGGCGTCGATGGCTTCACGGGCATCTTGGTTGCCCCAACCAAATTTCCAATCGCCGCCACCAATAGCCCACGAACCAAAGCCGATGGTGCTGAGCTTTAGATCCGATTGCCCGAGTTGTCGAAATTGCATGTTGAAGGTCTCTGTTGCGGAAGTTAGGGAAAGAGGAGTGTTTGCGAGGCCGGTTAATTTTAAGCGACAAACACGAATCTTAAACCACTTGATGAACTTGTTCGATGACTCGTTTGGTTTCCCAAGCTCCTTGAACGTAGCGTAACCAAAATGCAAGTGCCATAGCGGCTACCCAGCCGGCGATGACGTACCACCATAGCAGCAAACTGGCGCCTAAGTACTCCTGCAAGATCAAGCCTACGACGACGGAGCCGCCGGATACAAAAAACGTAGCGAGCAAGACGAACCAAGTGTCGCCGGCACCTTTGATGGCTCCGACGAAAACGATTTGAATCCCATCGAGTACGCAATAGATTGCGATAATTCGCAATAGTGGTACGAGCATCGGTTCCATGATGGCAAAGCGCTCGGTGGGCGTGCCGAGGGCGTACAGCGATGCCATAGTATGCGGGAACAAACCAAGTGTGATGGCGAAGAAGCTGGTGTAAATCATCGAAAGCGATAGAGCGCACCATACTGTGCGTCTCGCGAGATCAATGCGTCCTTCGGTCACATGCTGGCCGACAAGTACACCGACTCCGATGCCGAGCCCAATCATGGGGACGAATGCGAGAACATTCAAGCCGAGTGCGAGCGTGGTGGCTGCCATAGGAAGCTGACCAAGGCTGCCGACTTGGAGCATGATGAGCGAAAAACAACCAGCTTCGGCGAGCATTTGCAAGCCAGCGGGCGTACCGAATACTACCAAGCGTCGCAACATATCGCGTTCCCAGGGCTTGGCTGTTCCAACAGAGTACGTTTCGCACATGCGATGATCTCGGCGAATGATCCAACGCATGATGGGCAGCTTCATCCAGAATGAGACGGCAGTACCGGCGGCGGCACCGATCACGCCCATCGCTGGGATCGGACCGAGTCCAAAAATCAAAATGACGCTTAGGACAAGGTTTACAATAGTTCCCAGGGCATCGACGGCGAGCACGATGGCCGTGCGACCTTGACCGGTGAGCAATCCGCTTTGCACGCTGTAGAAGAGAACTGAGATGCCACCGACGAGCACCACTCGCAAATAGTTCGATTCAAGCTCAACGAGCTCGGGCGCATGACCGGACGAAGTGAAGAACCATGGTGCGATCAAAATTAAAAAAAGATAGACCGGTACGAACATCCAAGCGATCGCCGAGGCATGCTGGTAAGCGACGCCCACACGATGCGGTTGCCCTGAGCCCCGGTACTGGGATACGAACGTGCTCAGATAGCCAAGCAAACCCATGGGCAAGCAACCGATTGTCCAGTATAGAGCTCCCGCACCCATTGCAGCTGACGCAGCCGATTCGCTTTGCCAATACAGCAACGTGCGATCGGTAAACAGTGTGAGCGAAACAAATCCAGCGGACATCATCAACGGCAGTGCCAAGCGGATCAGCGGCCCAGGGCCCCAGTTGCTTTGCCACCACTGACCAAATGTCAAATAGGATTCTGATTTCGGGTCATATTTCGCAGCTGGAGGCGGAAAAGTATTGTCGACAGCAGTTGGAGTTGAATTCATAACGATCGGGTCATCCGGGATTTGGATTCCTTATGGTACACTGGCAGCCCTATTTGCGAACTAGGCACTCTTCATGCAGGGGCCGAAGTGGACCAGAAACATGACCAACAAGTTGGCGATGCCAAGCTGACGTTGAAAGTCGATTTGCAGATTGTTAACACACATGAACATTGTTTTGTGCTACCCAGTTGACGCCCGACATCTTGAATGGATTCAGGCTTCGGCACCCGGTGCTACAGTTATCAACGCTGGGCAAGAGGGGATTGGTAAAGCAATTTCCGATGCAGACATTTTCGTAGGCCACGCCAAAGTTCCGGTGGACTGGGATTCAGTGGTCAAACAAGGACGCTTGAAGCTGATCCAAAGTTCGGCAGCGGGCTTGGATCATTGCTTGGTACCAAGTGTGATTGATTCGCCGATCACCGTTTGTAGCGCATCTGGCTTGTTCGCAAATCAAGTTGGTGAACAAACGCTCGCACTGTTGCTTGGACTGCTGCGCGGCATTCCGACTTTCTTTCGTCAGACACTGAAGAAAGAATTTGTAAGGCGACCCACTGATGACTTGCGCGGGAAACGGGTCGGTATTGTTGGCTTTGGAGGCAATGGACGGCGATTGGCGGAGCTGTTGGTACCTTTTCAGGTGACGGTAAAGGCGACGGACTATTTTCCGGTACATAAGCCTGCGACAGTAATAGAACTTTGGCCCGCGGATCGGCTGCATGATTTGGCTGCTGAAAGTGACATTTTAATATTGTGCTTGCCGCTCAACGCGAACACTGAAAAGCTCATTGATGTCACGGTTATTGAGAAAATGCCAGTTGGCAGTTATTTGATTAACGTAGCACGGGGCCAATGCGTTGATGAAAACGCTCTAACAGCGGCCCTGAAGAGTGGTCACTTGGCCGGAGCAGGCTTAGATGTCACATTTGTGGAACCGTTACCGGAAAGCAGTCCGCTTTGGGAATTACCAAACGTGTTGATTACCCCACACGTCGGAGCGCAAGCAGCCAGTCGTGTTGACGATTCAACGCAGTTGGCATGTAAGAATTTAAGGCGCTACTTGAGGGGAGAGTCACTGTTGAATCTGGTAGATAAAAAGCTTGGCTTTCCACATCCGGACTCGACGGTTGCGAATTGGTAGTGGTTGTAAACCGTGCATGTTGAGGGCTTTATGACCGGTTTGACTGGGAGTCGATTTGCAAGCAATTGAAGACAAAGTGAGTTGGCTTGGAGCGTGGTCGAGGTTATAGTCGTTTGGATGTTGGAACAGTTCTTGGCGGGGAACGGAGTGCAGGAGGCGATATGCATACGACGACGATGTTGAATGAGGAGAAGACGCGAGGCGTTTTGGATCAACCTAACCCACCACCTACAAATACGCTTTTGGAGCGTTACCAGGAACTGATTAGTACTGGTAAGGTCCAATGGACGACCTACCACCGTTTAGAGCGCGAGCTTGGAAGCGGCGGACAAGGTGTCGTCTATCTCAGTCGCCGCAAAGGTGCCGATGGGTTCAATTTGCCTGTTGCAATGAAGGTCTTTTCACCCGAGCGTTTTTCCAGCGTTTCGGCGTATGTAAAGTCGATGGAACGATTGGCTAGGGTTGCGTCCCGCGTAGCCATGATCCAGCAAGATAACGTGCTGGATGTTCAAGATTTCGTCGATCGCGACAGTATTCGTGTGATGATCATGGAGTGGATCGATGGGTACGATTTGCGTGAGATGATGAACCCGGTGCGGTTAGCCATGGTCCGAGATCGTTCGCAACCTAAGCGCTGGGAGTACATCGACAGTGTGATCGCTACCTTTGGCCCCGAGCAATGTCGATTTAAGGCGGGCGTAGCGGTTGCGATCGTTCGAGATTGCTTGGCCGCTCTCGCGGCTCTTCATCGTGAGAGGATTGTCCACGGCGACATTAAGCCTTCTAACATCATGTTGAAGCGAACCGGAAACGCAAAGCTGATCGACTTTGGATCGGCCTTTGAGTTGGACAACTTGCCGCCGACGCGAGCTTGCACGCCAGCCTATGCAGCACCAGAAGTTCTCGAAGGATCCTGTTCAACGCCTCGTAGCGACTTGGCAAGTTTGGGCTATGTGCTGATAGAAATGCTTTCTGGCAGGCCTTGTTTTTCCAGTGATTTAAATTTTTCAGAGTTGCTTGAAGCGAAGCGAAGGCTTCCAAGCGAACTCCACAAGCTGTTACCGCCGGATGTGGTTTGCAACAATCTTTTGATGAATCTTTGCCGACGATTTGTGACACCGGATCCGGCACGTCGTTTCCCGAGCGCTGAGGCTGCTGAGTTGTTGGAGGACGGCGCTGCGCAGTTTCATCGTCAACTGGTGTTTGGCGACCTTGCAAGCGAATACGAACATGACATTCGCGTTTGGCTTGAGGAACTTCGCTTACTAGATTTAGACGATGACGTTAACAACGATGGACGCGACAAATCAACTGGATGGGATCAAACGGGCTAATGCTAGTTCTAAATGTCACACTTTAAATTGCTTTTGCGCATGAATGGGCCTGTTTTTCGATTTAGTCCAGTGATCCACAGGCGTACAACTCGTTATACTTGACAACGAACTACGGTGTCGCAGATGCGAGTGCTCTAATTGCACGCATCTGCCAACGAACCGCAATCCCATGACGGTCATTGTCAGTATTCTGTTGGAGACGGTAAAGTGAGCACTGGAAACTTGTTTGTAGTGGATGATGACCTGACGGTCTTGGAATCGGTAAAAGCGGTTTTGAATCGTTTTGGCTATGAACCGCAATGTTACTCGTCAGGCGACCAGTTTCTAAGTCAAGCCGCTTTAGAATCGGCCGGATGCGTCATTACTGACTTGCAAATGCCTGGCATTGACGGAGTCCGTTTGCAGCAACATCTCAACGAAATCCATAGCCCGCTTTCAGTCATTGTGCTGTCAGGCACGGCTGACGTTCCGACCGTCGTGAATGTGATGCGCAAAGGTGCATACACACTGCTGGAAAAACCTCATTCCAGTAAAGAGCTAGTTGCTTCGGTTCAGAGCGCTCTGGATGCAAGCACCCAATATTATGAAAAACAGCAGTTGATTAAGCGTGTGAAGGGCTTGATTGCTACGCTGACTGATGAAGAGCGTACTGTAATGAAGCAGATGCTGGCTGGTGTGCCGAACAAGAATATGGCAACAGTGATGGATATTGGAATGCGTACGGTCGATCGTCGTCGACAAGCTGTATTTACAAAGATGGAAGTTAGTACAATCGCTGAGCTTGCAACTCTGCTTAACTCAGCATCCATCGACCTTGAAACGCTAGAGTAAAGTGGGGTAGGCTTCCAGCTTGCCGACGTGGGGTAGACTTCCAGCTTGCTGCTGCTTTCCGACTCTAAATTCAGAACACTAAACTTCGGTATAAGGTGGACTATCACCACGAAGTTCAGCAAGTGCATTTCCGGCGGCTCGTTGTTCGGCGTCCTTCTTGTTTCGACCCCAAGCTGGAGTAAATTGTCGTCCGCTGACTTCAGCCGAGATCTTGAACGACTTGCTGTGGTCGGGCCCTTGTTCCTGGACTAAGCGATAGCAGGGTGCCGCGCCATGGTCCTTTTGTGCCAACTGCTGTAGAGCCGATTTGTAATTGCCAACTGAATGCCCTTTTACGGCAAGAGTCAATTCTTCGGCAAGCGTTCGAATGATAAACTCGCAGGCTGAATCCCAGCCTCCATCTAAATAGATAGCCGCGATCAAAGCTTCGTAGACATCGGACAGCAAACTTTTGGGAACACCCGTGGCTTGCTGCATACCGCGACCGATGATCAAACAATCTTCCAGTCCCAACTTGCGACTGACTTTTGCACACGTCCGACGGCTGACTACTGCAGATTTGATCTGAGTCAATTCGCCTTCTTGGTATTCGGGATGACGATTGAACAACCAGGCGCAAATTGCAAAACCCAAAATAGAGTCCCCCAGAAATTCCAGCCGCTCATTGGATGCTAGCCGATTGCTTGCACCGGAGGCATGGGTCAAAGCGGCTAACAATAGATTTGGGTCTTTGAATGCGTAGCCGATCTGGCGTTCGCACAGAGCCATTTTGTCGTCACTTGTTAGCACTTGAGGCACTGGTTCACTCATGACGTCAAAATCCGCTGTCACGTGAATAGGGTTGCATGGAGACTTCACCTACCCCTCGGAACTGAACAAAACGCTACCGAAAATTCCGAGGAGGGGGAAAATTAGGCTTGTTTTAGGGAACTGTCAACCGAATAGAACATTTATTTGCCCTATATCCCCAACGATCGGAATTCATAAGCTAGGTTTTGAAATTCTAGCCGGATCATGCGGAGGGGTAAATGATAGAGTATTGGTGGCTGACGATTGCGCTGGTTGCTTTCATAATGGTTCAATTAGCGCAGTTTTCCGTCGGTGTACTCCGCTGGCGTTTTCATCGTCTTCAAAATGCTGAACAACTTCGCCAGCGTTTGGACGTTTTGTCCCAGTCTTCACAAGTTGCTCGATTGACTTCCCAGTTGGGCAACACCAACCTCTCGCCGGCCGCAATCCAGTGGCGAATACTCGAGGTTGCGGACGTGGTGCAGGAGTCAATCGACTGCCGGTCGTTTTATCTCGTGGATCCGTATGGTCAACCATTACCTGACTTTCGGCCCGGCCAGTACATCATGGTGCGTCCAGCCATGGCGGGCGCCTATCAAGCCACCCGCTGCTATTCACTTTCTAGTTCTCCTGACGCTCGCTACTGGCGTATTACCGTTAAACACCAAGCAACTGAACTTGAGCCAGTTCGCGGTACCTCAGGCGGACTGAGCGCATGGTTGCATCGAGGAATCGGAAAAGGCGATTGCTTGTTCGTTGGCGGGCCGAGCGGTCAATTCTACTTGCCTGGAGAGTCCACTGGAGACATCGTTCTTATTGCCGCAGGAGTAGGGATCACACCGATGGCAAGCATCTTGCGATGGTCGCTGGAACATACGCCCTATCGTAAAGTGACTTTGCTGTGTCAAGTTAAGAACCGTGAGCATTGGCCGCTTGGGCAGGCTATGCACCAATGGCAAAGCGATTTTGCATCGATGCAAGCCCATACGTTCCTAAGCAGAGCGGAAGAGGGCGAAATCGAGTCACTCGCGTCACAACTTTCAGGTCAATTCCACGCTGGAAAACTTGACGGCGCAACGGCGGCTGGTCTCGCTGACAACCCTAATGCTGACTACTACATGTGTGGACCGGACACATGGATGGAAATGATACGTGAACAGTTAGTAGATGGCGGCGTCTCTCCCGAGCGTATTCACTGGGAATCATTCGGTTCGCACGCCACGCCGTCGATTTCTGAGTCGACTGAATTTGACGCGCACACCATTCGATTTGCGTTGAGTGAAACGGAATCGCAATGGAATGATCCCGATCAAAGCATCTGGGAACTTGCGAAAGCCAACCGGATTGAAATCGCAAGCGGTTGCCTGAGCGGTGTATGTGGTAGCTGCCGAGTGAAATTAATTTCAGGTCAGGTTCAATATGACCGACAAGTAGGTGTTGAACTTGCAAGCGGCGAATGCCTGACTTGCGTCGCCCATCCGATTACAGATCTTGTGTTGGAAGCGTAGAGTAGTCTTGTTAATCCGATTGTACGGAATAGAGCAAGAATACATCCCGCCACGGCGCGGCAGTTTGACTCTAAGAAGTTCCGCCAATCGCTGCGTATCTAAAATGCGGGCTATTTTTGAGAATTAAAGTTTCATCTGCGTTCAAATTCGCAGAATGTCGACTCGCAAAAGCTGACTCGGGTGTTTGCCAACATGACAACCAAATTTATTTTTGCGGTGCTCTCGATTACATGGATTGCTGCGAGCATTGGGATGAGTTTCAACGACGAAAAGTCGGATCCCCGCGATTCCGAAGTTAAAGTGAATTTGGATCCACATCAGGTTCTTGGCGTCGCGAGTTGCGAGAAATGCCATGCTGCGGAGATAAGTGTTTGGAAACAGACGCCGCACAGCGAAACTTTTCTGACTCTTCACCGTAAACCTGAAGCGCAACAGATCGCCCATAAAATGGGAATCGAGTCGTTCAAAGAGAATTCCGCGTGCATGAAGTGTCACTACACAGTCAAGAAGCATGTAGCCGGCCTAGAAGCTGTCGCTGGAGTTTCCTGTGAATCGTGCCACGGGGCAGCTCAGGGTTGGATTAATGTTCACAACGACTACGGCGGCGCTGGCGTAACCAAAGATGCCGAGTCAGACGAACACCGAATCGATCGACTTCGTGCGAGCATTAATGGCGGCATGCGCAACCCAGTCAATGTTTACATGGTTGCTCAGAGCTGCTATCGCTGTCACACGGTACCCGACGAACGCCTTGTAAATGTCGGCGGCCACAAAGTGGGCAGCATGGATTTTGAATTGGTCTCTTGGTCGCAAGGAATGGTTCGACACAATTTTCTGCGTAGCAATGGGAACACCAATGAAGTGTCCAGTCCTGAACGACTTCGCCAGTTGTTTATGGCAGGCATGATCGCCGATCTCGAGTTCAGTTTGCGAGCCACTGCGGCTGCAACCGAGAAAGCAACCTTTGGAATCAATTCCGCGCAGCGTGCATCTCGAGCCGCCAAACGCTTGCAGGCCGCACAAGCCAAACTGAAGCAACCGCTGCTTGAAGAAATTCAAACCGTTTTTAGTGGGATAAAACTTCGGTTGAATAATTCGGCTGAACTGACCGAAGCTGCCGACCGCATTGCTACTCTAGGAGTCCGCTTCGCCGCCACCGTTAAAGGCGAAGAACTCGCAGCGATGGACGCCTTTATTCCGCCCGCCGATCGCTGGAAGAACGCTCAGTAGATATCTGCCGAGCTGGTTGATACGTGGTTCTTGATTCCTCGTTGATTCCTCGTTGATTCCTCGTTGCTTCCTCGTTGCTTCCTCGTTGATTCCTCGTTGATTCTTGGTTGATTCCTGGTTGATTCCTGGTTCCCCCTCGCCACGTACTCGGGGAGAGGGGGCTAGGGGGTGAGGGTCAGAAAAAACCGAGACATCTGCTGTGTCCCTCGCTCTTTCATTAGGTCTACCGCGTCCCATCGTTTACTGGCAGCGTACTATAAAACGATTCATAGCACGGGTCAATTTTTGCCACTGTCGATAACTGTGGCGTTCATTTCGCGCAGCTCGGTTTCTTATCGCGCACCATCTCATTATTTGCGGCCGAAATTATCGAACATTCGAATACTTCGATTCTTCTAAAAACAATTCTATTCTCGGTATGAATGTTGCGGATTACGCGTCCGCAATCCTGCCTTTTGTAATCGTTGAACAAACCAGAGTACTTTCTAGAGAGCGATTATCGTATGGGATTTCGGCGGACCTATCCGATTGGGGCCGAGGTTTTCTCCGACGGAACTCATTTCCGCCTATGGAGCCCCACACATCAACGTGTCGATGTGGTGATTGACGACCAAATATTCGAATTGCAGTCCGAGGACAACGGTTACTTTTCGGGCTTCGCTCCCAGTGTGCACGCGGGGGCGCGCTATCGCTTTCGACTGAGCGGACAGGACCAATTTCCAGATCCCGCTTCGCGATTTCAACCGCAGGGCCCCGACGGTCCATCGCAGATCATCGATCCTTATTTATTTAAGTGGACCGATCACGATTGGCATGGTCGTGAGCTGAATGGATCCGTGATCTATGAAATGCACATTGGAACATTTACCAGCGACGGTACTTTTCAAGCCGCCATCCATGAATTACCAGAACTAGCTGAGGTCGGTATCAATTGCATTGAAGTTATGCCCGTGGCCGAATTCGCAGGAGAATTTGGCTGGGGATATGACGGAGTCAATCTTTTTGCTCCGTCACGTTTGTATGGAACACCCGACGATTTTCGTAACTTCATCAATGAGGCACATCGGCATGAAATCGCAGTCATCCTTGACGTGGTCTATAACCACTTAGGCCCAATTGGAAATCACTTGGCAAATTTTTCACCCGCTTACTTTACGGATCGCTACAAAACAGACTGGGGATCTGCGATCAACTTTGACGGCGAACTAAATGAGTTCGTACGCGAGTTCTATCTAACCAACGTTGCCTACTGGATCCGCGAGTTTCACATCGATGGACTGCGTCTCGATGCGACGCAGAACATCTACGATGCTTCACCGCCCGAATCCCATATCTTGACCCAGATCGCGGATACAGCCCGCAACGCGGCGGTTGATCGTAGCATCCTGATTAGTGCAGAGAGCGAAGTGCAATATCCTGAATTGTGTCGTCCCGTGGAACAAGGTGGCAATGGATTAGATGCTGTCTGGAATGATGATTACCATCACTCGGCGATGGTCGCACTGACAGGACGCCAGGAAGCCTACTACACCGACTATAAGGGAACTCCCCAAGAGTTCATTTCTGCCGCCAAGTATGGATATCTTTTTCAAGGGCAATGGTATGCCTGGCAGGACAAGTGCCGCGGTCGCCCAGGCTTGGATCTGCATCCAAGAACTTGCATCTGCTTTCTGCAAAATCATGACCAAATTGCCAACTCAGGTAGGGGCCTGCGCGCTCATCAACTGGCAAGTCCCGCACTGTATCGAACTTTCACGGCGCTGACACTGCTGTTGCCTAACACACCACTGCTCTTTCAAGGTCAAGAGTTTGCTTCGTCGAGTCCCTTTTTGTATTTCGCTGACTTTGATGATGAACTGCGTGAACTAGTCCAGGCGGGTCGCGTTGGATCGCTGAAGCAGTTCCCAAGTCTAAAAGACCCCATCGCCGAGGCGCATCTTGCATTGCCGCATGATCGACAAACATTTCTTCGTTGCAAGCTTGATTTCGGAGAAAGAGAAAAGCATGCGAGCGACTATCGGATGATTAAAGATCTGCTGAAACTTCGGCGGCTTGAGCCCGGCTTCCAGCCGTCAGGGGCGCGCGACGTGGATGGAGCTGTGCTCGCTTCAAATGCCTTCGTACTAAGGTACTTTTTCGAGAACGATCAAGATCGATTACTAGTCGTAAACATGGGACACGATTTGAACTTGGCGAATGTTCCAGAACCATTACTTGCACCACCGATTAAGAAACAGTGGAAGGTACTACTTTCAACTGAGGATTTCCTATACGGAGGCAGCGGTCGTCGTTCTCCGGTCAACGAAGAAGGTAAGTGGTTTTTGCCCGCTCAAACGGCCATTGTGCTTGAGGGCGTTTGAAAAATGGCAACGCTATAGCCCACATTAACCAGGAGCCGAATTAGATGAGCGAGGAAGCTCGTAGCACGTCGCCCGTTGCGGAGAGGTCTTTCACTCGAGAGATCGACCGCAGCGACTTAGATTCGTTGATCGAAAAAGAATGGTTGGTTACGAATGGTCTTGGCGGTTACGCATCAGGAACCATCGCAGGCGCATCGACGCGGCGTTACCATGGTTTGCTCATCGCGGCGCATCCTGCTCCACTGGGACGCGTCATGCTACTCAATCACTTGGGTGAGCAGTTTCAACTGGATGATCGTTCGAGCTATTCTTTTGGACTTGTAGAACAAGCGAAACGATCCCTTGAGAAAAGTGGTCTGACCATCTTCCGGAACTTCCGATTGGAATTGGGCCTGCCCGTCTGGGAGTACGACATCAATGGACATCGGATTGAGAAGCGAGTCTACATGCCGTATCGACAGAATACGGTCCACGTGAACTACCGACTGGTAAGCGGTGGCGGTCCGGTCCAGCTGAAACTGCGAGTCTCTGTCCATTTTCGCGGCCACGATGATCATGTCTCTTTGAATAACCCAGAGCCTTATGTTTTGACCGCAAGCGGACGGCGTTACGAGCTCTCCGCCCGCGGACGTGATTTCCCGTCACTGAACATGACCGTCCATGGCAATTCAGCTGCTTTAACCTTAGATGAAAAAGAATTGCCAGATGTTCTTTATCGAATCGAGCAAGGCCGCGGATACGACAACATCGGTTCAATGTGGAGCCCAGGGTATGTGCAAGCTTGGTTGTCGCCCTCTGAGGAAGTAACGCTTATTGCATCCACTGAGTCGTGGGGCAGGATTCTTGCATTGTCACCTCAAGCGGCGTTGGCAGCCGAACGCGAGCGTCGACACCGAATGTTGGAAGCCGCGTTGCCCAGTGCGCGAGAGGGTATGGCGGGCGAACTGGTTCTGGCAGCAGATCAATTCATTATTGAACCTGTAGGACGGGTGCAAGATTCCGCGCGAGCCGAAGCTTCCGGAGAAAAGGCTCGCACCATCATAGCCGGTTATCACTGGTTTACCGACTGGGGACGCGACACCATGATCAGTCTCGAAGGCCTGACGCTCGTGACGGGAAGACATACCGACGCGATGTACATTCTGCGGAATTTTATCAGTCACGTTCGCGATGGCCTGATCCCAAACTTCTTTCCTGATCGATCGACCGAGGGAGTTTATCATACGGCCGACGCGACCCTGTGGTACTTCCATGCGCTCAGCCGTTACATGGACGTAACCGGTGACCGCGGCCTCATGAAAAGTCATCTAAGCGTACTCAAGGATATAGTGGCTTGTCATCAACGCGGAACTCGATTCGGCATTTCGGTTGACCCTAACGACGGCTTGCTTCGCGAAGGTGCGGAGGGATATCAGTTGACGTGGATGGATGCCAAAGTGGGTGATTGGGTGGTCACGCCCCGCCGCGGCAAGCCGGTTGAGATCAATGCACTTTGGTACAACGCCCTTCGTTTGCTGGAAGGTTGGATCAAAGAAGTCGGTGAAGATCCGCAGCCCATTCGATCAGCCGCGGATTTGGTCTATTCG
This sequence comes from Planctomycetia bacterium, assembly GCA_031412515.1. Lineage (GTDB taxonomy): Bacteria > Planctomycetota > Planctomycetia > Pirellulales > Pirellulaceae > Aureliella. The sequence continues at coordinate 4,155 of JANODD010000279.1, read as the reverse complement.
TCCTTCAACTCGCGTTTTTGGTGCGAGTCAGAACAAGGTTTGTATGACGTAGTGGATGGCGAAAATGGAGATGATCCGGCTTGTCGCCCTAATCAGATCTTCAGCATCTCGTTACCGCATGCGGTGTTATCGCCCGAGAAGATGCCGTTTGTCTTAGAGACTGTGCAATCAAAATTACTGACACCATTTGGATTGCGAACGCTTGCACCGGATGAACCGGACTTTAAGTCGAGGTACGATGGTGATCTTCGCTCGCGAGATGCTGCCTATCATCAAGGAACGGTCTGGCCGTGGTTGATCGGCCCCTTTATCGATGCGTGGCTGCGAGTCCATCCTGATCGCGCCGCAGAAGGGATTCAGTTGTTATCAGGCTTTAATTCGCACCTGAGTGAAGCGTGCATCGGTACGATTGCTGAGATCTTTGATGCGAATGAGCCTTACAAAGCACGCGGTTGTGCCGCTCAAGCGTGGAGCGTCGCAGAAGTACTCCGCGCTTTGACGTTACTTGCCGATCGATAAAGCAAACATAATCACAACATAACGCGTCAAAATAAAAAGTAGAAGAGACACTTCGCGCCGATCGCCGCCATCCTAGCTTGCTAGGTGGGGCGACGACTTATTAGCTAACAGCGAATAAGGCGAGCAACACAAGCCCCCACGCGTTTGGTTGCGAGCTGAGCTCGCAACCGAACGCGTGGGGGCGGACAGTTACGCTTATTGCTGGAACCTAGCTAAAAAGTCTTAATCCCACCGAGTAAACTCGGTGGCGATCGGCGAAGTGGCTTTAAAAAACATTAACCATCTACTAGGCACATTGGAGATAAATCGTGTTGCATCCGGCCTCTGAAGTCGATGAACCGCAAGTGGGAAACGCTCATCAAGCAGAAATATCGATGGGCCAAGTCCACGCGATCGTCAAACCGTATTTCAAGCTTCGACCCGAGATTTATTGGTTCGACTTTTTAATTTCGTTTAGCATTGGCTTAATCGCCTACACCTCGGTGCTCCTTCTTGGGCTGTTCACTTGGGGGCAGATTGCGGCTTACCTCATTTCCGTCATCGCCTTCTATCGCTCGGCCTTGTTCATTCATGAGGTTGTTCACTTTCGCAAAGGAAGCATGCAAGGTTTTATCATTGTCTGGAACGTGCTGTTTGGCGTTCCGTTCATGATGCCCTCATTTACCTACACGACACACTTGGACCACCACTCGCGGAAGCACTTTGCGACTCACCACGACGGAGAGTATCTGCCACTTGCAGTCCAAAATCCGTGGCATCTATTTTTCTATTTCTGCCAGCCTTTTTTCATGCCGATTTTGACTGTCTTGCGGTTCATGATTGTAGCACCACTTTCTTGGGTGAGTTCCGCGGTGGCAAGACTGACCTATCGCCACGCAAGCTCGATGGTGATTGACTTGAAGTACGTGCGTCGCCTGCCAAGTGATCGCGAACTGAAGTGGATTCGGATCCAAGAGGCGGCTTGTTGCGCAATCTGCTGGGGCGTTGCAGTTTGGCTTCTCGCCGTCAATCGCTTTCCACTCACCTACTCCAACATCGTTCAGATTTACTTCACGGCAGTAGGCATCCTTTCACTCAATCATTTTCGGACCCTCGGCGCACATAGGTTTACCAATTTAGAGCGTCGCGAAATGAATTTCACCGAACAGATTCTTGATAGCGTGAACTATCCTCGCCACCCCATCCTAGCCGAGTTAGCGATGCCAGTCGGCTTGCGCTTTCATGCTCTACATCACCTATGTCCAGGCATTCCCTATCACAACTTAGGTAAGGCGCATCGCAAACTCATGAGCGAACTCCCGGCGGATTCGTTGTATCGTCAAACGGTCAGTCCCAGCCTCTTGAAATCGGTCTGGGAGGTTGTCCGCGGCGGATGGAAGCATCGCAAAGCGAACACGTCCAATGCGGCTGACTTTCAGCGATAATGACACGGACGCATGAATGCATGCGCTGCCAATGCCTCTGATAAAATAAACCTAGTGCTGCGTCCAACTTTAATTTGGGGGTCGTAGATGTGAGCCGTCAGCGCTAGCCGCGGGTGAACGAAGTACTTGACTCGACGTGACTTATTAACAATCTAAAGACCAGCGATTTACGGTCGACAGATTAACGTTGGACGAACTTTTAATCTTGCACGACAACCACTTCGTTCACCCGCGGCTAGCGCCGTCGGCTCACTGATGTTGATACCAAAATTAAAGCTGGACAAAGCACGAGTCGACGCATGCAATTCGTACTTATCTAACGACATTTACCACGGAGACAATTGATGCGCATTGACAGGCAATTTGGACGATGGATGGCGATCGTAGCCATCTGTTTTGTCTCCATGGCTCCGAGTCAGTGCCAATTTCCTCAACTGGATCGCTCAGGAACACGGTCAGGAAGTGATCGCAAAAATCAACACCGCCGCTCGCGAAGGCCGTTACCAAAGCTCGTTGTGGAAGGAACTGACGGGCAGCACTGAACAGGAACTAGATACACAGTGGAAGGTGTATCACCAGAAGAGACTGGACAAGTTGCAAGCGAATTGAGTGTTACGGACGCAAGCGAATTTACTTTGCGTGCCACTGGCTTGGTTTGCCCTATAGCGTTTTGGCTATTGGGCAGACCAAGTCCGGATTCCCGGATGCAATTCACAAAGCCAGTGGCACACGAAACTCATGCTTGAACTCCTTTTCGGTCGTTCTTGAACCATCGCGGTAGGCGGCTAATGCGCCGATAGGTAAAATTTTCAAGACCGTGGCAGGATACCAAGTCCAAAAAATCTTTACTTCTATCTCATCACCGACTCGGAGCGGTGACTCCTCATGCAGTTTTTTGGTGGCTCGCGTAAGCTTCGCTATTTCCGCTTGCAAAGATTTATTTAGGCTTTCAATCGGTACTCGCACATCGGATCCATCTTCCTTGCGAAGCGTGACGTGCGTTTCATCCCGAATAATGCAACGCGCTGCAATGCGAAACTTTCCGGACGTATCGCTCCAGTACATCCAGTGTCCTTCATCATTGGGAAAGCGGATCTCGTTGAGAGGATATCGCCCAGTTTGTATCACACCATTAAACGTATATCGCAGCGTCGCATGACCCGTTTCGTGGTAATCCAAGACTTCCGCGGGAATAAAACAATGTGTGTGTGTTACCGGTTAACGAACGGTTTCTTCGCTAACGTCTCTGCTCCCGTTCCCAGCTCTGGCTCCCTTCCCCCGGTACTCCGGGGGAGAAGGGTTGGGGGACGCTAAGTGGAAGGAGTTCCACCGAATGAGATTGAGCAAGCTGCAAGCGAATTAAGCCTGCAAGTTATCCGTATGTGTAGTTCATACTGAATCGCCATTGTTCATTGTCGAGATAGGTTTCGTCCTGCTTCTGCTTGTATTCTGCTGCATCCATATTTGCTTTCCGAAGTAACGGAAGGAAAAAGGAGTTAGGAGCCTTTTGAGCTAGTCAACCCAAAAGGCTCCTGCCCCCTTTTCCAAATGTCCCCTTTCAGTTTAGCTGGGCGATGTCCCTGAAACTTATCATGCGCAAGCGACCAAAGGGGTTGCGCATCGGCTCTGCAACACCAGACTGTTCAGGAAACTCATGCTGGATTCGGTATCGGGGGCCTACCGCATCCGCGATTATGTGCCCGTCGCCAACGGCTCGGTCGCTCGCGCAGATGTAACGGATCATCTCGATGATAGCCCGGTCATCGGCATCGGCATCAGCGCGATTCATGACGATATCCGGAAAACCAGGGACATGCATTCCCATCGTCCATACTTCTCGTTTTCCACGAACGATCCCAGCGAATGCGAAACTGACTGCGTCACTGCTCCCCTCTTCGGTCATTTGTACCCAATCCTCCGCGCCATGTGCAAGGCAACTGTTGTCAATGAACACGCCTGCTCCACCCGCGTGAATAATCGCAGCACATGCTTGCATCATCAAGTGTGCGGACTCGAGACTACCACCAGGCCCGGTCAGTCCCACGTTGATCGTATAGCGATCGACGATCTTCAACTCTTCTGCATTGGCTGGTTTGCGAAGGCTTGATCGAAAGACACTGGGAAACTGACTGTCGGACGGGATCGGAAATAGGTTGATCTCCGTTTGATCAGGGAGAATCAACTGACTACCGCTGATCCGATAACCATTGGG
>JANODD010000278.1:0-13635 GCA_031412515.1 Planctomycetia bacterium | reverse complement strand
TGGCCGACGAGGTCTCGACTTACTATCTTGCGTTGGATGTGCATGGTGCTTGGCAAGGGCTGGTGATCGCTGTTACCAACGAAGAGTTTGAATCCGAGTATGCCAATCTAACGACCAAGCAATTTGCTCAGTATTTAATGCAGCTAGCCAAACATGTCAACTTAAAGGCTATGCGCAAAAACATTCGCGGCCCCAAAGTGCCGCAGCCTCCAAAGATAAGTGGCAACCGTGGCAACCACGTCGCAACACAACGCATTCTCGAAGAAAGTCGTGCCTAATGCTGGCTTGAAAGCCGTCGGCTAACGCCTTCCGGCTGATAAGACTATACCACCGTAATGATCAACTTCAGTTCAAACTCCTAAGCGGGACGCTCTCAAACGCGTTCCGGCTGATAGACTTTAACCTCGGCAAGCGAATACTATCTTTATATTGGGTACAGCAATTCGAAAGTGGGTGACATTGGGCGTCCCCGCCGGCGTTCCCGCCCGCTGAACCCGCTAGGTGACTAGCGGCGACAGCAAAGAATCCGTTTATCGTCTACAAAGCGAGATCGTCAAACTCACTTGCAAGTCACCTAGTCCCGTAGCGGGCGAGGACGTCCGCGATCCGAAAAACCGGTCAACCGTTTTGGCTAGCTTCTGAGAACGTTTGTGTATTTAGGCTTTCCGAGTAATCTTCGATTGATTCGAACTTGAACTAAAGCTGGCCAAAGCGAACGCTATTTCCATCGCAAGCGATAGGACAAGTGAATATCTTGATCTCGCATTTGATGCTGTGTCAGATAAGAGAGTGGTCCGTCGTTTACTTGAGCAATGCCCAGACCAGCCAGCGGCGAAGGCGAAGAGTTTCCACCAATTAACTTTGGCGCGACGAAGACTTCGCATTGATCGATTTGCTGAAGGTCGAACAGACTGCCGAGCATTTCCGCGCCTCCTTCGACGAGCATGTTCGTGACGCTCGATCGCTGAGCAAGCATTTCTAACATCTCCCCCAGTCGATGTTGCCGATCTTCGCTCGTACTTATCCAGACTTTGCAACCCAGTGACTCGAGCTTAGCAGCATTGTCGGAGTTGGCATTTGGCCCAGCGCAGATCAGCAACGGGTGTGCGCGAGCGGTTTGTGCCAGCTGGCTATGCGGTGGCAGACGCAATCGGGAGTCGACTACGACACGCAGAGCGTCCCGAAGTCCAGCAGGGCGTGCGGTTAACAGCGGATCGTCGGCCAGAGCGGTGCCGATGCCGACAACCACGGCATCGACTCGTCCCCGCAATTCGTGCACCCACCGCCGGCTCGACTCACCGGAAATCCACTGGCTATGTCCGGTTCGCGTTGCGATTTTACCATCGAGGCTCATGGCCCACTTGGCGATCACCCACGGCTTGCCGGTTACAATGTGCTTGAAGTACGGAGCGTTGAGCTCTCGGGCTTCGGCTTCCAGCAAACCGAGTTGGACATCGATTCCTGCATCGTGGAGCTTTGCTAGCCCACCACCGTCGACAACCGCATGAGGGTCGCGCGACGCAGCCACAACTCTTGCTACCTTGGCCGCAATCAAAGCGTCAGTGCACGGTGGTGTCTTCCCAAAATGGCAGCATGGCTCAAGTGTCACATAGGCTGTGGCCCCTTCGACACTCTTTCCGCCAGTGTCCAAGATCGCCTCAATTTCAGCGTGGTGACCACCAAATTTCTTGTGATAGCCCGCGCCGATCTGACTGCCTTCTTTGACCAAGACACAGCCCACCATCGGATTTGGTTCGACCAAACCCTGCCCAAGAGCCGCCAATCGCAATGCCTCACGCATCCAAAGCTGATCAACTTGAGAAAATTCCTGCATGAAATCGTTCGGTATCTGGTGAATGGCATACTGAAATTGGCATCTGGCCCAAGCGTTTTTCTATTGTCAAAAGCTGCCATCGCCCATGGATGGGTATTGTAATCAAGTTATCAAAGCCGATACTGAATAAAGTGGAGATTCGTTTCTTGAAGAATTGGCTAAGTTTACTCGTCCTGGTTGCTTTTGTCCGACTGCAGTTTGTCTGCTGTTGCGGGTCGATCGACCATGGGCACTTCGAATCACTGCCCTGTATTTCCCAGACCGAAAGTAATCCTGCGGAAGTTAAATCTCAGTGCACATGTAGCCATCACCTTTCCAAGTCGAAAGGCACCGAAAGAACCCGAGCAAACCTGGAGTGCGGCTGTCAACTTTGCAATCATGACCACTCACACCCCCCGCATCTCGCGACGGAACACTTGCAACTCGTATCGACCCCAAACGTTAATCTAATGTCACTTGTCGTTGATCAATCGTCGCCAATCTTTGCAGTGGCCGGTTCAAACTGCGGCCAATCGCAGTCACTGTTATGTAACGAGAAATGCTTGCATAACAGCATTTCAATTCTTTGCAAATTTGGGCACTTGCGCATTTGATTCGCGACCGATTTGAAGTAAATCGGTTTTGCAATTTCGAATCAAATGGAGTTCCTCGAAATGAATCGCCCGTTACTGGCCATCGCAATCGTTTTGCAACTCGCTCTGCCTGTTTTTTCCCAACAAACAAAACTTCCAGCAACCATTGCTGCCAAATCACAAACCACTTCGCACACTCATGATCATGATGCTCATGGACCGAACAATGGTGAATTGCTAGAAATCGGCCGCGGTGAGTACCATGCCGAGCTTGTTGTAGATGAAGAATCCAGTCAAGTCGTGGTGTTCCTTTTGGACTCGGCGCTTAAGTCCTACATCTCGATCGATGCGGCTTACTTGGTCGTGAACTTCAAAGTGGGCAACAAGCCAGTGCAAGTCAAAATGCTACCGGTGCCTCAAGATGCTGATGCGAAAAACCTTTCATCGCGATTCAGCCTGATTAGTCCCGCGCTATTCACGGCTTTGCATGATCCGAAATCGGACGCAAAACTATCGCTTCGAATCGGCAAGAAATCGTATGTTTCCAAGCTGGCACACAACCATGACCACACCGGTCACAACCACCCGACAACAACGCCTATTAAGCGTTAGTCAATTTGCCAATTTTGTCAGGCTTCCTGGCTAGTTTTTGTAGTGGGTTCAGGTCGAAAAATGCAGTTTTCATTCAGTCGAGCGATGCGATGGTCGCTTGCTTTTTCGGCCATAGCTTTAATCGTTTATGTCGGCGGCTTTTTGCACGGCCGCTTCACCAGCGGCTGGGGACCGTTCGAGGAGTACTTTGCAGCCAGAGAGGACGAAGTCCACGCAGGACATGACCACAGCCTGCACGATCATAGCCTTCGCGACCCATTGTCTCATGATCATACGGCGGATGTCGACGAACATTCGACTTCGGCCAATCCGCATGCTCATGGTAAAGTTGAGCATGCCCACGAGAGCGCCAATGCCCTAGCGGTTTCAGAAACGGCTCGAAAGAACTTGGGTCTCACCGAGGCGTTTCTAAAGCCGATTGAACTGCGTTCGTTCACTCGCAGCCTATCGGTTCCGTCGATCATAGTCGACAGCCCCGGACGCACACGGCTACCGGTCAGTGCGCCGATGACGGGCATTGTGACCCATGTTCATGCGGTTCCAGGTGAAGCGATCAAGCCAGGCGACCTGATCTTAGAAATGCGTTTGACTCACGAAGATCTGGTAACGGCACAGAAGGAATATCTGCAGACACTCGGCGATCGCGATATCGAACTCAAACAGATTGCTCGAATCGAAGGGCTCGCCAACGCTGGTGCGCTTTCCAACAAAACACTTCTTGACCGTCAATTCGCTCGCGACAAACTCGAATCGCACCTTAGCTCTCAACGTGAAGCGCTGCGGTTACACGGACTTTCTGACAACCAAATTACTGCCATCGATAAAGATCGTCGACTGCTTACTGAGATTAAGATTGTTGCGCCGCACCCAGACGATCACTCGGACGAAGAGTTGCACTTGAGTCTCAAGAAGAGCTCCACGCTTAGTAAAGTGCTAAACACGCCCGAACCAAATCCATTCCGCGTCGCGAGTACCGACGACTCGCACAAAGCGGTCCAAATGCATTCAGCGGACGATGACTCGCACTTACTGGTACTGCAAGAACTGAACGCACAAAAAGGGCAGACTGTAAATGTGGGTGATTCATTGTGCGTGCTAGCCGATTACAAAGAGCTGATGATTGAGGGCCAAGCCTTTGAGACTGAGGCAAGTATCATCACCAAAGCCAAACTCGCCAACTGGCCAATTGCCGCGCTCGTCGGTGATAACTCCGCGGCTGTTCGGATTGAAAACTTGGAACTAAGTCGCGTTAACAACGAGATCGATCCGGCGACACGGACTTTAAAATTCTATGTAAGCCTGAAGAATGACTTGATCGAAGAGAAACCAACTCGCGATGGGCAGCGTCATGTAACTTGGAAGTATCGCACCGGCCAGCGATTGCAGTTGCTGTTGCCTATCGAGCAGTGGACGGAGCAGATCGTTTTGCCTATCGACGCGGTGGTTAAGGAAGGCATCGAGAGCTTTCTATTTCAAGAGAACGGCGATCATTTCGAACGCGTTTCGGTTCACGAACTCTATCGCGATCAAACCCATGTCGTCGTCGCCAATGACGGAGCTGTCTATCCGGGGGACGTCATCGCTCTAAGAGGTGCCTATCAAATGCAGATGGCTCTCAAAAATCAAGCTGGCGGTGGCATTGACCCTCACGCAGGGCACAACCACTAAGCATGCTCAACGCCATCATTCGATTTTCGTTACAGCAACGTCTGCTGGTCGTCGCAGCCGCTTTGATTCTATCTGGATTTGGATTGTGGACCGCGACGAGACTACCTATCGACGTTTTTCCGGACCTCGATCGGCCACGCGTCGTAATCATGTCCGAAGCCGCTGGTATGGCCCCGGAAGAAGTTGAATCGCAAGTCACTTTCCCGATCGAAACAGCCGTGAATGGCGCTAATGGCGTCCAGGCTGTTCGCAGTACTTCATCGACCGGCCTGTCGGTTATTTACGTCGAGTTTAACTTTGGAACCAACGTGTTTACGGCTCGGCAGATCGTTAATGAACGTCTGCAAATGGTGAGTGAACGCTTGCCCAAGGCGGTCAATCCACAGTTGGCTCCAATCTCTTCGGTCATGGGCCAAATTCTTGTGTTGGGGATGTGGAGCAAGGATGACAAGCTGAGCCCCATCGATCTGCGGACTGAGGCGGATTGGATTGTGAGACAACGTCTGCTCTCAATTCCCGGAGTCGCTCAAGTATTCACGATGGGCGGCGGACGGAAGCAATTCCAAGTGCAGATCGATCAAGATGCTTTGGTTAAGTATGGCATCACCATCGACGAAGTTCGTCAAGCGGTTGAAAGCAGCAACCAAAATGCAACCGGTGGTTATCTAAACCAACGTCCGAATGAATTGCTAGTTCGCGCCCTTGGTCGCATTCAATCGATCGAAGATTTAAAGAGCATTGCCGTCGCTCACAGCAACTCACGCCCTGTCGCGCTTTCGATGATCGCAGAAGTCGTAGAAGCACCGCAAGCCAAACGCGGTGACGCGGCCGCCTATGTGCGTGAAGACGATGGCAATTTTACGGGCGGTTCAGCGGTCGTTCTCACGATCAGCAAACAACCTGGAGCTGATACTCGAGCAATCACTCGCCAGATTGAAGAAGCGATCGAAGAAATTCAACCATCGCTTTCAGCCGGCATTCGCATCGAACCACTCTATGCTCAAGAGCATTTCATTGACCGAGCCGTCGAAAACGTTTTGGAAGCCCTCCGCGACGGCGGCATCCTAGTCGTGATTATTCTGTTCTTGTTCCTCATGAATTTTCGGACCACTTTCATCTCATTGACGGCCATTCCTTTGTCGTTGCTGATGACGGTTTTGGTTTTCTATTGGTTCGGCTTGTCGATCAATACAATGACGCTTGGCGGTCTGGCGGTTGCCATCGGCGAGTTGGTCGATGACGCTGTGGTCGATGTCGAGAATATCTTTCGCCGACTAAAAGAGAACAGTGCGATGGAGGCTCCGCGTTCGCCACTACGCGTTGTTTACGAAGCCAGTTTGGAAGTCCGCAGTTCGATTGTCTACAGCACAATTATTGTGTGCTTGGTCTTCCTCCCCTTGTTTGCGCTTTCGGGCATGGAAGGTCGATTGTTTACACCGCTTGGTGTGGCCTACGTCGTCTCCATTTTGTCGTCACTAGTCGTTTCGCTTACCGTAACGCCAGTACTTGCGTTTTGGTTACTTCCGTCTTCGCGTGCGGTCAAGCATCATGACGATAGCGGGCTGTTGCGGATCTTGAAGTGGGCGGTGGCTTACGTCATTCGCTTTAGCTTGAATTTTCCATGGCTGAACATTGTTGCTGTACTGGCGATGGTTGCTGTCGCGGGCTGGTTTGTAGTTAGACTCGATCGAGATTTTCTTCCCCCTTTTAATGAGGGGGCAATTCAGTTAAACGTTCTCCTACCGCCTGGCAACTCGTTGGCAACCAGCATAGAAACCAACAAAGTCGTTGAAACCACACTGGCGAACAATTCAGACGTGCTGAATTTCGTTCGTCGCACTGGGCGAGCAGAACTGGATGAGCACGCCGAGCCGGTTACGGCTAGTGAATACATCATCGATCTCGACCCGCTGGCTCGACATACTCGGGCTGAACAACTGGGCCGTATTCGCAAGGATTTAGAAGCGATTCCCGGCATCGTTTTTTCCGTCGAGCAACCGATTTCGCATCTGATTTCGCACATGCTGTCCGGCGTCAAGGCTCAAGTCGGTATCAAACTCTACGGCGATGACCTCGATCAACTGCGACATAAAGCGGGTGAAGTGGAAGCGTTGATCAAGCAAGTTCGCGGTGTCCGCGACCTCTTAGTGGAGCAGCAAACGTTGATTCCACAGTTGAAGATTGAATATGACCGGAGCAAACTGCTGACCGCCGGATTGACCGTCGGGGAACTCAATCGACTGATTGAAACGGCCATGAACGGCCAAGTGGTTTCGGAAGTGATGCAAGGACAGCGGACATTCGATGTTGTCGTCCGCCTAAAAGAAGACGCCAGAGAGAATTTGGATGTCCTCAGACGGCTGCCCGTCGAACTGCCCAGCGGTGGAAAAGTACCGCTCGAGTCGGTTGCCAAGATCTATCAATCGCTCGGTCCCAATACGATCCAACGCGAAAAGATTCGTCGGCGCATCGTCATTCAATGCAACACCGCCGACCGCGGCCTGGTTGAAGTCGTCGAAGAGATTCAAAGCAAACTGAAATCAATGAGCGCAACGTTGCCTCCCGGATACTATGTTGAATTCAGCGGGCAGTTCGAGAGCCAACAACAAGCCTCGCGAGTTATCACTTGGTTGTTCGCGATCGCGCTATGCGGCGTCTTCCTCACGCTTTTTGCCATGTTCCGAAGTACCAATCTTGCTTTGCAAGTGATGGCAGCTATTCCGCTGGCATTCATCGGTTCCGTTGCAGCCCTAGTGATGACTGGTCAAACACTGACAATCGCAAGCATGGTTGGTTTTATTTCGTTGGGCGGTATTGCATCGCGGAACGGCATCTTGCTGCTCCAGCATTATCTGCATTTGGTCAAGCATGAGGGCGAGTCGTTTAGCCGCGAGATGATTGTGCGGGCCGGGCAAGAGCGTCTGGCACCGGTGTTGATGACGGCTCTCACTGCAGGCATTGGTTTAGTGCCCCTTGTCCTGGCCGCTGGACAACCCGGCAAAGAGATCCTTTATCCCGTTGCCACAGTGATTCTTGGAGGAGTGATCAGCTCGACGCTGCTTGACTTCTTTATTCACCCAGCCTTGTTCTGGCTGTTTGGCCAGCGATCTGCCAAGCGTACGATTGAATCGCAGCAGATCGAATCGCTTTAGTAAGTGCAACTTTTGTGGTAGCTGGTTTCGTGAGAAACCGGAAGCATCAAGATCGGCCTCACGAAAGCGGATTCGAGCTGATTCCTAGACTAACCCCATCCGGCAACGCTGTGAAGCATTTTAACGAGCAAATGTAGCTGGATTCGTGAGAAACCGGCGTGCACAAGTGACCTTTCTGATGCATCCGGTTTCTCACGAAACCAGCTACCCTACTAAGAAAAATGCTTCACAGTATTGCCCATCCGGTTTCTTACGAAACCAGCTACTCACTTACGGTAGTTGCACCGAGCGTGCAAGTTCGCCATATTGGCGGTTGTCTAATAGCGATTAATCGCCCCTTCTCTTTCATCGCGAAAATTTTGGAAAGCTGGGGCTATTTCGTTAACTGCATTAAGTTCATTTTTTGGAGCTCTTGAAATGCCAACTCATGGTCCGAGAAGTAGAAAGGCAAGCGGCTTCACACTAGTCGAACTGCTTGTCGTGATTGCAATTATTGGAATTCTCGTCGGATTGTTGCTTCCAGCCGTGCAAGCGGCCCGTGAAGCAGCGCGACGGATGCAATGCTCAAACAACTTGCATCAGCTCGGGATTGCTCTTCATAACTACGAAGGTTTTGCAAAGCGATTGCCAACAGGAGCCATTGGACGCAGGCCCAGTGATGGAGGTTACGTCAATGACGGACGACAGCCAAACGTGAAACGGACTCCCTTCATTCGCCATATGTTAGCGGTCCTTGAACAAGGGAATCGTGGCGCCGTATACGACGACCGAGTCAACTGGCATGAGCAAGCGGCTGCGAACTACGATACCATCTTTGGCTTTCAATCGGTCTGGGCATGCCCAAGTGATACCGTTCAGCGAATGGAGACAAACGTTCAGCAAGACTATAAGGGAAACTATGGAGTTAACTGGGGCGCCGAAACCCAGATGATTACCAACACCGCTTCGAAGGGTCCATTTTACTGGCTCTACGGCGCTCGATTTGCCGACATCAGCGATGGTACCTCCAACACTTTCGCTATGCTGGAAATGCTTCAAGCACCAACACCGGCCGGCGGACCGATCGATCGACGCGGACGACCTTGGAATGAAGATTCCTCGTGCTACCAAGTCAGCACGTTCCTCTCACCGAACAGTCGCGCACCGGATCGTGGCACCTGCTTCGATCAGGCGACAATCAAGCTGCCCTGCATCAGTGGCGGTTCAATCGGTCAATACACGATGGCCGCTCGCAGTCGGCACACCGGTGGCATCAATGTGCTTCTTTGCGATGCCTCCATTCAGTTTATTAGCGATAGTATCGATATCCAAACTTATCGAAACCTTAGCACAATAGCCGGTGGCGAAACGACACAACTTAATCAGTAGGCATCAAAGATGACTCGCTTAAATTTTGGATTCTGTTGCCTCGGCGTTGCCCTGTTGCTATGGCCAATCAGTGGTTGTGGCTCCGGCGAAGCGTATCACCCTATCTCTGGAATAGTGTTGCTTAACAACCAGCCACTGAAAAAAGGAGTCGTCACTTTGTTCCCTTCCGGTGCAGGTACGACGGTCGGTGGAGAAATTGTAGACGGCAAGTTCTCTCTGCCTCGCGATCGCGGTCCAACTCCTGGCAAATACCGCGTTGAAATAGTTGCCTTCAAACCGTCTGGTAAGAAAGAGTTTGACGTCGATCTTAACTCACAGGTCGATGTCGAAGTTCAATACCTGCCGCCAAAGTACAATACGAAGTCGGAATTAGAGTGCAATGTGGAACAAGGTGGCAAGAATGATTTTGAGTTTATGCTTGAAATGAAGTGAACCGAGAAAAACAAAAAACAGCCCAGGAATTCCTGGGCTGTTTTATTTGAATGACTATCGGTACTTCATCCCAGGCAGGATGCCTAGGCTACGTTCACTCGGGCTACGTTCACTCGGGCACTTCGATATGTTCATCCGTAGCGGCTTCACGAAGCTTGCTCAAAGCTCGGGCTTCGATTTGACGAATGCGTTCCTTGGTTACGCCCATTTCTTCGCCGACTTCTTTCAAAGTCAACGGTTCGTGGCCGTGATCCAAACCAAAACGACGAATGATGATCTGCTGTTCGCGTTGGTCCAACTTGTTCAGAATGCGATTGATCTGCTTCTGACGTTGTTGCTGTGCCAACTCTTGAGCATAGTGATCACCACGTGTGTCCTGATGAGCCATGAAGACTTCGTCAGTGGTTGTGCGGAAGCGATCGTTGTGCTTGAACTCATCAGGAATCGAGCGAGCGAAATTTTTCATAATCGCCCAGCTTGCATAAGTGCTGAACTTGTTGCCACGTGCATAGTCAAATTTTTCTACAGCGCGGAACAGCGACATGTTGCCATCGCTGACCAGCGAGAAGAAATCATCTGAACTCTTCATGTGCCGCTTGGAGATCGAAACCACCAATCGCAAGTTAGCTTGAACAATGTGGTTCTTTACTTCGACCGACTGGCGATACAGTTGCTCTATCTCGTCCATCAAACCAGCGGCTGGTTCCGATAGATCCAATTTGGCTCGCAAGTTGTTAGCCCGGAACTTCAAATAGTTCATCTTGCGGAACAAGTGATATTCTTGTTCCCGAGTTAACAACTGCATGTCGTATAGTGCAGCCAAGTACGTTGGCAAACCACTTGGTGCTCGCAATTTCCGTGGAGGAATGATCGCTTCGGGCAAATCGCCTAAAATCTCGGCTTCAAGTTTAGGCGAAATTTTGTTGAACGACTCGTTCGTAATGAAGTCCAACGGCAGTTGCATAATGCTAGCTGCACGTTGCTCATTGAGAACGCGAACGATCGAACTGCGTGTCCGCCCAAACTGACGAGTCAATTGGTTGATGCCTACCCCTCGATTAAATTGTTGATAGATGCTGAGCTTGTCGGCGTCGGTCAAAACTTCACGATGGTCTGGAAACACGGCCTGGTCAGGATGACGGCGGTCGTGGTTCTTGAGGGTGTAGCGAATCGTCTCGGCACTCCGTCCGGTCGCTTCGGCCACACGCCGCGAGACTTCGGACAAGTTTGCACCAGTTACTGCAACTCGGCGGGCGCGCTCGATGACTTCGGCTCGCTCGTCGTGCGTCAGTTGGCTAAATCGCTCACCCCGACGAACGCGTTCTCGGTTACGAGCCACAAAGCGTTCGACGCTGCTGTGCAAAAAACCAACACGCTTGCGGCCATCGCAAACGAAGCGGCGGCTGACCAACCCCTGATCGCGCCATCGCGAAATGGTCTTGGTCGACACATTAAACATGCGGCTCAGATCTTCGACGGTATGGACCGGCTCGCCGGTTTCCTCAACCTTCAAATCCAGCGAATCGGATACATCTTCAACGAACAATCGCAAATCGTGAGCGGCATCATCGCCACTAACCATCTTGCGAGCGCTCTCTTCAGGCCGGAAATCCGTAACGCGAAAATAGATGAACTCGTAGGGGTAATCCCGCGCCAAATCAAGTTCGCCGAGCAATCTTTCAGCTCGTGCGGCTTGTTCTATCCGCTTGGTGCGAGGAGCAAATCGAACTTGTTGGTCGCGCAATTCTCGAAGTACGGCGATGCGATAATCTTGGTGCATCAAACTACCTTATTCCCTGCTTGCGAGTAAGTGTCAATCCATTCCTTGCGGCTTCCGACCGCCGACACCTAACCACGCGGCTGGGTTGAACTCCATCCTAGAGCTCGTGACTTGTATCAAACCCTTGCCTCACGCGTCCCTATAGCTTAGCACCACTGGCTAGTCGGTGGAAAGCTGGCAATTCACAAACTTTCACAACTACAGGCATTACGTTTGAAGTTGCCCATGAGTTTCATTTGTTGCCCCAGTTCGCGTCTGGCTCTGCGAAGTAGATGCAAAAGTGGGGCCATTAGTTCGGCACAAGGGGGCCTAACCCGAAAAAATGGTCTAAACCAAGCGAAAACAAGGCAAGAAGATTTTTTGCGCACCCCGGTGAAGTCACCAAAGCGTCCATGTCGTTTGTAAGAATGTCCAAGTCGACTGCATTTTTGACACATGATTCTCAAAGTGAGATTGCTAGCGTGTGCGCAAAGTGATCTTAACCTGACATCTTTTCTGTTTAGCACGCTTCGTGATTGCCGACAAGGAATGAGTATCCCGAAAAGTCGCTTGTTGTCTTGGAGCTATCGAATGCAAAACGAACCTGCGTTCAACGTGAATGTAACCCGCAAGTTTACTCGCCGACAAATGCTAGCTTGGTCTAGCGCTGCTCTCGGAGTGGCCACTGCTTCGCCAGCCCTTGGACAAACTCCAGCCAAACCTGTCGCTCGGAATCGCACGCTAGTCCGCCCGACGGAGATTACTGAACTTAAGACTCGCAACAAGATGGTTTTAGAATTGGAAGGCAAGTTGCTGGTCAATGAACCCGACACTAAAAGCAAGCAGAAGAACCGCGATGCAGCACTCAAAGCCAAGTCCACAGTCGACTTCTACGAATTCGCTGCTTATGACAATCAAAACAAAGTCGTAGCCGCTACAAGAGATTTTCTTCAAGCCGAAGCAGAACACTGGGTCGCCGGAAACACTTCCACAAGTAAGCTCCGCGACGCTTGCAAGCAGACCGTAGTCATCAACCATGGAAAACAGTGGCAGCAATTCTGCCAAGCTGAGCCAATGTTGATCACCGAGGTCGAATTGCTGCAAGCGCCAATGAATACAAACGTGATCGAGTTGCTGCTGCCTCAGTCGCCAGCTAAGGCGAATCAACCTTGGACGATCTCCAAAGAAGACGCTCGCGAGCTGTTTAACTTAGAAGCGGTCCACGATTGCACTTTAGTTGCCGGCATCAGCAAAGTTGAAGAGGGCGTTGCCTCTATCGACTTAAATGGCACCATTCAGGGAACCGCCAACAGCGTCGCAACCGAACTGAAAATCAAAGGCAACTTTCAAGCCAAACTTGCTAGCGAGTGCGCGATCGTGTCGTGGGTCGGCTTGGCGATTCAAGAAAAGCGTGCGATCAGTCAATCAGAACCCGGCTTTGACATTGTGGCTCGCATCCGACTGATTCGCGAAGAGCAGTCACACGAGTGGAGTGTGGATCGCGAAAAGCTGCTTGAGCTGAGTGCAGCCAATCATGAATCGCAGCTGACTATCAAGCTCGGTTCAGCGATGGGCCGATACGCTTTTCTTGCTGACCGCGGTTGGAAAACCTACATCGACACCGGTGAAGAAGCGATCTTTCGACTGATCAAAAACAATTCGATCGTGGCGCAGTGCAATGTGACGCGTTTGCCAAAACTAGATGCTGGTAAACAATTGACACTTGCAGCCCTTCAGCAAGAGATTCGTCAGTCGCTAAAGAACAACGCACCTACCATTGTAGAAGCGTCGGAGCGACTGACGTCGAACAAGCTCAAGCTGATGCGAGTTCTAGTTACTGGGCAATCTGAGGAGGTTCCAATTCAGTGGATTTACGCTCACCTGTCCAACGACAGCGGGCAGCGTTTGTCTTTGGTTTTCACCATGGGTACGAATCTTGCAGAGGTTTTTGCGGGCGCTGACGAACAAATCTGCAGTACGCTTGAACTTTACGCTGAACCGGCTCCGAAGCCGGATACCGATAAGCCTGAAGAGGCTCCGAAGCTAAGCAATGCTCCTAAACCGGGATCTAAGCGGTAGCCAGTGGATTGTGGTTCGTTCGACCCGTAGCCAGCGGAGCGTGTTGACTTAATAGCAATTGCTCCTGTGTCGCATAAGCAAAATAGTTGACCGGTTTTTCGGAGCGCGGGCGTCCCCGCCCGCTGAACCCGCTAGGTGACTAGCGGCGACAGCAAAGAA
>JANODD010000277.1:0-18168 GCA_031412515.1 Planctomycetia bacterium | reverse complement strand
CAAAGTACTTTACCGTCGTTCACATCGTTACAGCTTAGAATTCCTTCGCCTGTAAAAGTAAAGATTCGCGGCCCATCGACGGTGGGTGTCGCACGCGGTCCGTCACCCATTTGGTTTTTGTAAGCCGGTGCGAGCGGCGTTGCCCAAAGTTCTTTTCCACTCGTTCGATTCAAAGCAAACAGAACTTGCTTGCCATCGCGATTGGCCATCGAAAAGCATTTACCATCGACGACTGAAACGCCTGACATTCCCACACCGGCGGGAGATTTCCAAGCCACCTTGGGCCCAGCCGCTGGAAATGTATCGACTAGCTTCGTTTTGTCTTTTGAGACTCCGGTTCGATCAGGACCAAGAAACTGCGGCCAATCCTCGGCACTCGCAAGTTTTACAAAGGCAGTTGGAATTAATGCAATTTGTGCGAGTACAATCGCAAACCGAAAGAAACCGAAGATATCTACATAGTGCATTCTCATCGCAGATGTACTTTCGAAGTCGCTTGGGCTGTATTAATTAGGCGAGTTTGATGTTAACCGACTTTGATTAGCTCAACGATGAAGTGCAATGTTGAATTCGGTGGTATTCCAGAATTGCCTTGTGGTCCGTAGCCCAGTGGCGATGGAATCTCGAGCTCGATCATTCCGCCCTCATTGACCAATTGCAGTCCCTCGGTCCATCCACGAACAACTTCGTTCAATCCAAATGAAGTCGTTTCACCCCGGGTATAAGAACTGTCAAAGATCTTTCCGCTATCCAGCCAACCTTTGTAGTGTACCGTGACTTGCTCACCACCCCTCGGATATGTACCACTCCCTTTACGAAGCACTTTGTATTTCAATCCGGATCGTGTTGTCGTGAATTCAGTTGGAGCGTCCGCATCGACGACAGTTGGTCCAGGAGATGAGAGTTTTCCAGTAGCACATCCCGGCCCAAAGCACACGAGCATGCAAAGCAAAGTTAACGCTGGTCGAAAGGTAAGATTCATTTGGATTTCCAAGGATGGAAGCTTAGACAATAACGTCGCGTTATTGTTATCCATCTCATCGCTCTCGCCAACTAGTGGGTCGCTCTTGCAGAGCGGGACGCTTGTAGTTGGTTTCGTAAGAAACCGGCAGGGCCGCTGTTGACCTTTCATCCGCCACCGGTTTCTCACGAAACCAGCTACCCAACTGAGTTGACCTTTCATCCGCGTCCGGTTTCTAACGAAACCAGCTATCCAACTGAATTCGATACCACAACGCCTAACCAGCCTTTGCAAGCCCATCGTTAGCCGCATAAGCGGCCATACCCGCAGCAATTTCCTCGTCGGTGATTCCGTAGCTTTTAAGCAGCTTGATCATAACCGCTCCCAAGCGAACTGGCTTACCGAGCCGAGTTTCAGTGGCCGATTTTGTGGCCGATTTCGAAACGACAGAAGCTGGAACTGGCGGTGGGCAAACAACGTTCACTTCAACCGCAAAATCGTCAAAGGACTCGGCATCTGCAGAACCGCAATCGGCATCTTCGTCGAAAACCCAGGGGAAAAATTGCTGAGTTGCGACTTCTGGTGATTCGAAAGTTGCGATCGACATGATAACTTGGCGTCAGCCACTCCTCGGAACAGGTTTCGAACTCAGTCATTTGGTTCACTGCCTTCCAGTTTCGAGCAACCGGTGACACCTTCGGTCACAAGCAAAAAACAATTCCAAAAAATTTGCAGCTTAGAAACGCCGACTCATGACTTCGCCTGACAAAACTCGCTTGATAATGCTGCCGGGACTCGCCTCGGATGAGCGACTACTGGTGGCCCAACGCGAGCGTTTCCCCGAATTGATCGTGCCTCAGTGGCCCGCATTGACCGAGCCAACGCGCGATCCTAAAGTATTTGCTCAGCAGTGCTGGGACGCTTGGACAGATGGTGACGGGGCACTTTCCGCTGACCAGCCCTTTTTTATTGGCGGCACGTCCGTTGGCGGCATCATCGCCCTCGAGATCGCTTGGCTCGCGCAAAAACTTGGCAAACCACCGGCTGCCGTGATACTCATCAGCAGTTGCCGAAGCTGGCAAGCGGTCCCACGTTGGTACGGTCGCTGGGCAGATTGGGCAGACAAGTTGCCCAAATGGATTGCTAGCAAGCTGTTCGTGCGTCGCGAAGTCACTCAATCCCTTCGCAAGGCCTCCGCCAACTCGCAAACCTCGCAGCTTGTCGAAGCCATGTATCAATCGGCTGACTGGCAACAACTGCAGTTTCTCGCTCGACTTATGGCGGTATGGCGGCGCGAAGAGTCGGAAGTTAACAACCCACCTTTTCCCATTCATCAACTGCATGGGCGGCTCGATCCGTTGCTTCCAATGCCATCAGTCAAGCATGCAACGCTTTTGCTCGACGCCGGCCACTGGATGACGGCGACACATGCCGAAGCTGTGAACAACTGGATCGAAGCAATACTCCGCGATGCTCAACTGAAACGCAAGAAGCCTGATCCTGCTCATCAAGGTACGCAAACCAAGATTTAGCGTTTGGTATCCAGGAGATTTTCAATAAATACAGCTACTGGGTTGTTCGTGATCGCGACGATGTGCTTCAGGAAGTCGCGGCGGACTGCGGCCTACGGCCAACAATGGAGAAAAGAAATGACTACGCGATTACCTTGCACACAGTTCTACCGTGGGTCGCTCCTGCCAAGTGCGAATGTAACGGACTTCGATGGAGTAGCTGGTTTCGTGAGAAACCGGATGCTGAAGATAGGTCAGTGGTGCGTCCCGGTTTCTCACGAAACCAGCTACTTTTGCTTGGCTGTCTTAGTCCTAGCGATCGCCATGATCGCAGCTAACGTTTCGCTCGCTGCTGACAAGCCAAACATTATCTTCATGCTCTCCGACGACCAGGGCTGGAATGGGCTGTCGGTGGCCATGCATCCAACCCTAGCTGCATCCAAAAGCGAGATTTTTCATACACCTAACTTAGAAAAGTTCGCTTCTCAAGGGATGCGATTCTCATCAGCGTATGCGCCAGCCCCCGTTTGCTCGCCAACAAGAATTAGTCTTCAAACAGGTAAAAGCCCAGCACAACTTCATTGGACGAAAGCAGCTCCCGCTGTGCCCGACCGCAAATTGATAGAGCCTCGTCTGATCAAGGATTTGAGTAAAGGCGAAACAACCATTGGTGAACTGCTGAAGAAGGCTGGTTATGCAACGGCACACTACGGCAAGTGGCATATCGCTGGCGGAGGACCAGGGGCTCATGGATACGACGAGCATGATGGCGATACCGGAAATGAAAACGCGTTCAAGTTTACCGATCCCAATCCCGTCGATATTTTTGGCATGGCCGAGCGGGCGGCCAAGTTCATGGAGAAGAGCAAGAACGAACACAAACCGTTCTATATCCAGCTTTCCTGGAACGCTCTCCATGCGCCAGAACTATCCATGAAAGCAACGCAGGCGAGGTACGAGAAACTTGCCGCAACGAACAATTCAAAACAAGTTGCCACAGCCGCTATCACGGAAGATCTCGACTCGGGTGTCGGTAAGGTACTCAAGGCCGTCGATCGCTTGGGGCTGAGCAATAACACTTATGTCATCTACATGTCCGACAACGGATCGGGCGGTGGCCGTCGCGGTGGACTCAACGGCGGCAAGGGCTCGGTCTGGGAAGGTGGCATTCGAGTACCATTGATCGTACGTGGTCCGGGAGTTGACGCAAATTCGTGGTGCGATGTACCAGTCGTTGGATACGATTTTCTGCCAACCCTTTGTGCCTGGGCTGGACTGACCGAGAACGATTTACCCAAAGCGATTGAAGGCGGAAACATCTCTGGCTTGCTTCAAAACAAAGGCGAAGGAAGCGTCAAACGAGCTCGAGAAGAACTCGTGTTTCACTTCCCACATTATCAGAGCGAAGACGGTCCTCACTCTTCAATTCGACTTGGGAACCTCAAGCTAATCCACTTCTATGAAGACGATCATGTGTCCCTTTTCGATCTTTCAAAAGACATCGGCGAGCGAAATGATCTTGCGAAACAGATGCCCGGCGAAGCCAAGATGCTACGAGAGCGATTGAACCAATACTTGATCGACCTCAATGCGCAGTTTCCGACAAAGAACATAAGCTTTGACCCCAGCAAACCGCTCGCGCCCATCCAAGGCGCCAAGGGCGATGCAAGACCCCATGGCGAAAGCGGCCGCGGTGGAAGAGCAGTTAAGAAAGGTATGAATCAAAAATGACCCAACATGAAATGAACGAAATGAAAACACTCGAATCCTCAACAAAGAGAACTTCCTCGTCCACTCCCCTTCGAGTCCTGGTTCCCCCTCGCCCCGTACTCGGGGCGAGGGGGCTAGGGGGTGAGGGGCCAGATTCCTTTCTTAGAGTATCGAGATCAAGAAGAAGATCTGTTCTCTCGTTCTCCTTCCTCCTAATAATCTTAACTTCCCTGACCCTCCAAACTTCCTACGCCCACGAAGGCCATGCCCACGGATCAAAAATCTCCGCGACCCGAAACTGGACCCAAACCAATACCGGCGCTCACATCCACGCTTCGTTCGTCGCTGCACAAGATGGCAAAGTTCAAGTTCGACAAACCGATGGAAAAATCATTGCACTCGAAATCGCCAAGTTAACCCCTACAGACCAAAAATGGATTGAACAAAAGACGCTGCAAATTCGTCAACTGAACGAAAACACCAAGACACTGAAGTCCACAAGTTTCGTTACAACCAAGGCCGTTAGCAAACCTGTCATAGCCGATTCGTTTGAACCCTACGCAAAGCTAAATGCACTCAAGTATCGACAAGATGCTAACTTCTTTTACGTCGAATCGAACTCAATGCCCGACCATAAAATGATGGTTGGTATCACGGCTTGGCAACAGCAAGTTCCCCTGCCGCAGCCTTACTTTGGCGACAACGCGTGGCGAATACCACTTGAGCCTGTCGTTGCAAAAAATCCACTATCTGCAAAATCACATTTCTTTCGCGGCGCGATCGCTCTAGCAGCCAACGGCATTCCAATCTTCAACCCAATTAAGAACGATGGCAGGACCGACACCCTGCTGGCCGGTGAGCTGGACGAATTCGGTGGTCACTGTGGCCGAGCGGACGATTACCACTATCACACCGCACCTACCCATTTGCAGGATATCGTCGGCAAAGACAAACCGGTTGCTTACGCACTCGACGGTTACGCTATCTACGGCTACACCGAACCTGACGGATCAGAAGTCAAGGGACTCGACGCATTCAATGGCCATACATCTCCAGAGCTTGGTTATCACTACCACGCAACGAAAACATATCCGTATCTCAACGGAGGTTTCCACGGTGAAGTTGTGGAACGCGATGGTCAAGTCGACCCGCAACCCCGGGCTGAAGGTATCCGTGAAGCGCTTCCTCCACTGCGCGGCGCAAAAATCACTGGCTTCGAAGCGAAAGACAATAAGAGCTTCAGTGTAAAAGTCGTCGTCGGCAACGAGACTCGTTATGTGAACTACGTCCTAAACGACAACGGTTCAGTGAAATTTGACTTCGTGGATGCCAACGGCAAAATCAAATCGGACACCTATTCACCGCGAAAGCGAGGCCCAGATGCTGGAGACGGACGGCCTCCACGCAATGATCCTCCACCCCGCAGAGATCCACCACCTCGTAACGAACCTGCACGTGGTAACCAGCCACCAAATACAAGCGTTTCCCAAAAGGGTAAACCTCAATCCGCGCAAACCAAAACGGGATTTGTTGTAACGAGTCCCGCGATTGGAGCGGACGGCAGGCTCCCGGTTGAATTCACCTGCGATGGTCAAAGCGCATCGCCTCCGATCCAGTGGAAGGATGTTCCCGCAGGAACCAAGTCATTCGCTCTTAGCCTATGGCACACTGCGCCCGATCAAGAAAAGTCCTATTGGCTGGTCTACAACATTCCCGCCAACGTCGATCATATCGACAGGAACGACAAGCAAACCGGCACACTTGGATTGAATGACAAGAAGAGAGCTGCCTACGATCCAATGTGTTCTAAGGGGCCTGGCGTTAAAGAGTATCACGTCACCGTTTACGCGTTATCCGCTGAATTGAAATTGCCTAAAGGAAGCGACAATCGTGCGGGATTGCTAAAGGCGGTTAAGGATATAACGCTTGCCGAAACAACGCTTGATTTTAAATACGAACGAAAGAAGTAAATTTCGAGCGGACGGCAACGGGAGAAGCAAGTGAGCCGCCGGCGCTAGCCGCGGGCGAACGAAGTGGTTCCTGCAACGTGACCGTGTGACTATCAAATGCCAAGCGACTCTCTACGAACTCCCCTGTACATTGGATAAACAATTGATCTTGGAAGAACACTACTTCGTTCACCCGCGGCTAGCACCGACGGCTCACAATTGCCAAACGGTGACCGAAGTGCGAGACCCTAAGGGACCCTAAGGGGCACAACTCAAAGTAATCCGTACTGCATTGCGTTGGGCACTTTTGCCGAAAGTGGCCGTGCAATCCACTGTTGAAATCCAACCCTTCTGACCATCGAGAAACCATGATTTTCAAAAGTCAAATAGGTTTGAGTGCAATTATCCGTGGGACCGCTATGCCATCCGTGGGGAAACGTAATTTACTTGCCCACGGATGACATGGTGGTCCCACGGATGAAGACAAAAGTCCTCGGTGAAGTCGTCGCGGGAAGTAAAAAGGCTCAGGCTGGAAGCTTAAGCTACGGGCGCTACGGGCGCACTTTGGAAAAATCGTGAAGGGGAATGATCAGCGGTGTAGCGAGTTCAGGGTGTTTTACGACGCTGACTTCGACCCCAAATGCTTGACGAATAACTGCGCTGGTGAGCACCTCGGTTGCCGGGCCAACGGCAAGCAATTTACCTTGGTGCAAAAGGGCAACTCGGTCAGCGAACATTGCGGCCATATTCAAATCGTGCATTGTGACTACGGTAACTAACTCATTCTGCTTGGTTAGATGGCGAACTTGATCGAGGACCTCGTATTGGTACTTTAGATCCAACCCCGCTATGGGCTCGTCCAAGATCAACACCGGTGCATCTTGCGCAATGGCACGAGCCAGGATCATGCGTCGCCATTCGCCACCGGAAAGTTCCTGAATCGAGCGTTCTCGAAGTGATTCCAACCCCGTTACCTTAATCGCTTGATCGACGCGCTCATGGTCCACCGTCGAAAGTGGTAAAAACCAACCGCAGTGAGGCATGCGACCGAGCGACACGACTTCTAAAACGGTCAGCGTTGAAGTGCGATTTTCTTGCTGCGGCATCAATGCAATTTGCTGAGCCACTTTACGTCGCGAGAGTTTGCTGACATCGCTGCCGTCGAGCGACACAGTGCCAGAATCAAGCTTCATTTGCTGGGCGATCAAACGCAGCAGTGTCGTTTTGCCAGCTCCATTAGCACCCAACAAAACGAGCACTTCACCAGACCGCAGTTCCAGCGATACACCGTCCAAAATCACTTGTTCGGTGTAACGAAACTTCGCTTGTTCAACTAGCAAATGTGTCACGAGGCGTCTCCTACGAGAGAGCCAGATCGCGATCGAAAGAGCAACAACCCAACAAAGAAAGGACAACCCAGCATGGCCGTCACACTTCCGACGGGCAATTCAGTTGGCGCGACAATCGTTCGCGCGATCGAATCCGCAACGATCAAAATAAACGCCCCATAACAAGCGCTCATGGGAATCAGCCAAACATGTTTTGGACCGACGATCCAACGCGCCATGTGCGGCGCTATCAGACCAACGAAGCCGATAATTCCCGCTGATGATACCGCCGCCCCTGTCGCAATGCTTGCACCAGCGATGACCAACCCACGCAACCAAGCGAGATGTACGCCTAACGATTGACTTGCGACATCACCCAGCAGGTAAGCGTCCAGCGGCCGCGAGAGACTCCACAGTAAACCTAAACCTACTAAAGCGATGATTGCTGTTGACGTAACCGATTGCCAGTCATTGCTGGCGAGCGAACCCATCAACCATGCAAAGATGACCGTCACTTTATCTTCGTTCCAGAACATCAATAGCGACACAGCGGAGTTGATCATGCTGCTGAGCGCAACGCCAGCAAGCAGCAGCGAAAGAGAACCCGAACGCCTGCTCAGAGATCCGATGAGCATTACGACTACGACCAGCAAAAGCGATCCTGCCAAAGCAGCAATGGCTGATGTCTGCAAACCCAACAAGGCCGCTTGCCAACCGAAGACAATCGCGACGGTCACGCCCAGGGCTGCGCCGCTAGAGGCACCAATAATGTAGGGGTCCGCTAATGGATTGCGGAACAAAGCTTGAAAACCCACGCCTGCAATTCCAAGTGAACCGCCGACGAGAATCGCCGTGAGCATTCTCGGTAGTCTAAGTTCAAACAAGATCGTTTGTTCAGTGCTACTAAGCGCGGAGGCATCTCCAAAAAGCGATTCGGCTGTATCCCAAGGCGAGATCGCGATCGGCCCCACAAACAGGCTTACCAATGAGGCGACCGCGAGTATACCCCATGCAATAACAACACGTTGCAACGGATTTCTCAAGGTTGATGTGTTTCCTTGAGTTTGGTCTCTGGATAGACAGCATCGATCATCTGCTCGAGTGCATTCAGTAGACGCGGTCCGCACCGCGATACTTCATCGCCGTTGATCGTGTACAACTGCTTGTGAGTGATCGCACGGATGTTGGCCCAGCCTGGGCGCGAAGCCAGAGTCGCAAGGTCGACTTGCTTCATATGACTAGTGGGTGTGAGTATCACGTCGGGGTTGCGGGCAACCACGACTTCGGAACTAATGCGAGGATAGGGCACATCGGTGTCTTCAAAGATGTTCTTCATTCGTCCCATTTTCAGCAGTTCGCCGATGAATGACTTCGGTCCCGCAGTCATCAGCGGATCGTCCCAGACTTCATAGAACACGCTCCGTTGCTGGTCGGCGGTGAAATCAGCAACTCGCTCGACCAACTGATCGCGGCGGTCGGTCATCTCTTTGATTAGCGAATCGGCGGCTTGTTCTTGGCCAGTGGCACGCCCGAGCAAAGTAGCTTCTGTGAATAGTTCGTCGAGCGTTTCTGCCCCGAGGTTCAGAGCGGGAATTCCAACTTGCTCGAACAACCTCATGAGCGGTTCGTGTGTGTCCCACTTGCAAAGAACGAGGTCGGGTTTAAGTGCAAGAATCGCTTCGCGACTTGTGCTCTCCACCAAACCGCTTCCGACGCGAGGGACCTGCATCGCTTCAGCGGGATAGTTGCAGTGCTTGGTTGCCCCCACAACCGTAGACCCAGCTCCGATCGCAAATAACAATTCAGTTGCAGAAGGGACCAGCGAAACGACTCGCCGCGGGGCACGTTGAAAGTTAACAGCATGACCTAAGCGGTCGACCACCGTTATTTTAGGCTGCGCTGCTTCGGATACTCCGTCTTCGAGCGGTTCGTTCGAAGATCGTTTCGAAACGTCTGTCCCAACTGGAGTGCACCCCAAGAACAGACCAACTAAGAGAACTAGTGCATTGCACAAATTCAAGTTTAGGGATGAGTGTCGCACAATTGTCTCAATTGTTGCAGCTACGATTGGGACAATCGCGCGACAATAAACGAAGCTCGTCGGTCGCAGTACTTTTACATTTCGAGACATATTTGCTTCTGATCGCATCCAAATGCTCCGTTAAAGCAAATGCCTGGGGCAGGATAACAACCAATTATTGCGGTAGAAGCCGGAAGATAGAAACGGACGTTAAATTCAATTTTCAATTCAGAGAATCTAGGTCCGCAATGACCGCCTCAACCCAGGAAGGCACTTATCATCCAATTTGTGGTAGGTCTTCTGACTCACCGCTTCATCCAACGCTTTCAACCTTCTCGCCCGCGAAGCGGACAATGGTCTTTGAAACAAGCGAAAGACGCAACAATGTCTTACAATGTAAAGCGTTACAAAGCAGCGAAACAATGTTGCGAAGCAGCATACAGCGGCCGGACCGTCCCGGAATTTCACCGGAGTTCCCTGTTCACCCAAAATCGCAGCGCGATAAGGATCACCACAAACTCCCCGTATTCTAACCTACCGCCGATCACTGTCAAACGTGCTCCCAAGTGGCGTATGCTTCCAGCTTGCGAGCTTGTGGTTTAAGCTTCCAGCCTGCGTTAGCCCACCTACATCTGACTCTACCCTCCAATCGAAAACACCTGATCGACTGAAATCGTAAATCCCTTCCAATACTGGCCTTCAGCAACTTCTCCGCTGCCATATTCGCCTAGCGTAATGTACGCGTTGCCTTGCAGGCCTAGAACAGTTATCAACCGCTCCTCAGGATCTACAATCCAGTACTCAGCTATTCCCGCTTTGGCATAGTCGATCCGTTTTGCCTGGTAGTCCCGCTCGTGCGCCTCCGCCCCATCGCTAACGACCTCCATCACAAAATCGAGCTTCTTTGGATAACTCTTCGGATCCCGCGGAATATTCTCTGGCGACACAAAGAGGACATCCGGTTCCCTGATCGTCCCCGGAAATAGCTTCGTTGGCAACGGTGCGAAGAGCACAATTCCGCCAATCCCTGAATCAGATAGATGCGACTTAATCGACATCACTAAAAAATCAACGATCAGTTGATGAAGCCAAGTCGGCATTGGCAAAACCTCCAAACTACCGTCGACCAATTCGGCCATGCGATTGGTGTGGAACTTGAAGAAATCTTGCTCAGTCCATTGCCCCTGGGGCGGCAAAAGGTAAGCCGCTTCCCAAGTGGGATCGCCGCTTTTCGAAGGTAGGTTGATCGATGCGTCAGACATATTTAAAGGCAGTATGTTGAGCTGTAAGCCGTTTCATTGTCAGGCCTGCGAAAAGCAGGAAAGCAAACTTACGTCTAATCTTATCAGCGTTTTCATTCTAAGCTCAAAGACCTTCGCTACGCAACTTGGTTGGCTTAACCGTTTGGTTGGCTTAACCGTGCGTCACTCACCTACTTCGTTTCGTTGGCAGAGTCCAGGAGTGTCATGCTGACGGTTATCAATATTGCCAAGCCCAATTGAAGGGACACGCTACAAAGAAGTGGCAACTGAGAGTACGCGGCAAGCGGTGGTCGAGCGCTTAGAAAGAAAACGACTCCCAACCCAGTAAGAAACGAGCCGACGATCAAATACACAAATGCAAGTACTTGAGTTGCAGCCTTGAAATCTCGCAGGCTTGATCCCACTAAGTAAGGTAAAAATACGGCAGGCACAAAGCAGAAAATCGTTGCACTGGGCGGCATCTCAATTCGTGAGACAGCGACCGCAGCTGCAACTGTCAACAACGAAGTCATTGCGAACAATGCGAAAAGCTCAAATTGGCCCAGTTCCAACGATGCGAGCGGCGAAGGCGTGATCTTTCCCTCGACCGGCAATCCACCCAGGTAGATGTCGTTAACTATAAAGATGTTGCTAACTATAAAGCCGAAGAAAATCGCAAACGCTGCTGGGATAAAATAGGCACTACCAGTCGGTGCAAGAGACTTTATTACATGCCTGTTCGCATTTCCAAGACTGCCTGTTGACCTCTTGGTTGCATTGATAGTTGGCAAAATAGTTACTCACTTTGTGTGATAGATTTAGTTTGCCCCTACTAGTCGATCGTAGGTCACGCTTGCGATTCGGCGCGTTCTCGCGAGTTTAGAGGCGATGTATTCACCACGAAACGATTCGGTTTTGCGGATCGTACGGGCAAATCGTAGGATGAGACCATTTATCCCGTCCGTAATGCCTCTTCTTCCAACGCACCCGATCCAATGCAAAGAATCGCACGGGACAAATGAGCCCAAGCTACACATCACCCGATCAACGTAAGCGGATTAACGCGGGTCTCCAGCGGCATCTCAACTGGACCGCCTATCCGCTGAGATTCGAAAATCGATGCGATCATTTCGATAATGGCGCGAGCATCTTCAGCATTACAACGCGTTGCACGTTGTTGCTCGATACTTTCGATCAAGTCTTGAATGGCAGCGATGTGGCCGCCTTCATACGTGCCATCTTTGCGAGGCTCTTGTTTGCCGATCCCCGCCGACGTAATCTTCTCCCACGACTTGCCCGATCGTCCGGGCGACCAGCTGCCGTCGCGGAGGATGTGAGCGGGCGCCATGTAGCCGCTTTCCATATCTATAATTCCTTTGGATCCAAAAACTTGAATCGCAAATCGAGTTGGCGTTGCGGCCGCACCGCGACGTGACGCAAAATGACCAAAGACTCCGCCCGGGAATTGGAAGCGAGCTTGGATGTTATCACCCGCCAGCGGACCGATCCCTTCAGCCCCGTCGCGCACGTCGCTTTTCTGAATATCGCGACCGTCCTGCAAAACGGTTGCTGTACAGCGCGTTGGATTGCCACCCGCGAAGCTACGCATCATGCCGAACACGTGCGAACCAAGTACCCACAGATCTTCGCCACCGCCGCGCCGGTCTTCTTTACCGCGCGTTCGCAACTCGAGCACATCGCCGATCTCGCCAGTTTTGACCAACTCCAGAACCGTGTCGAGTACCGGCGAGTATTGTGAGATATGCGCGATACCCAGATTCAAGTGCCGCATTTGAAACTGATGGATCACTTCATCGCATTCGGCCAACGTGCGGCAAAAAGGTTTCTCCATGTAAACGTGGCACCCCGCTTCGGCCGCTGCAAGCAACATGTCGTGATGTTTGTCGATCCATCTTGGGCAGATCGCAACGATGTCTAACTTTTCTTTCTCCAACATTTGGCGGTAACTGACATACGCTTGCTTTGCGCCTGTTCGCTGCTGCGCTGCCGCACGGCCTTTCTCATCGTCGTCCGAAACAGCCACGATCTCGACGTTCTTTAGTTTAGTGAAGGCAACATCCACATCGTGGCCATAGTTACCTTTACCAGTTCGACCAATAATTCCGACTCGATAAGTTTTGTTCATGGTGATTCTTTGGTGGGGTTAATGACTAAACTTCAGGAAGCAACCAAGGCTTGCGATAGCCTTGGCGTCCCCTGAGTTCATTGGCATCTTTGTCGTCGATGAATGTTTCTGTAATGGGATCCATGGTTAATGTGCGCCCAACTCTAGCGGCAATGTTACCTGCATGGCAGAGCACAGAAGCAGGATGGCCAATCGTTTCCAAGTCGCAGTTGGGTTTGGCTCGTGACTTGATGCACTCGATGAAGTTCGCCACGTGCGGCACTTCGCTGCTGTCCCCTTCTCCCCGAGCCAACTCAACTCCTTTGGCTCCATAGGCGACCCAGTTCGAATTGCCAATCACCAGATAACCTTTGTCACCAAACAGTGCCGAACCTTCGGCTTGACCTAAGTAGGGATAGGGGTTCCAGATCCGCATCTCATAAGTGAGCAACTTCGTCTTTTGCCCCGCCCCAAACTCGTAGTTCACCTGCAGTGTATCGGGAAATTCCTGTGCGTCATCGAAATACCACTTCCCTCCGCTTGCGGAAATCTTGCGTGGCAGACTAATGGACGGATCACCTTGCGACTTACAGGCCGCATTGAGCAAGGCGACAGCCATATCCAATCGATGTACTCCGTCGTTACCTAAATCCCCTGTACCATAATCGTAAAACCATCGCCAGCGACCGTGAAAACGATTGATGTTGAACGGGCGGGCTGGTGCAGGACCGAGCCACATGTCGTAGTCGACACCATCGGGCACCGGACTATCTTTTGGGAATCCGATTGCCCCCTGCTTGCCACTCTCCCAGGCTTTTGCGACGACGCAACGACCGAGTGCTCCGGTACTCACGAACTCGACTGCCGACTGCAGGCGCGCGTTGGACCGATGTTGCGATCCCATTTGAACGATGCGATTGTGTTTGCGCATCGCGGCGACCATTCGCATCCCTTCAACGATAGTGTGCGAATCCGGTTTCTCAACATACACATCTTTGCCAGCTTGGCATGCAAGGATTGTTGGAATTGCATGCCAGTGGTCCGGAGTTCCGACAACTAAAGCGTCGATCGACTTGTCGTCGATCAGCCGCCGGAAATCGCGCTCGGCGCGAGGCTTGGTGCCTTGATTTTTCTCAGCGGTCTCAAGGGCCGTTGGCAAACGACTTGGATCAATATCAGCGATGGCAACGATCTTTGCCGATTGATTACGTGAAAAGGAATCGATCAGTGATAGTGCCCGACCGCCCGCTCCCATAATGCCAAGTCGAACCGTTTCGTTGGGTGTCGTTCGACCAACTGTAGTTGACGTAAAGGTTCCAACGGCAGCGATGGCTACGGAATTCTGTAAAAACTGGCGTCGAAGGGTGGGCATAACATCCTCGCTACGGTCGTTAGTTTCGCATTAGAAGACTACTAGGCTACGCTGTTTCACTCAGTTTCTCAACAGCGCAAGTGCGCATCTTGAGGTAGCTTGGGACCATTTGTCCCGAGCGTGTGCATTTATTGCTTCAAAAAGACTAGAAACGGACGGGACAGGAGTCCCATCCTACGCGAATTCCGCCAATGTGGATTGAGTATCCAATAATCGTCTGTCCGAATAGAATACTATGGGTACGGTTTGAACATCTAAACGTTGACGCGTTCAACGGGAGTCGCTTTGTGTCTCAAGCAGACGAAAATCCGCTCGAAATCGAAGTTGAACTCGCCCTCGCAGAGTATATGCTCAAATGCGACGACGGTGCCGTTCCAGACCGTGAGCAATTCTTAGCAAAACATGCCGGAATGCGCGATCGCTTGAGCGAACTGTTAGTAGCGGCTGATTGGATCGAGCAGTTGGCCGGTCCAACTGTGGCTGACGTAGCCGCATTCGCCGCCCCAAAGCGAAACCCGATCACGGACGAAACCTTGCCGCTGCCGAGCGTGGCCCGGCAACCTTTCGATCCGAACGAAGTCACGCTGCCAAGTTCAAGAGTCGAATCGAGTGGATTTTCGGTAGGCAATGAGCAGGGAGACTTGCCGGGCATCCTGCCGTTCCTTGATGTCAGCGGGCTGCGTGACGCTAGTGAACTGTCGCAGCCCGTGCTGCCTTGTCGTTTTGGCGAATATGTTCTCGAACGCGTTCTCGGTCGTGGAGGAATGGGCGTCGTCTACTTCGGTCGGCAGATTCGACTGGATCGACCCGTTGCCATCAAGATGATTCGCTCTGGGGCTCTCGCTAGTCAAGAAGAAGTTCAGCGGTTTTACGCTGAGGCGAGAAGCGCAGCCAAACTCGATCACGCGAATATTGTGACGGTGTACCACTGTGGCGAATACGAGGGGCACCACTTCTTCTCGATGGACTATGTTGCAGGAACAGATTTGTCACGACTGATCCAAGACGGACCGCTGGATTGCAAGGTTGCCGCACGCTATGTCCGCGACGTTGCTCGAGCGATTCAGTACGCTCACGATCAGGGAATTCTGCATCGCGATTTAAAACCTGCCAACGTCTTGGTCGATAAAGCCGACAATGTACACATCACTGATTTTGGATTGGCAAAGTCGATAGGACACGAGACAGGCTTGACCGCTACTGGAGCCGCTCTGGGTACGCCCAGCTACATGTCACCCGAACAAGCCGCTGGGCGAGTCGAAGATCACAACTACGGTACCGATGTTTACTCAATCGGTGCGATTCTGTTTACGATTGTCACTGGCCAACCACCCTTCAAAGCCACGTCAATTGTCCAGACGATCATGCAAGTCATCCACCGCCCCGCGCCTATGGCTCGCACCGTCAACTCAAAGGTCGATGCCAACATCGAAACCATCATCGATCGCTGTTTGCAAAAGACCCCTGATCGACGTTACCCTACCGCAGGAGCCTTGGCAGCTGACTTGGATCGATACCTGCGTGGTCAACCGATCGAAGCCCGGCCTCTGCCAGCTTGGCGTCGCGGGTGGCATTGGCTACTTGGTGTGCCCATGATCGGCGCCGTGCTCGATCATCGCGTGGTTGAACCGACTGAGGCCCATCGCTGGGTGCAACGTGGACTGATCGCCAGCGCGCTGCTGATGATTATGGCGTGGGTGATGTTCATTGTTTCGTCTAGCAACTGGCAAACCAATCGCCTTCCCAGGTCCCTGCGGATCGCCTCCGGTGCAGCGGGTGGCGGTTATGAACGTATTGCCAACGCGATTTGCACTTCGTTTAGTGCCGACCATTTGTGCGATGCGACCTCTCTGAACACAGAAGGCTCGCTGGAGAACATTGACAAGTTACTCAGCCGCAATGTGGATCTCGCCTTGCTGCAAGCCAACATGGTCGGTTCATCACCGATTAGGGTCGTCGCGCCACTGTACTATGAAGCGGTGCACTTGATTGTTCGCAAAGGCTCAGGGATTTATTCAATCGCCGATCTCAAGCATAGAAATGTCATGATCGGAGTCGAGAAATCAGGAACGTATTCAGCGTCGAAGTTGCTTTTGTCGCGCGCCAACTTAAGTCTTGACGATGTCCATGTTACGCAGGGCGACTGGCGGCATTTGGCAACTCAGCCCGATGTGGATGCCGCATTTGTTGTCGTGCAAACGGGCAACGCGATGATGCAAGAATTACTGGCCAATGGAAACTATCAACTGCTTCCAATTGAGAATGCCATAGAGTTTTCGCTTGACCAGCCGACGTTCCACCCCTGGCCTTTGACCCAGAACATGTATCCTGGAAGCGACTTGCCGGAGAGCGGAGTGGTCACCGTTGCAACGACTGCCTTTCTAGCCGCTCGCGCCGACGCCCCCGACATCCTTATAGAAAAAGTTCTCGAGTGCCTTTTCTCTCCCAAGACCATCGAAGAGTGCGGTCTACTTTCTGCCGAACGCGCCGCTCACTGGCAAGGCCTAGCTTGGCACCCCGCCGCCCAACGCTACTTCAGCACGTTCAGAAAATAAGTCGCGATTGCGAGGTAGCTGGTTTCGTAAGAATCCGGATGAACCTGCAAACGACTTTCCCAGATATCCGGTTTCTCACGAAACCAGCTACGAGACCCTACTTACCGAACGACCGCAACAGACCTTCCAACTGCGATTGCATACCCGACAGTCCGGATTCGACCAGCAAGCCTTCCTTCTTCGACTGAACGATCGCCAGCGCCAATGACGGATGAGCCTGCCAATCATTGCTTGTGAACTTACGAATGTCGTAGTACGGCATTTCCAGTTTCGAAGCCACCTTAGGAATCAGATTGACGGTGTCCTTCGAGCGAACGACGTAGTAGTTCTCCGAAACGTACAGTCCCAGAGCTCCCACAATCAAACCCAATACGAACGAAGAAAGTCGCGTCATTTTCCATCCTCCTTGCGATAGCCTATTTAGCAATGCTGTGAAGCATTTTGGCGAGCAAATGTAGCTGGTTTCCTGAGAAACCGGGCGCACCGGTGACCTTTCTAATGCATCCGGTTTCTCACGAAACCAGCTACCCATCGCCTACCTCTGGCTGATCAATCGCTAGCAAACTGCTGAAATTGTCCGCTCAGATGGTACCATGCTAAAGAACTGTGTGCCCATAGCAAAAGACGACTACCTCTTACAAAGTTCTCTTAGTTTCCTTAGGTTGATGACATCCCACTCCTCGCCGCTGGCTTCATCTTTCTCTTTGGCTGTTTCCAGATACATCGGCAAGTCTTTAAAAGCTGGCGATGCCAAGAAGCGTTTAAACCCCGCTTCGCCTACAAAGCCCAGACCAATATGCTCGTGACGGTCGACCCGCGAGCCGCAATCTTTTTTGCTATCGTTGATATGCACCGCTCGTAAGTTCTCCAGCCCGACATGTTCTTCAAGCTCACTCACCATCGATTTCATCCCCGCCGCAGTTCGGAAATCATAGCCTGCCGCCAACGCATGACAGGTATCCCAGCAGACCCCAACATGCTGCGGCTTCTTGACCGCCTTCAGTAACCAGCCCAGTTGCTCAATCTGGTGTCCTAAACACGTACCTTGGCCCGCAGTGTTTTCAAAAAGCAAGCGGCAGTACTTCGGTTTCACCGTTCCAATTGCCGCATCCACTGCCTTAGCCACTCGTTTCAAGCCCTCCTCAGCAGTCGATTTTAAATGTGCCCCCGGATGCATTACTAACCCTTCGATCTTCAACTGCTCCGCTCGCTGCCATTCCACGATCAACGCATCGAGCGACTTTTGCCACAGTACATCATCGGGTGAACCCACATTGATCAGATACGACGTGTGCGCAATCGTCGCCCCAATGCCTGATTCCTTCCAAGCTTTCGAAAACAACTCCGCATCCGCATCACTAATCGGTTTGCAATTCCACTGGTTGTTGTTCTTTGT
>JANODD010000276.1:0-60843 GCA_031412515.1 Planctomycetia bacterium | reverse complement strand
TACGCAACAATCCGAAACGTCTCTAACTCCGCAAAAAACACTGCGAAGAGCTGGGCAATTGTCCGAACACTAAATCAAAATCCGCCAATTTGAAAAAATGAACCCGTTGGCTTTGGCTCAATTTATACCGTTGGTCACACGAGATGTCTCCTTCTGCGTTGGCTTGTAGTTTCCAAGCGATGCGTTTGATGAGCCATTGTTTGTTGCGAGCGTTTGTGTCCTCGCCGAACACTTCGTGGTACCGATCGCGAAGCTCCGACACGGTCATGTGCCGGAGCGTTGCGACCTCTTTAGCGACGTTGATTGCCATTGAAAGCTCTCCTTTTTGAAAAAGACCTATCGACCGTTAACTCGACTGGTCACAGAGAGCACTGGTTTGGCAGGAACCTCAAGGCAAGCTGTCTCGAAATCTGTGTCGAATTCGCGATCCTCGTGATCGATTGCGAACTGGTCGCTTTGCATGTAGCGTATGACGCCATCCGCAAGCAGCGAAACGAGCTCCGCTCGCAGTTCGCTTTCATTCATCTCGTCCACAGCGCGGACATTCGGCATAGCAATCTCCCAACAGAAGTAATGTGAAGCCCGAAATCACCGGTTTCTACGAACTAGCCGTCGATTTGATTAACAACCGGGTATCGAGCGAGACCGAAAGAAACAGGTCCCTATCTGTAGGGTTACACGCAAACTAGGCGAGTGGACGATGCGGCGGCCGAAAATTAGCCGTCAATTATGACTTTCCGAAAAGGTTCAGATATTCGTGGCTGAAAATCGCAGTCTACGTCGCATTGAAAGTGGGGCGACATATCGGTGAAGCAGTAGACGGATCGACGCACGGATCATGTTTTTTGACCCATGTTTTTTCCAGATGAAAATCTCTTTCGCGAGTCCAAAATGATGACCAAGTGCACGAAATGTCTGAAGCTAGTCCTGATTCTTCTTAGCCTCGCTGCTTTGACGCAAAGCAGCAGTGCACAGTCTCCGAAAGCTAAAGCGGCGATCAACGAAACCATTGTGACAGAAGAAGAACTTGCAATCCGCAAGATCATTGCAGGAATTGAAGAGGCTTGGAATACCCACGATATGAAGGCTTATGGCGCTCTGTTAGCCGAGGACGTGCATTGGGTTAATGTCGTAGGAATGCATTGGCGAGGACATAAGGCGGTTATGGATGCGCACATTGCGTTTCACAAGACAATTTTCAAGAACCACACGATGAAGACTAACGATGAAGAGATCCGCTTTCTTGGTAACGGCATTGCTATCGCTGTGGTCACTACGACAAACGATAAGTTTACAACACCGGACGGTTCCGTGGTTCCAGAGCGGCAGAATCGCCTTACCTATGTGTTACACAAAGAGGCCGAGACATGGAAGATTGCCCATTGCCACAACGTACCAATAGACCCCCTCGCTGCCAAATCCGATCCCGTCAATGCTGCTCACTGACACTTACACTATGCATCCCATTGCAACCAAAGAGATCATTGCGCCCCTGCTTCTGCTAAGATGTGAAGTAGCCGAGTACGTGGGGGTGATGAACGATGTCTGATGTTTCGAGAGTCCTTTTGAAGATCCAGAGTGGCGATCCAACGGTCGCAGGTGAACTACTGCCGTTGGTTTACGACGAGTTGCGAAAATTGGCAGCTGCTAAGTTGGCTTTGGAAAAACCTGGACAAACACTGCAACCCACTGCGCTCGTGCACGAAGCCTATATGCGGCTAACTCAAAATGAGGAAAGCCACTCTACGGGCGAAAGACTTCATTGGGATGGGAGAGGGCATTTCTTTGCAGCAGCCGCCGAAGCCATGCGACGCATCCTCGTGGAGAACGCTCGCAGAAAGGCCCGTAAGAAACATGGTGGCGATTTGACGCGTCAGGAACTCCAAGATGTGCCAGAGGCCGATTTGGCAATCAAGGAAGACATATTGGCTCTTGATGCCGCCTTAAACGATCTAAAACAAGTGAATGAACAAGCGTATGAATTGGTAAAGTTACGCTACTTCGTTGGCTTGTCGTTGAGTGACTCGGCGGAAGTACTTAACGTCTCCGATCGGACTGTCGGTCGTTTGTGGGCCTATGCTCGTGCCTGGTTGCACCAGGATATGTCGGGTAAAGGAGATAAATCCACCTAATGTTGAAACTGTTGGCTTGCATAAGCAGTTTTCGTCGCATTGTTACTAGACAATCATGAATAACGACCGAAGGAAATGTGCGATGAACGAGTTTGAATTGTTCCAGCGTGCGTTGGATATTGAGGATACCGACGCGCGTCAGCTTTTTCTCAAATCGGCTTGCAGCGGCAACCCCGCACTGCTTCGTAGAGTCGAATCGCTCTTGGAATCGCATTATGGTCAGAGTCAATTCCTGGAAACCCCGGTTGCAGAGCAAATCATCGTCCACGACGTTCTGGAGGACGATGAAGAGCCACAGAGTACAGTTGAGCATTCTGACGAGAATGCACTCTACGGCGAGTCGCACGAAGCACACGACTACAAATATCTACTGGATTATTTGAATGCATCTACCAAGCCTGGTTCGCTCGGGAGATTGGGGCATTACGAGATTATGAGCGTTGTTGGTCGCGGAGCTTTTGGAACGGTGCTGCAAGCGTTCGATGAGAAACTACAGCGTCTGGTCGCGATAAAAGTTATGGCTCGCGAATTAGCCGCAACCTCGCCAGCACGCAAGCGGTTTATGCGTGAGGCGCAGGCATCAGCCGGAATACGTCATGAGAATGTTGTCAGTGTGTTTGCTGTTGAGGAGCAACCGTTGCCGTACTTGGTAATGGAATTCGTGCCAGGGCAGACACTAAAC
The DNA here is from genome assembly GCA_031412515.1 of Planctomycetia bacterium. GTDB lineage: Bacteria > Planctomycetota > Planctomycetia > Pirellulales > Pirellulaceae > Aureliella. The sequence continues at coordinate 58,029 of JANODD010000276.1, read as the reverse complement.
CAATATCTCATCGATCACGGCCCGCTTGAAATTTCCACCGTACTGTCGCTAGGCAGGCAAATCGCCGAAGGACTGGCCGCAGCCCATTCACAGGGTTTGATACATCGTGATATCAAACCGAGCAACATCTTACTTGAGCCCGGTCCAAGCAATCGTGTGAAGATCACTGACTTCGGTTTGGCGCGCGCGGCCGATGATGCCAGTTTAACGCAGAGCGGAGTGATTGCCGGAACGCCAATGTTCATGGCTCCAGAGCAGGCGCTCGGGCAAAAGCTGGATCAACGAGCGGATCTTTTCAGTTTGGGCAGCGTATTGTACCAAATGGTCAGTGGTCGCCCACCTTTTCGCGCAAACAACACTGTTGCCGCATTGAAACGAGTGACCGAGGATACACCTCGTTCCATTCGTGAAATAATTCCGGAGACCCCACAGTGGCTTTGCGATATTATCGGCAAGCTCCATGCGAAGAATCCCGATGATCGTTATCAGTCAGCACGAGACGTTGCCGAAGTGCTCGCTGACTGCGAGTCGCAACTCCGTTCGCACGCGGTGTTGAATGACTATTCCTTGATTCCTCGCACAGCTAAGCAGCCGCTTCGGCCACGACTCTGGATAATGGCTTCCGCATTGGGCCTACTTCTGCTGGCGATTGTTCTTTTCACCATTTATGGCCGACCAAATAATCAGCCGTCGCTTGGCAAGGGTAGCGAGAAAGGTTCATCAACAATTGTGAGTCCATCAATGCATCAATTCGTATCGGACGAATGGATCGATGTTATTCCGCTGATTGATCCGGTGAGCGATAAGTTTAACGTACCGCAAGTAACGGGGAAAAATGACTGGAGGATCGAGCACGATGAACTCGTGATTCTACGCGATCAGCGTGGTTCAAAAATTTTGTTCCCACTCGATTCACAGTGGAACGCCTTCGAATGTGAAATCGACTTTACTCGCAGAATTGGCGAGAGCGGATTCAACTTCAACATTCCGACCAAGACGGGCTATTGTCCCCTTGTCATAGACGCTCCTGGAAGTCCCGGAGGCGTGTTTCTTGGATCTAGAAAGAAAGGCGTGGTTCTACATGAAGGCCGTAAGATCGTAACTTCCGAGCGCTCGACCGTTCGGGTGCAGTTAGACTCAGTACGCGGAGTAGAAGTTGAATTCAACGGTACTCAGGTCGGATCTTGGGCGGGTGATTGCGATTCCATTTCTTCGACTACGAACGAAGACTACCTTCACGCTCGTCGTTTGAGCATTTGGATTCATCCTGGAGGCCATGAATTCGTATTTCATCGCATTCGCGTCCGCACTCTTGGCGGTAGCTCGGCTGAGTCATTGCGGCCCGTTGCACCCACACTAAATTCCAAATGATTGTGCAATGAGACTTTCGATAACTGATGGCTTGATTTCGAGCTCAACCGAAATAGAAAGCACTTACCGATTGATTCGCACTCGATACGTCTACATCCTATCCGCCACGGTTGTCGTCACAGCTGGCCTGGCATCACGCACATACCGATCGCAGTTACCTGCGTTATTGGCTGAGTACGCTGGCGACACACTGTGGGCGCTGATGCTGTTTTTGTTGGTCAGCACGCTACTGGCTGGTCGGCCGATCAAAACGCGGGCGGCAGCCTCTCTAGCTCTCGCTTTGTTGGTCGAGGTCAGCCAACTCTATCACGCCCCTTGGATCGACTCCATTCGTCAGACCATTCTAGGTGGGCTGGTGCTGGGGTTCGGATTTCTCTGGACTGATCTCGTTTGCTACACGGTCGGCATTGCGACCGGATCGCTCACCGAATGGGGGATCAGACGCTTGGGTGGGCCAAAATTGGAGAAGGTTTCTGGGCGTTAGGATTTGCAGACACTGTGTTAATCAAAACCATCTTTGGAAACGGAGATCTTGAGAGTTCTCAGTAGAGATCTGGGGTGCCGGAGGGGACGGCTCGCGTTTCTGTCGCGGCCCGAAATCTCTATTTCCTAACGGAGATACTCGGGGCAGGCGTTACTGACGCGGAAAAGGCCCAAAACGTTGGGTAGAAACGAAAAACGCCGGGCGTCGATCTCTCGTCGTCCGGCGTTAACTTTTTGGCGTTTCTTCCGTAGAAAAAACTAAGGCTCCCCGTACAGAACGCTCTCTGCAACGAGTCTCTGAGCGTTTTTTCGAAAAATGCCTGTCTGGCAATGTTTTACGGCTTTCGTGTCTGGTTCGGTGGGGCGGTTTAGCGAACTAGACGAGCACGAAAAGTTCTGGGCGTCGGTTAACAGAAGAATGCTGGCTAGCGGTTTTTCTTCGCTGCGAAAAGCGATTGACGCTTTGGGTTAACAGCTAGAGATACCGCGAACGCTGGCAGTGAGTCTACCGGTTGCTTCGGTTGTTTTTCGACTCGATCGACGAATGGCAGACGGCAAACCCAATTTGGGATCGCCCGATTCAAAGCTTCGTTTAGGCTCATCGGCTGAGCGGGGTACAAAAACCTCGCCACTCCGATTTTCACGAGTCTTTCAAGGATTTCGCAGCTCCGATGGCAGCCATCATTCATCCGCTTTTGACACTGCTCGCGTCGCTGACTCGTCAGGAGCTAGCCCGCCAAGTCACCTATCTCAAAGCGGAGAATCAAATCCTGCGGAGTAAGTTACCCAAGCGGATCGAGCTAAGCAATCAGGAGCGCCGCCGGCTCGTAAAGCACGGCAAGAGTCTCGGAGCGCGGATCAAAGACTTGATCTCGATCGTCAGCTATTCAACGTTCCGCAAGTGGGTGCGGAACGTTGAGGACGCGCCGGATAAGCGGCCCAAGGCAAAGGACGCTAAGCCTGGCCGGCCACGCGTCGAGGAGAGCATCAGCGAAGCGATCATTCGCATTAGAAAGGAGACCGGCTGGGGATACACCAAGATCGTTCAGGCGATGCGCAGGCTGGGGCACAATATCTCCCGCCAGACCGTGAAGAATGTGCTGGTCGACGCTGGCCTCGGCCCTCAGCCGCATGACACCCCCGATACGTGGTCAGAGTTTTTGAAACGGCACGCCGACACCATGTGGCAATGCGACTTCGCGTGCAAGCGGAAATGGACGATTAAGGGCATGGTCGATTTGTATTTCTTGGTCTTCATCCACATCGGCACTCGGCGGATCTGGGTGTCGCCTTGCACGGGCAATCCCTCGGGCGATTGGACAGCCCAGCAAGCCCGCAACTTCGATATGTTCCTGCAGGACGAGAATCTGCCCTGCACGATCCTTCAGCGCGATCAAGACACGAAGTACGTGAAGGCATTCGATGATGTGTTCACAGGCGATGGCCGCACGATCAAGAAAACGCCGATCAAATCGCCGAACCTACAAGCGTTCGTCGAACGCGTCATTCAGACGCTCAAGCACGAGGTATTAAACGGCTTTTGTGTCGTCAGCGAGCAGCACTTGAATCACATCTTGAGAATCGGGGCCGACTGGTACAACAAACGACGCGGCCACTCAGGTCGCGATAACCTGCCGCCGGTCCGAGACAGTGACGATCCGCCAGTTGTGGATCTAACGAAGCACAAGCTGGTCTGCCACACGGAGCTTGGTGGGCAACTGAAGTCATACCGCGCCGCAGCGTGATCGACGGTCGCTGAACGCACTGCCAGCGTCTGAGTTCGCGGCTGTGCCGATTTTCAATTTGACGTCGCAGCAGCGCCCAACCCACCGTCGAAGGCCTACCAAGTGGCGACAGCAAAGGCCCCACCCGCCGCAACTGATTCAGGATTTCACGACATTTCGGTGTGGCGACATTTTTGTGCTGCGCGGGCATCCAAGAGATCCTCCACCAAAATATCACCGCGCCGAAAAAGCAACGCCACACCATCAAGCAGATCTTTGGCGGTTCCCGCGAATAACCTGGGAAACCAATGCCGGAGAGTCTCTGGGTTATTCCATAAGGCACTTTAAGAATTGCACTTTTGGCAATTCAACCTACCGGTCATTCGAGATGATCACGCGCTAGTAACGCGCAATCCACGAAAGCCGTCTAAGGTCAGGATCACGACTAAGAATTGGATTTCAACTCATGAACGGAAAGCTTGTCCGCCCCCAAGTTGTTCTGGGCAAGTTCCACAAGGTGCCGATGGTGGGTGAAGAAAATAACCTGTGACTTCGATGCGATTTCGACCAGTCTCTCTAGCGTTGCCAACGCCCTATGGTTGTCGAAATTAAGCAGGATGTCGTCAACTACAAAAGGGATTGGTTCGTGCCGTTGCAACCAAGACTCTAAACTGGCCAATCGCAATGCTAAGTAAAGTTGATCACAGGTTCCATCGCTCATTTGCGATACTTGAACCGATTCTCCCGACTGCGCACGTATTCCTACTAGAATGGCTTTTCCCTGCTCATCAAGATCTGCTCGAAGCCCGGAGAACGCATCGCAAGTCATCGCTTTAAAATGGGCCGCAGCAGACAGAAGCATTGGATCCTGGTTCTTTTCCCGGAATCGTTCGATACCCGATGTTAAGATAACAGAGCAAACCCTCAGAACCGCCAACTCACGCAGTTGATCCTCTATTGTGGCTGCGATACTTTCACATTCAGTTGCGAGTTCACTGACATCATCGTTTCTATCAAGAGCCTCTAATGCGTTCGCCTCTCGCTCGATCCCCTTGACCGCTTCATCTCGCACTTCTAAGGATTGACGAATGTCACGGTCAAGTTGCTCGACTCGGGGCGCGATCGAATCTGGATTCACCGCTTCCGTGTCTACTTCGATGAGAAAGTCATCAAAACTCTTGTTCCCCGCAAACTTGTGAATCTGTTCGACTAGTAACTCTAACTTACTAAGCAGTTCTCGTCTCTGTCGTGACAATTCTGCCGCTTGTGGCAATGCCTCAGGATCATTACAACCGGCGATTCGGCACGTTTCTTCAACTTGGTTCAAAAGCGTTTTATACGATTTCTCAGCGGTCTGAAGTTGCGATGCTGCCGCTTCGCGTTGTCGTAAGAGTTGCGACCGAATTGCGTCGTTCTTTCGTGCTGTATCGAGGTCCGAGTTGAGACGCGAGATCAGTTGATCTACCGACAGCGATGCAGGGTCCAAATCGACTTCTTTCGCTATCTGTTCAACGTCTTCAACAAACTGCTTAGCATCACGCTCAATTCCAATGTTACGTTTTCGAAACCCATCAGCCTCGTGCAAAGCTTTGAATAAATCATTTACCGAACTCAAAACGGCATTGGCTTGATCGGGTGAAGCATTTGGTTCGAGCCCGATTCGCTGCATCTCGATTGCCCATTCGTTTTTCCATTCAGTCAGGACCGACTTTGCTTTCTCAGAAGCAAACTCAGCGAGCTCGGCCTCCGTCCTAGCTTTAGAAAGCGAATCTGTGTAGTGCTGTCTGTTCTTCTCAAGCGACTGAAGGTCTTTATCCGTTTGCTGCGCGATTTGTAATATTTCCTGGAGTGGTCGATGCAATGTCGGAATAGAAACTCCGATGGTCTCGAGCTCCACCCGTAAATCAGTTTTGCAAGACGCGATCTTCGATTCGTTGGAATCAAGATTCCTTCGTATCGAATTGAGTTTCGAAACTTTCTCAACGATTCCGGAGCGAGCCATTACCCACGATCGCATTTCGCGCGGTGGTAACGGCTGTATTCCCAGTGGTTGCCACAGAAGAGTCCAGTTCTTCTCCATGTCCACTTTGGCTTCCGACGCTGTACTCAGCTCCACTCCAATTTCAGCAATTTCCTTGTTTTGTTGCTTACGCTCTAAAAGAATTCTAGATTTACTAGCGACTCGATCCGCGTCGGAGCGGAGTTGGTCTGAGACCCTATCTGCATCCGATACACTTTGCTCAAAAGCATCCGATAAGTGTCCGGCACCAGAAAACTTCGCTACAAATCCTTTGCTAGAGTCCTCATCAATGCTACCTTCGATCCATTCCTTGCGTATTAAGCTCCAACCATAGTCCCTCGTGATTCGCTTTTCGGTGAGTTCCGAATCTGTTGGAATAAACTGATTCGATTCAAGCCTCTCAAGTTCACCTTCAAGCGAGCTTAGTTGCTTTTCAGCATCTGACATCCTCTTTCGAATTGATTTTATTTCAGAATCGCATTGTGCCCACTCGCGATCAAACCTGTCTATGGTTTCGATTGTTGGGGTCGCCAACACAGCCAAGTCATCTGCGGTTCCATTCCAAAGTGACAATCGCTTTAAATCGCCTTCGAGCTCCGACTCAATGCTTTGGATCTCCTCGCGTAGCTGATCGGAATGCATTTCAAGATCGCCTTGCCGTTGTATCTGCGATACCTTTGCGCGAAGTGTAATCACCGTGGGTGCAACTGTTATCTCCGCGAGATTCTTTTCATTTTGAGCAATCTGCCGGTGGAGTTTTCCCAGGTCTTCCGAGCTAGATTCGACACGAGCCTCGAGACCTTCATACTTGTTTCCAAGGGACTGAATGTGAAGCATTTTGCTTGTAGGGATTCGCAGCTCTTCTCCCACGTTTGACAAATCATCTGGACGCCCCATAGTTCGAAGAATGTTACGAGCTTCTCGTTCATTCTGCTGGCGAAAATTCTCGTTACGGACCGAGTCGAGTCTGCCCTTTCGGTATTCACCTAACCGAACCGTAGCTTCTTCGATTCGATCTGCCAGCAAGATGATATGACCCGTAGCCGGGAGTTGTTGTAGCTGAGCATCAATCGACTCGATCTCTGTTTTCTTATTACTCTTTTCACTTTCAATTTTCTGCAAGCTTGTAACCAGCTTACTACTGGTAATTGAAAAGTCCTCAGGAAGCAGTACTCCATTGCCGATCGCTTCGAGCCTTGCCTTCGCGGACCGCCAGCTTGTAATTAGCGGCAGTGAATGTCCAATTCGTTCCAAACGGCCTTTATCGACCTGCAATGCATAGATTTCTTGATCCAGTTTGTTGCGTTTATCGGTGGCCGATTGTTTAGCATGGACATGCTTGTTGTAAACATCAGCGGTGACCTGGGTTTCCTTCTGTCGATCCTTCTTTACCTTGTATTGGCTGATACTCTCCACCAAGCTTCCGCTGCGACCACTCGACTTGAATACTCGATCTATACTGCCGGTAAAGCTAAGCTGAAGATCGCGTAATCCCCCGAGCCCCGACGCACTTGAAAAGAGACTCGTCCCAAGTTGACCGGCTCCTTGCACTAGCTCATCTCCGCCACGCCGTAAAGTTGCATGGTCTATACCGAACATAGAGCAAAACAAATCTCGATCAACGTCACCGATAAACGAGGTTAACTCCGATTCAGCGACCACACCAACATCGTCTCGGTCACGCAATGTTCCTTGGTTGCCCTTACGACGAATGCACTGAAGTTGCCTTCCGTCGCTGCTCGATATGGTTCCACCGATTCTCATCTTCCCGTACGGATGCAAAAATGAGTCGTTGGTTCGACCGGGGATGCCATAAAGAAAATCCGTTAAGGCTCGGAGAGATGAACTCTTGCCCGCTTCGTTTGGCCCGAAAATCAAATGCAATCCATAGTCGCCAGCGGATAGGTCAATGGTCACATCCGTGAAGTGCCCAAACGCCAGCAGTTCAAGTCTTTGAAATCTCATATGTTGCTTTCCTTACTGTGTAGGGACTCCAGCAGCCTTGACTGCGCCTCAACTACAATCGACTTGAACCAGTCGTGTTCCTGCGCATGGCTAGAATCCTTCAACTCCGCCGGAAGCTTCTTGATGGCATCGGCAAGATCGAATCCGAGGCCCTCCAGTATTGTCTTATCTGACATTGCTTCTTGGAACAGTGAGAGAATTTCACTTTTAGCGTCGTCTGATACGATTGCGTTCACACCAGGAGAAACACTCGATGTGGTATCCATTCCGATTTTCTCCAGCCAGACGTCCCCAGAACTGACATCCGATGCAATCGACCGAATCTCATTCGTGATGTAATGACGTTTTGCGAGAAGTGAATCGTGAAGACTCGTTTGCCCTGAAAGAACAAGTCGCAAGGCAAGAATCCGACCATCCGCTGCGTCATGGGCCGATTCGATTCTCGTTGAACATAGTGCCAATAGATCATCTACAGAGACGGCATTGGAGACATCAATGGTCGCTAGGTCCCAACGTACAACATCCAGCGGACGAAATTCAACGCTGCATGATTGCATTTCATCGACAGACACCAAGAGGCAGCCTTTCGCTCCCGTTTCACGAACATGTCGACCTTGAATGTTACCTGGGAATGCAATGAACGGCTTATTGCTGAGGGTCTCTCTTGTATGAACGTGCCCCAAAGCCCAGTAATCGTATCCCTTTAGCTTCAGCCCTTCGACAGAGCACGGAGCATATCGCTCGTGCCCTTCGCGACCATTGCAGCAAGTGTGCAACAGCCCAATGTTAAAGGAGTCGGGAATTGCAGTGGGATAAGATAAAGACAAATCTTCCGTGACAGCGGCAGTCGCAAAGCTCTGGCCGTGAATTGATACATTGACAGAATCCAAACGCACACTGTGTGCAGTTTTACTTTTGAATAGTGTCACATTGTCGGGCAGTGTCAGAGACTTCGTCATCCGGTTCGCGGCGTCATGGTTTCCCGCAATCATGTAAACCTGAATTCCTGCATCACGAAGCTTACTGGCTTGCCTGACAAAATGTAACCCAGTTCGAAACTCTCGCCAATCGCCATCGTATAGATCACCAGCAATCAGAACGAAAGCGACCTGCTCATCGATCGCAAGAGTGACTAAGTTTTCTAATGCAACTCTCGAAGCTTCGCGGATTTGTTGGACGGGAGCGCCCTCGTAGCGTTCTAGACCACGTAGTGGACTATCCAGATGGATATCAGCGGCGTGAATGAATTTGAACATGGGCAACTCTAAAGGACCTCGAAGGGATTTGTACCGTCAAATGAACGCCGCCGACTACCGCTCTAGTTCGATGACGGTGCCCGCAAAAGGAAAGTGAATTAAGCTCGCAGCAATGATTTCGCCATGCTCAATGAGCACTTCTTCGTATGCAGCTAGTTGCCCAATATACGACTGCGCTTTAGCTTCGCAGTATGTTCGGCGAATCGGTGCGCTCTTGTGATCGATAACCACTAGTCGGCCATCAGGCAAAACCAACACCAAGTCAATCGCCCCCCGCCATTTGCCTCCAGCGGATCGCAAGCCGCTCACAGGAACCTCAGTCAGCCACTTTGCGTCGGGGAATCTCTCAGATACCCATTTGCAGAATCGATCACCCGCCTGCACGAGCATCGCTGGCGTGATCTTACCCGTTACGCCAAAGCCTGAAATACTCCGTTCCGCAACTGCGTTTTTTTGCGAATCCGTGAAGCCTTGCATCGATGGAATCGATCCAAGATAGGTGTGTGTAGCGTCTCCTATCGCCGCATAGTCTTCTTCGCTCGCACCGGAAGGAAACAACGACGAGCCTGCAAGGTCTTCTATCCGCAGTGAAGAAAGCGCTGCGGGCTTGGCCAAACTTGGGGAGTGAAATCGATTTGTGTACTCTGTTTTGCCCACGCTCACATCAGCGAGCCACGTTGATGCTGCTTTCACAATCGGTTGGCTTTCACTCATCGCTGGTTGCAAACGCCGACGGACGAATGTTGTGTTGATATTCGAAAGTTGGTGTTCTCCATCTTCAAGAGTTGGGTCTAGGATCCCATCTATGTCCGCTATCTGCTTGAGCCAATCATATTTTGTAGGACGATGCGCGAATACTAGTTTTTGCTTCGCCCTCGTACATCCGACATAAAGAAGTCGAATGCTCTCTTCAATTGCCTTCGTTCGAGCAGCCATACCTTCTGCGGATGCCAAAGCATCAATCTCTAAGCCACTTCCCCTAATTTGCTTGCCGAACTGGCTGTTGTCATTGCCGAACGGCCAAATCCAATAGCGAAGTAACCGACCGTCCAAAGGGTGTGTTTCGGACTGGTTACCGCCGTGAGCAACTGGCAGCCACACATCTGGATCTCGATCAGAATCAAGTCCGCACAATACGACCACTGGCCATTCAAGGCCCTTGGCACCATGGTAGGTCATCAAAGTAACTGCGTCGTGTCCCAGTGGCGGATGACGATGATCTGTATCGCTACGGGCTAATTCTTCGAGATACAGTATCAATCCAGTTAAAGTCGCTGCCTCACCAGAATTAAGCGAAATATCTTCATAGTGTCGGGCATGTTTCACGATCGAATCCAGATGAGCACATCTCCTAACCGGTTCGCTCCACGTCCGAATTGCACTAGGCAGCGAGAGTGCTTCGATGACTTGCTGAACGATGACGCTCGGAGGAAGAATCTCTCGATCCAACTTTTCAAGCTTGGTGAAAATCTGGTTGCCGTGCCATGGTGCCCGCCACTCAATAGGTTCAGACTCAGACTCACTTCGACGTGATTTGAGTTCCTCGACATCACGAAGTTCGATTAGTCGTGCGTCAAGCCAAGTGGGGGTCTTCGCATCTGGGTCGCTCATCAAGTGCAAGATCGTTGCAGCCGCCAGTGAATCATTCCGATCTGCGACTAGCCGAAGTCCCGACAACACCAAAGTGCCTTCCCGAGAGGAGAACAAACCAGGACTTTCCAACAAATACGAAATCCCTGCCTGCTCAAGTGCAAACGCAATATCTTTGAGTGCGCCATTTGTTCTCTCAAGGATTGCAATATCACCTAATCGCAAGCCTTCCTCTTTCAGCTTTGCGATTCCCAACGCAAGGGCCGCTGCTTCATCCGCATTGTTCTTAACGTCAAGAAGCCAGCGTTCAAGGCCCCGCGAAACACCATCTTTCGTTGGTTTTTGGACGGCTTCTCGACCGAGGCTTGCTTCGAAAGCACGGCCAACAAACTGCACAATGCCCTTCTGGCTGCGATAGTTCTCTATCAACTCTCGACAATCAATATCGCCTTTTCCGTTCCAAACGCGATTAACTAGTTCGGGATCAGTGTCACGAAAACTGTAGATCGCTTGCTTGGGATCGCCGACCCAGCAATTTCGTTGCATAAGGCTTCGAAGATACTGAAAGATTGCGAGCTGCAACGGATTCGTATCTTGGAATTCATCGACAAGCACCAAATCATAATCGTGCTGTATCTGGTTCTGGATTTGCTCGTTCGATAGAAGTTCTAGCAAGAGTATTTCAAGATCAATGTAATCGACAAAGCCACGCTCCTTTTTGAAGGTCTGATAGTGGTCGTTTAGCCGAATGGTTTCTTCGGCTAACAACGAGCTAAAACTCTGAATGTCATCGTGCAAGCAGGAATTGTTTCTTACCTGGGCCGCAAACGCACGAAGTGTGTCGAGCTTCGCATTTGCTCCAGTTCGCTTTCCCGCTTCAATCTTCTGCGCTTCGACAAACTTCCCCCAACCCGGTCTTCCTTGTGACACCAGTTTCCGCAATTTACTCTGTGCTCCCTCGGTTACACCCGTTGTGTCGTTCAGTGCGGATATCTCCCGCATTGCTATCTCTGCCAGTTCAAGCAAGCGCGCGCCTGCATCTTCAGTCAAAGAGGGCGAAACCGGACCAAGCAATTCGCATAGCCGACTTCCACTGTTTTGCATTTGATTACGAAATAGCTCGTCACTGATTAAGTTACCTCGTTTGATTTCGAGCAGCTTCAAGATTCGCTTCTGCAAGTCGTCAACGCTAAGTCGCATTGCCGACTCAGAAAGCCGCACCCAGTTATCTTCTTGCACTTGCCCAATTAAGTCATTGAGCGCTTTAGTACTACCCGATTCGTCAAGAACTTCCAGAGTTGGGCTTAGCCCCATCTCGAGGGCGTATCTCGAAAGTAATCTGATCGCAACGCTGTGGACGGTTCCAATCGCTGCCAAGTCAAATCGATCAGCGTGCTGAAACTGCGTATCGCTTGATTTAGTCTCCAGTTGCAGGAGTTTCGCCTGCATTCGGCTCTTGAGCTCAGCCGCCGCTTTCTTGGTGAAGGTTGTCGCCAAGATTCGACTTGGATCGAGATTGCTCGATACCGCGTCAGCCACAATTCGGCACAGTTCTGTTGTCTTCCCAGAGCCAGCTCCAGCACGGATCACTTCAAGCTTGTTCATTACTCGACCCTCGCCAATCCACAAAGTTGTGTGTAGTTGCAGTAGCGGCAAACGCTCTGGCTTTCCCCGTTTTTCAGACTTCCATCCAGCACTAACTCGAGTCCCGCAGGCCATGAGTCAGTTGCAATCAATGGTCGTGCTGGCACCGGGATTTCACCCGAAAGCCAACCGTCTGCGGCAGTAACTGCTTGTTCAAAATCCTCCCAAACCGATTGAATAGCCGGTCCATCAACTAGATCGGTTTTGTTAGATCGTGAGACCGGATTTCCCTCGGGAGTGCAAAGGCTTCCGTCAGATATGATCAAATAAGCAACGCTTGGAAACCCTTTTGCTGCCGAACGACCGTAAGCATAAGTCGCTAGTTGGATCGCTCGTCCGTCTTTAAGCATCTCGCGGTAGCGTTTCCCGGAGTACTTAAAATCAATAACAGCTTCCGCCCCACTCGAATTAGTTGCCACGCAATCAACGGAACCAACCAGCTCCTTTCCAAATGCTGCACCGTCCAATTCGACTTCGATGTCTATCCGCTCGTATCCGCCGTCATGAAGGGCAGAAATCAATGTGCGAGTCGCGCCAATTAATTGGCTGCGAAGCTTCTCGCGTTCAATCCGTTTATCAGGCTGTGCGAGAGGGGCAGCGTCCTTAGGTAGACGAGAGTCAAACATTGCGCCGATGGCAGTAACTGCTTCATCTACTGACGGAATAGCAACATTGCCGGCAAAAACTTCCTCAAGAATGCTATGACAGAACGTTCCCTTAAGTTGATGATCCTCGGGAAGTTGCGCAATCGAACTTGGCTTTAGTTTTGCCTGGTAATTAAAAACCCACTTCAATGGGCAGCCAAGGCGATCCTGGAGTTCGCTTGCAGATACCGTCGTGCGATCATGCAACAAGCCGTCTCCAATCTCCCAATGTGATCTTTCTGGTTGCGGCTTTATGACGCGAAAGCGATCAAAGCTGAAAGTGTATGGGGAGAGATAACTAGTTTCTTCTCGTTCGATCAATGACTCGATCGCCGGCGGCTCGTATCCCTTTGGAAATCCGTTCTGAATGGCCAGCCATAGTGGGTGCAATCGTTGCTCCCAGTCTTGAGGAAGATGAATTGCGAGCATGGACTCTTGGATGTACCCCAAGCCTCGTGCTTCAGCCGACCGCAGCGCCGATAGCTTCCGGCTGCCATCGTCAATGTCTATTCCCTCAACTCGCAACTGTTTAATATTCTTAGACGACCAGCTGCAGAGCGGCGCATCGGGTACAGACAATCCAATCCAAATTAATCTCTTAAATTTTCCGCCGATTTCAGCGAGCGAACCGACCAAAGTGGGAGCGCTATCTGCTTCCATGAAGGGCTGTGTCTTGACGCCGGATGCGGTCGCTTCTTCTAGCAATCGTTTTAGTTGAGGCTCGGAAGTTACTCGTCCCTGACTTTCCGCAAGCTCACCCAAGAATGAAGCCTGATTGGCAGCTGTTCTAAATGCCTCGTACAGATCTGTGTTTTCCTCCAAGTCTTTATCGAGCAGCAACGAGCGTCCGGTCGCCCATTTTGCAACTCGCCCACATACCTCACGAACTTTGCTCGTCGTGATATCGGTGCCCCTAGCTACTCGTTCAATGTACAGCCACTCATTTAAAGTCTTTCGGATTTTCCCGTCTGAATCCCATTCCGCACCGCAAACTTCTTCGACCGCCTCCGCCCAACGACTACTTCCAAAGCCTGGTTGCTCTACGAGGGCTGAAGCTAGATGCTTTGACACCGACGGTGAAAGCGGTTTGACGGGAAGACTTAAGAAGTCGAGTAGCGACTGTGGATTAACGGGTTCCCAACAAAGACTAAGTGCGAGCGGAAGGACCTGAAGTACTGGATGAGCTGGCGAAGATAACGAAGCGCCCATCGTCGGCAGTCCAACACGATGTAGGGTCGCATCAAGTCGCAATGCGAGGTGCCTGTCTGCGCAGTAAACAACCGTTTCCGTTATATCGTCCGAGGAGTTTGCTAGAACATTCGCAACAAACTCACAAGCTGCAGCCTCGCTCCGAGTTACGACATGCCGCAAAGAATCATCTGGTGAGATGGATTCTCTAGACAAACCGCGAACTATATCTTGCGCAAATCGCAAATTCTTCCCAACTGGGGCCGAGGAATCATGGGTAATATCGGGCACACAGTTAATCTGCGAAAGCACTGCTTGCCATAGCGATGGCCAATGATCCTGTTTATCCAAGAGGACGCATTCGTGCGGTGGAAGCGTTTGTCCTGACTCAAAGGCTAACAAGACTCGACTTAAGCGAGCCGCTTCCGAAGGAAACTCTAGTTTCCTGCCATCAACCGCTTTCGCTATGTCGCGAACTAGTTGAGGAAGAGATTCGCTATCCTTTGCGTTCCAACCCGAAACCATTAGGTTGTCAAATCGATCGAGTAATTCTGAAGCCGTCGCCCATCGATCAACCGCAAGACTCTTGGAGAATGTGGCACTCGAATAACCATCTAGCAGATTGGCAAACTCGGTGATTCGATTAGCACGCTGAACACCGGTAGTCCGCAACCCCAGTTGGATCTCCAGCCAATCAAGTAATGTACTCGGTCCGCCGGTCAACGAGTTGAGCGAATGCGTTTGACTTAGTACTTGGCAGTCAATGAGCCCGATGCGAAGTTGGCTTTTGCACTCCATCGAAATCTTTCTGGCTTAAGTTGGTTTTCTAGTTATGCGGGCCTGGTTTGACGCCTGAGCGTCTCGACCGCTTGCGTTATGGCATCCACATCCGGAGCAGTGCTTCCCCACTCCTTCCAAAAGTCTCGCGTTCCGCTTGTTGGACAGACCGTCGGCTTATCAAGTTTGATACGAGTCGGCAGCAAAACTGCATCGCCCAGAAGCAAGGCCTCGCCGGTATCTAGTAATGGCAGCATGTCCATTAACCCGTTCATCGCATCTGGAATAAGGCGACTGACAACCGCTTGGTCACGATCATTGGTTAAGCGAAGAATCAAGAAATTATTGCATTGACTGAGTATCGTTCGACTTACATCAGACGGCCGCTGACTTACCACAACCAGCGACACTCCGTATTTACGACCTTCCTTGGCGATGCGCTCGAACGTCGCAAGAGCCTGCTTTTCGACAGCGTTCGCTTCGTCCTTCACGGGCAGGTAGAGATGAGCTTCATCGCATACGAGGCTGAATGGTGTCCTCTTCTCTGGGGCCAACCAGAACTGAACATCGTAGAGGAGTCTCGCAAAAGTTCCTGTCACGATGGGGAGCACATCCGTTGGCACTTCTGAGAAATCAACGATCTTAATGCCGGGTTCCTTTGGATCAGATCGTAGCAACGATACCATTTGTCGAGCGAGCCAATCGTATTTGCCCGAGTCGGCTGGCGGTTGGAAGAGGAAGCCATATCGTCGATCTTCCAGCTTCGCCTTTAGTCGTCCAATAAAACGAGTGAGCTTGTCGTTCCAATCCCCTTTCTTATCCGTTCCGGCTCTTGCCCCAGCAACCATCTCTACATTGTCATTCTCGAGCCTAGTTACGAGTTGGACCAGATCATAGGGAATTGGCGAGTCAACGGTGAACGTCCGAAGAGTGTCTACTTGCTTCTCCGTCGTTAACGTTTCCGCCTTGAGTTCCCGAACATGCATGGTGAAGCGAGACGCCTGATTCGGCGCATTCTGATCGCTGCGATCCAGAATCATCGAAAGCATTTCATCACGATTCAGAAGCCAGTAGGGCAAAAAGAGAGCATCTTTGGCTGGGGAGTCCAAATCCCCGGGTCCAGCGATCCGGTATCGTTTTGCAAAACCCTTCGTCTCATCCGCCAACGGCTGATACTCACCATGCATATCAAAGACGATGATGTTGGGATGACTGAGCTTGCTGGCACGCTCCAGGATCAAGGCAACGGCCCAACTCTTACCAGATCCCGTACTACCAAGGATTGAGGCGTGCCGCTGAAAAAAGCGATCGCCGCTTGCAACCGCTTTGGCACTTGGATCAATCACGAAATGACCAAGCTGGAGTCGCTCCGTTTCCTCTAGTTCCGCCCCAAGCAAGCCCATAAATCGTTGAAGATTTGCACCTTCGACGAAGTAACAATCTCGATCGATTTGTGGGAAAGAATCAGCTCCACGTTTGAATACGTTCCGACGTTCTCCGTGGACCGTTCGAAAGGTACCAACCAAAACCACCCGGACCACATCGTCAGGGCGCGGCACCAACTCCATGAGCTCGGCACCTTCATCTAGCTGCTCCAGCATGTCGTCACGCACAGACCGTGTTACTTTTTCTGTGATACCAATTAAGTACTCCTGTTCGGTCGATCCCTTGATCGCGATCAAGTTGCCAATACCAACACGGGTTACCAAGTTCGGATCTGCAACCGTGATCAAAACGCGAGTGGTATCAACGGCAACGACTTTTCCAAGTTGGTCGGAGGCTACAAACTGAAGAGCTGATTCAACGGGCATTATTCAAAAACCTCAGTTACAAAAGTGTCTAGGTCCCATAGATTCGCACCTGGGAAAAATTTAGCGACACCCAAGTGGTGTACGTTCGCACCGACTCCCGCAGAGTCGGAAACGATCGCTGTCAACGACGGGCATTTGCCTATGAGTTCGGAGGCTTTGGGTGAAAGCGAATGCGTGATAAGAAGAGCGGGCATTCCCCGCATCAACTGCGGTTCAAGATGCGTTTGTAAATGTTCATCATTGAAGCCATATCCGAGAATCAAAAATCGCTGAGCGTTATCGATTTCTCTGTTCGCTCTTTCGCGATGCGCATCAAATGGTTGGTTGTAGCCACCACGAAACTTATTCAACCCAGGCGTGATGATGAGACGAGGTGCGCCAATTGCGAACGTACACCGTACGGGGTCATTTCCTTTTCGAAACCAGTCCAAGCTACCATGCGGCTTTAGAATAACAGCGTGATCGCAAAACGCCCTTACGACAGTCTTACCTTGCTGCTTGACGCTCCTACAAAGACTATGTCGACTACCTAACGGATCGTGCTTAGCAATGTGATGGCCGGTAAAAAGTGAGTCGATCCCTAGTCCCGCAGATTCGACAGCAACCTCGATCAAACGATCGTAGTTCGTTGTGATGATCGGAATCCCACTGCTAGGCTTCAACATGTGCTTTATGAGCTTGGTAAACCTTAAACATCGATCGTTGTTCAAGACCTCCCCAAGAACTTTGGCCTCGTCCGCCAAGATCAAATCAGCTGTTAGTGCGACGATAGCTGCTTCGACCTGATCGGTTGGAGCGTTGTTCAGCAATGCGGTCTCGAGGTCTGTGCCCTTCGCAAGAGCTTTAGAGATCTTGCTCCAGTTGTCGAGGGAACCGTTGTCGATCCGTGCTGGAACCTCCATCAACAAGTGCTTCGCCAAGGGTCCCATGCCCGAGATACCTTCGGCAACTGACAAACCTGATCCAACAATCGTCACCAGTCCGTCTGAAAAATGGCTCTGGCAAAACAGTTTTACATCTGCCAGTTCCATTTGTTCACCAATTTCCTTGAGCCAGTAAATTTCAAAAGTCGCTTACATTTAGGAAAAAGCGACGCCAACTGCCGACCCGCCGTTCGTGGAGAGGGGAGACCCCACCTCGAAAGCGCCGGCTCCCCAAGAGCTAATTAGGCAAAAAAATTCCACGTAAATTGCCCGCTCGTGACCAAAGGTGTCACAACTCCCCGCTATTGTCGAATTTCCATGGCCGCTTATGCTATCAAAACTTTGTAGGGTTTGATAGACTCTGAACCGTTAATTCGGGGGTTCAGCGAGGGCTCGAAAATGAAGACGAAACTGAGCGAGTACGTGAAGGTGGCCGAAGCGGCAGAAATTCTGGGCGTTTCGCAGGGGACAATTCGTACCTGGGCCGAAGCGGGGAAGATACCCATGCAGAAAAACCCAGCGAACGGATACCGCCTGTTTCTCCGGACCGACTTGGACAACTTCCTCAAGTCCGTTGAAGCAACGCGAAACATCGGAACGCCAAAGGCAAAATAGAACAGCACGCCCATGAAAATCATCAAAAACATCGGGAATGAGCGTGTTGTTGACGAACTACACCGGACCGTCGCCAAAGAGGCGGTGCTGGATATGGCGACGTCAGCGTTCTCGCTGATGGCATTTGGCGAGATTCGTCAACGCCTGGAACACCTGAAATCATGCCGTATCGTCATTCCTGGCTATCCAGGATCAGACTTGGCAATTCTCGGTCTCGACGAAGATCGTGCATTTCGCAATCGTCTACTCGCGCCTTGGCTGGCTCGCCGCTGCTCGGAGTGGCTAAGCAAGGCCTCGGACATCCGGATGGTTCCGTCACCACTTCCTCAATGCCTGATGGTTATCAATTCGCCATCGCCAGGGCATCGCCAAGTGATCGCAGGCAATTGTCCATTCTCAACCGAAGGTCTGGGGATCACGGCCGGAAATCAATTCGGACTGGTTCAAGTCGCCGAGCTGGATGACGAATGCTCCATGTTTGCGAACTGGTTTGAGTCCATTTGGAAGTCTGCCAGCCCCGATGGAGCGAAGCAGGCCCTGTTGACTCAACTCCAGCGCATCGCCGAGCCAAAGTCCCCTGCGCTCAACTACTATTCGATCCTCAGCCATGTGTTCAAAAACTTGGGGCAGGATCTGGATGAAGAAAAGGTCGTCAAGTCCGCCACTGGTATTCGTAAAACCGTCGTGTGGCGAAAGCTATTCAAGTTTCAGCGAGATGGTGTGGTTGGTGCGATCGACAAGCTTGAACGTTTCGGTGGTTGCATCATCGCTGACAGCGTGGGGCTAGGCAAAACGTTTCAAGCCCTAGCTGTGATTAAGTATCACGAGTTACGCAACGATCGTGTTCTCGTATTAGCCCCGAAGCGTCTTCGCGATAACTGGACGCTCTACAAGGCGAACGATCGCAGAAACATCCTCGCCGCTGATCGCTTCAATTACGACGTTCTTAACCATACCGATCTCTCACGCGATGGTGGTTTGTCGGGAGATATCGATCTATCGAATGTGAACTGGGGCAACTACGACCTTGTGGTCATTGACGAGTCGCACAACTTCCGAAACAAGAAAACCCCTCGCGCCGGCGGCGAGACTCGGTACGACCGTCTGATGCACCGCATCATTCAACAGGGCGTCAAGACACGCGTGCTGATGCTATCGGCAACTCCCGTCAACAATCGCTTGGCAGATTTGCGCAATCAAATCGCATTCGCTACGGAAGGTGAGGATGCGGCCCTTGTTGAACATGGAATTGAGAGTATCGACAGTACTTGCCGACAGGCTCAGCGACAGTTCAACAGATGGCTCGCTCTCGACGAATCAGATCGCACATCAAATCGCTTGATGGACATGCTCGGCTTTGACTACTTCACGTTGCTCGACTTACTTACGATCGCTCGTTCGCGAAAACATGTCGAACGATACTACGGGACTGCAGAAACCGGTCGATTTCCAGATCGGCTTCGCCCAATCAATATCAAGCCCGAGGTCGACCGTGCCGGACAATTCAGCTCCATCAAAGAGATCAATACCGAGATACGCCGACTGAAATTGGCTTCCTACGCTCCCTTGCGTTACGTGCTGCCACACAAGCAAGCAGCCTACGACGCCAAGTACAGTCAAGAGATTCGTGGTGGAGAAGGCTTCTTCAGACAGGTCGACCGCGAAGAGTCGCTCGTGCATCTGATCCGAGTCAACGTGCTAAAGCGAATGGAGAGTGCTGTCTCATCGTTCACACTCACGCTTCAACGCCAACTCGCCGATGTGGAACGCACGCTCGCCCGTATCGAGAATCAAGATACCGAATTTGAAGAATTGGATATCGCCGACGTTGATCTCGATGATCCTGCCATGGAGAGCTTGTTGGTCGGTCGAAAGATCAAAGTACTCGTCCAAGATGTCGACTTAATTCGCTGGAAGCAGGATTTAATCGAGGACCGAAATCGGTTGGCAACACTCTACAGCGCTGCCCGACAGATTAATCCTGGCCGAGATGCCAAGTTGGAGGCACTGCGTGATGTCATTCGAAAGAAATGCGATACGCCATTGAATCCAGGCAATCGCAAAATCATCATCTTCACAGCCTTCGCTGAAACGGCGATGTACCTCTACGAACAACTCGCGGACTGGGGGCTCAAGGATTTGGGGCTCCATAGCGCGTTGGTCACCGGCTCCGGCCGCAATCAATCGACGTTACCGAAACTGCGCAAGGACCTCAGCAGCATTCTTACGTCATTTGCACCAAGAGCCAAAGAACGTCCCGAAGAGTTTGCGGGCGAGGGTGAGATTGATCTGCTCATTGCCACCGACTGCATCAGCGAAGGCCAGAACCTTCAGGACTGTGACTTCCTGATCAACTATGACATCCACTGGAACCCCGTTCGGATCATCCAGCGATTCGGTCGTATTGATCGAATCGGATCACCAAACACCTGCATTCAGCTCGTAAACTTCTGGCCCAACATCGAATTGGATGAATACATCAATCTCGAGCAGCGAGTCAGCGGACGCATGGTACTGCTCGATATCTCTGCCACTGGCGAAGAGAACCTCATCGAGCAGCAATCTGGCAATCAGATGAACGACCTGGAGTACCGCCGAGCGCAGTTAAAGAAACTACAAGATGCGGTCATCGACCTCGAAGACCTTTCCAGCGGCGTCTCGATCACCGATCTGACACTCACCGATTTCCGGATCGAGCTTTCCGAATACCTCAGGGCTCATCAGTCGAAAATTGATGAGCTTCCCTTGGGCAGTTACGCCGTAACGACACCAACAGACGATGAAACCAGTATCAAACCGGGCGTCATCTTCTGTTTGCGGGCCAGCGGCGAATCTGCAAGTAAGTCGTTCGAACCAGGCTATCCCTTGGCACCGCACTACTTAGTGCACGTTAACGAAGAGGGCGTCACCGAACTCGGCTTCACGCAAGCCAAGCAAATCCTTGATCGTCTGCGTCGCCTTTGCGCTGGTCGAGACCTGCCCGATGCCCAGGCAGTACAACGATTCGAAAAGCAGACTCGCAGTGGAGAAGACATGGGTGCCATTCAAAAGTTGCTCGCGACAGCGGTTGCTTCGGTGGCTGGGAAAAGCCAAGAACGAGCCGTCGCTAGCCTCTTCAGCCCGGGCGGAACGCATGCGAGCAAAGGTGAGTTCGCCGGTATGAACGACTTTGAAGTGGTCGCGTATTTAGTCGTGCTTCCACAGTTAGAGGAAGCAGGAGCAACAGCATGAGCTTTCGAACCGCAGAACCAGCCTTGAAGGATGTTCTCGACGCCATCGCAAAAGGTGAGACACAACTACCTGAATTCCAGCGTGGCTGGGTTTGGGATGACGACCATATCTGCTCATTGATTGCCAGTTTGACGCTCTCCTATCCCATCGGTGCCGTCATGTTTCTGGAGGCCGGCGGTGTCCCTTTCAAGCCGCGGCTGTTTGAAGGCGTTTCAATCGTGCCTGCACCGAAACCAAAGGTGCTCGTACTCGACGGTCAGCAGCGCCTGACGTCCATGTATTTAGCCCTGCGCAGCGGCCTGCCCGTGATGACACGCACCGAGAAGGGACAAGACATCTTGCGAGTCTACTTCTGTGATATGCAGAAGTGTCTCGACCCCAACGAGGATCGTGAAGAAGCCATCATATCCATGCCCGAGACGCTCAAGGTCATCTCCGACTTTGGACGCAAAATTGAACGTGACCTGAGCACGCCAGAGCTACAGTACGAAAAACGCATGTTCCCAGTTTCGCTCATGTTCAACAGCGAAGGTCTCATGCAATGGAAAATGGGGTACGCCAATCATTATGCGAACTCCACAGAAGCGATGATGTTTCTGATGAGGTTCGAGCAAGAGATTTGGCTTCGACTACAGCAATTCAAAGTTCCAGCAATTGAACTGACTCGCGACACGCCGCGTGAAGCCGTCTGCCAGGTATTTGAAAAGGTGAATACCGGTGGTGTAACGCTCACCGTTTTCGAACTCATGACGGCCACCTTTGCCGCGAGCGAATTCCACTTGCGCGAAGACTGGGAGGCTCGCCAAAAGAGAATGACGGACAAGCACGATGTCCTGGAGGCAGTTGATGGCACTGCATTCCTAACATCATTGACGCTACTGGCCAGCTATCGCCGTCATCTATCTTCGGGAACTTCCGTCTCTTGCAAGCGTGCCGACGTACTGAGGCTTGAACTTGACGAGTTCAAACTGCTTCAGGCCTCGGTCGAGCAAGGCTTCCTACGAGCAGCCGAGATACTCGCCGAAGAAAAGATATTCGATGTCCGGAGTCTTCCTTACTCAACTCAATTGATTCCCTTTGCTGCGATTTGCGCTCAGCTCGGCGACCGACTCAATCAGTTTGGCATCAAACAAAAGATCGTTCGCTGGTATTGGTGTGGCGTGTTCGGCGAACTGTACGGCGGAGCCAACGAAACTCGATTTGGCCTCGACCTCCCCGAAGTAGTCGCCTGGACCGAGCAAGGTGGCAATGAGCCACGTTCGATTAGCGACTCTAATTTCACCCCCACACGTTTGTTGTCGCTCCAGTCCCGATTGGCCGCTGCCTACAAGGGGCTGACCGCCTTGCTGATGCAGAATGGCAGCCGCGACTTCATTAGTGGCACGCCGATTGACTTGAACACCTATTTCAACAACGCAATCGACATCCACCACATTTTCCCACGTGCTTGGTGCGAAAAAACGATCCAGCCTGATGGCAAAAAACTGCCCAAAGAGAAGTGGAACAGTGTCGTTAACAAGGCTCCGATCGCAGCCGGAACCAATCGTTACATCAGTGGAGACGCCCCGAGCGTTTACCTCAAGCGAGTCGAAAAGAACAAACAAGTCGACGGCGAATCGTTAGACAGTTTTTTAACCAGCCACGGAATCGACCCAGCCATCCTTCGCTCCGACAACTTTCAATCGTTCTTGCAGCAGCGAGCTCGGTTTTTGCTTGGGCTGATCGAGAAAGCAACCGGAAAGGCCGTCTCGGGCCGCGATAGCGAAGAAACGGTTCGTGCATTCGAGGGCCCGCTCACATGATGGCCAACGATGCTCTATCGACACTACTGACCTCGCTCGAGCTTCCGCCTGCGTGCGTTTTGAATGAACGTATCGCAAAGAAGCTCTTGATCGAGAACGGCGCTGCGACGCCGGCCGATAAGCGAGCCATCAACGAAGGCATCGACGAGCTCATTTGGGTGGCTGCGTTAAAACCAAACAACGTTGGTGTGCCGGCCTATCGAGATGAAGTCCGCGAGTATTTGGAAATCGCCATACTGTCGATGCGCTGTCGAGCAGAGGCTCGATCTAATCGCATCACCGAGCTCATTCATCGCTCGATACCGTATCCAGTCTTACTTGTATCGATAAAGGAATCGGACGTAGAGCAGACCGAGAAAAACATCAGCCGTAGTGCGTCAGCCCTCGGTTCTCCATTGCTGAACGTCTCTGTGGCAGACAAGCGTTTCTCACAGAGCGATGCCCAAAGCATGGTTCTCGAAGATGGCGTCACAGAAGTGCAAATACAAGCCGACAATCGTCTTGAAGCCTTCGCATCTGCGATGAACATTGGAAAGCAACCTCGCGATAGCTTGCTTCGTCTATATCACGGCTGGGCAGCAGTACTTGATGCTTATCGTGCATCGCGAATCACTGGAGCCTTTGACCAGAATTCGTTGAGCCGCGAAGAGCGACGTTCGGGGATTGCAGAGTTTGAACGAATCGAACGAGAGATTGCCATTCTTCGGAACCAAGCCGCCAAGGAAAAGCAAATCAATCGACGCGTCGAGTTGAACCTCGACGTAAAACGAATGGAAGCACAGCTCAACGCGGTGCGAGAAAATCTATCAACCGGTGACCAATGAATACCGACGGAATATGGGTGAGGACACCAACATGAAAAAGATTTTGCCAGGCGACCGCGAAACCATGTCACAAGATGTTGTCGCGCAAAATCGCGCGCAACTCATGTCGTTGTTTCCCGAAACATACGTTGAGGGAAAGTTCGATTTCGATACTTTAAAGCAACTGCTCGGCGGTGCAGTCGATGAACTTGAAGAGAAGTATGGACTCAATTGGCATGGGAAACGACAGGCTCGGCAAATATCCCTTACACCGAGTTTGGGAACGCTTCGCCCGTGTCCTGAGGAGAGCGTCGATTGGGAAAAATCTCAGAACCTGCTAGTTGAAGGCGATAACCTCGAAGTGCTTAAGCTGTTGCAAAAGAGCTTCGCAAGACAAGTAACAGTAATCTACATTGATCCACCTTATAACACCGGAAAAGACTTTGTTTATCCAGATGACTTTCATGACAATGTGAAAAACTACCAGATGTTAACCGGACAGATCGACGGCGACGGTCGAAAATTGACTAGTAACACTGAAGCAAATGGCCGTTTTCATACCGAATGGCTGACCATGATGTACCCACGATTGAAGCTTGCTCGTAACCTGCTTCGTGACGACGGTGTTATCCTGATTTCAATTGATGATCATGAACTCGAGAACTTACGATGCCTCAGTAACGAAATCTTTGGTGAAGAAAATTTTGTCGCATGCATGACTTGGGAAAAGGGACGCAAGAATGATGCCAAGCTTGTTTCGGTTGGGCATGAATACGTCTTGATCTACGCAAAGTCGATTGCTCGACTCAGAGAATTGAAACGAGTATGGCGAGAGGAAAAACCAGGCGCACGAGAGATCTGGGAAATGTATGTGCTTCTCCGCAAAAAACATCTCGAAAACGACCGTGCGATCGAGGTTGACCTGCAGCAGTGGTACTCCTCACTAGACAAGAAGCATCCGGCAAAGAAATGGAGCCGATATAAAAGAGTTGATTCAAATGGTCCCTGGCGCGATCGTGATATCTCTTGGCCGGGCAGTGGGGGACCCCGATACGACGTGCTCCACCCAACAACAGGTAAGCCATGCCAGGTCCCAGAAGCTGGCTGGCGATTTGCTACTGCCGAGGAGATGCAAAGACAAATCAAACTAGGACTCGTTGAGTTTCGGGGAGATCACTCCGAACCTCCGTTTCGTAAGGCTCATATCCGGCCAATCCCGGCTGAAATTGAGGCTGAAGAAATCTCGGAGGATTATGAGTTGGAAGATGGTGGCGGCGAAGACACAGACTCCTCAGCTGAGGATAGCGAAGAAGAGTTTGCGACACAGGTTAGAGGGAGTTATTTCTATAAACAGTCCCAAGTAGCGGTAAAGTACCTTCGCAGGTTAATGGGGGCGAAAGTCTTCAATAATCCCAAAGATCATCTCGAATTAGCGAAGCTATTTGATTACGTGACAGCAAATGATCAGAACGCAGTCGTTCTTGATTTCTTTGCGGGAAGCGGAAGTTCAGGACAAGCAGTGTTGGAATTAAACGTCGCTGACGGTGGCAATCGACGCTACGTCATGGTGCAGCTACCAGAACCTCTAGACCCTTCAAACAAAGACCAGAAAAGTGCGGCCAAGTACTGCGACACGCTCAATCGTCGCCGTAATATCGCCGAGATCACGAAAGAAAGGCTCATACGCGCATCGCAAGAAATCAAAGCAAATACTCCTTCATACGCTGGCGATCTTGGTTTCCGTGTATTCAAGCTCGATACCAGTAACATCAATTCTTGGTCATACGATCGCGAACCAATCGACGAGGTTCTCCTCGCATCGGTCGAACATATTAAATCTGAGCGTAACGAAGAGGACGTTTTATACGAGCTCTTATTGAAATTGGGACTCGACCCTTGCGTTCCTATTGTGCAGAGAATCGTCGCCGATAAGGTCGTTCACAGCATCGGCGCTGGTTCGCTTTTCGTTTGCCTCTCAGCGGAAGTTTCACGTGTGGAAACCGAGTTGCTCGCTATGGGCATAATTGAGTGGTACAAGCAGCTATCACCCGCAGGTGAGACAAGCATTGTGTTTCGTGATAGTGCATTCGCAGATGATGTTACGAAGACGAATATCACCGCGATTCTCCAGCAGCACGGCCTTACTAACGTAAGGAGCCTATAAGGAAATGGTTATGAAAAAAATTGGGCAAGGCGAACCGGAATCGCAAAGCAAGGATATCAAAGAAAACAATCTTCGTATGTTGAAGGAGCTGTTTCCTGAAGCCTTCAGCGAAGGGTACCTCGACCCGAAGATTCTTGTTGAACTGCTACCAAATGGTGCAATCGATGAGATGGAAGAGAAGTATGGACTCAATTGGCATGGGAAACGACAGGCTCGGCAAATTGCACTTTCGCCAAGCAGTGGAACACTGCGTCCTTGTCCAGCAGAGAGTGTCAATTGGGACACCACCGAGAACATAATGATCGAAGGTGACAATCTCGAAGTTCTAAAGCTGTTACAAAAGAGCTACGCCTGTAAGGTCAAACTAATTTACATCGACCCTCCGTACAACACGGGCAAAGACTTCGTCTATCCCGACAATTTCCAAGACAACATAAAGAACTATCTTGAGCTCACCAACCAAATCGGAGAAGGCGGAAAGAGATTATCTTCGAACACCGAGGCTTCGGGCCGCTTCCACACTGATTGGCTCAACATGATGTATCCCAGGCTGAAACTCGCACGCAACCTCCTGCGAGAGGATGGCGCAATATTCATCTCGGCTGATGATGGTGAAGTCGCAAATTTACGACTAGTCTTGAATGACATTTTTGGTGAGGAGAACTTCGTAGCTCAGTTTGTTTGGAAGGCACGCCAATTCACCGACGCGAGGGCTGGTACAAATGTATCTACCGACCACGAATACATTCTCGCGTATGCTAAGGACGCTGGCTTTACTTTACGGGGCGTGGGCCGGGACGAAACAAAATTCACGAATCCGGATGGAGACACCCGTGGGCCTTGGATGAGTCGGAGCATTTTGGGTTTAGCGACCCGCGACCAACGCCCTAATCTCCATTATGAAATAGTTGAGCCGATTACAGGTCGAATCTTTCCACCGAATCCATCTACAGGATGGAGATATTCGCGGGACAAAATGCAATGCCTGATAGAAGAAAAGAGTATTCTGTTTCCAGTCAAGGATGATGGTCGGCCCCGAGAGAAGAAATTCAGGAAGGATATGATGGCCGATTTTATCGCATACCGCTCAATTATCGATGGAGTTCATACTGCGAACGGAACCGAAGAAATTCGCACACTTTTCGGCGCGGATGTTTTCGATTTCCCGAAACCGACTGAACTACTTCGTCAATTGGTAGAACAAGTTGTCGATAGTAACGACATCGCCTTAGATTTTTTTGCGGGTTCGGGGACCACTGCGCATGCCGTCTGGCTACAGAATATGAATGCCCAAGATTTGCGGCGGTGGATCTTGGTGCAACTTCCTGAACCGCTTGACCCAACCAACAGAGACCAGAAAGCTGCGGTCGATTTCTGCGATTCCCTAAGCAAACCCCGCAATATCGCCGAACTCACAAAAGAACGCCTTCGCTTGGCCAGTAAGGAATTGCTAGCGAAAAACCCGCTATTCGCCGGCGACCTTGGGTTCCGTGTTTTCAAGCTCGACTCAAGCAATATTAGTGCATGGGATCCTGATCGCACCGGCCTCGATGAAGCGTTACTCAGCTCCATCGAACATATAAAATCTGATCGCGGCGAAGAGGACGTACTCTATGAGCTGCTCTTGAGGCTTGGACTCGATTTGTGTGTGCCCATCGAGAGGAAGACTATCTCCGGAAAGCTTGTCCACAACATTGGAGCTGGCGCATTGTTTGTCTGCCTAAGCTCAAACGTTTCGTCCGTCGATATGGAAATGTTGGCTCTAGGGATAGTTGAATGGCATCGCGAACTAAATCCACCTGGGGAATCAAGCATCGTCTTTCGAGATAGTTCTTTCTCTGATGATGTTACAAAAACAAATCTCACTGCCATTTTGCAGCAACACGGCCTCGAGAATGTCCGCAGCCTCTAACATTGCTCGAAACCGTTTTCGTGACGTCACGAAATGGTTTTGTCGTTGCCACTGAGAATGAAGAATAAACATGAAACTACACTTTGAACCTAACCTTGACTACCAACATTCCGCGATAGAAGCAGTTTGCGATGTGTTTCGTGGGCAAGAAATCTGTCGTACGGAATTCACCGTCACCAAAGACTGGGGCAAGCAAGTGGCTTTACCTGGTTACGAATCCGATCTTGGTGTCGGTAATCGCCTAACACTACTAGACGATGAGATTCTGGCGAATCTTAACGACATCCAGCTTCGCAACGGATTGGCTCCATCTAGCGACTTAGCGTCTGGAGATTTTACGGTCGAAATGGAGACGGGTACCGGGAAGACCTACGTCTACCTCCGCACCATTTTTGAACTCAACAAGCGGTACGGCTTCACGAAGTTCGTGATAGTCGTTCCATCGGTTGCGATCAAGGAAGGTACGTACAAATCATTACAGATTACCGAAGACCACTTCCGAGGTCTCTACGCCAACGTCCCATTCGAGTTCTTTCTTTACGATTCGAGCAAGCTCGGCCAAGTCCGCAACTTTGCCACGAGCCCGCATATCCAAATCATGGTGGTCACGGTTGGCGCGATCAACAAGAAGGATGTCAACAACCTCTATAAAGACAGTGAAAAGACGGGTGGCGAAAAGCCAATCGATTTGATTCGAGCGACTCGACCAATCCTGATTGTCGACGAACCGCAAAGCGTGGATGGTGGCTTGCAAGGTAGCGGAAAGCAAGCGCTAGGCCTGATGAACCCGCTTTGCACTTTGCGATATTCAGCCACGCACACCGACAAGCACCACATGGTCTACCGCCTCGATGCCGTGGATGCTTACGAACGTAAGCTGGTGAAACAGATCGAAGTCGCCTCCGCCAGTATCGAAGGCGCTCACAACAAACCCTACGTCCGCTTCATATCGGCCAGCAATAGACGAGGAACGATCACGGCCAAGATCGAAGTGGATATCGAAGGTGCGGGCAGTGTTCGTCGGACCGAGGTATCAGTACAGGATGGCGACGATTTGCAGCAGACGACCAAGCGCCCCGTTTATGAAAATTGTCGCGTCGGTGAAATCCGCGTTGGCAAAGGGAAAGAGTTCCTGGAGCTACGTGTGCCTGGTGGCGAAGCCTTTTTAAAGCTTGGTCAATCTTACGCCGATGTCGACCAGAATGCGGTCCAGCGGGAGATGATCCGCCGCACGATCAAGGAGCATTTCGAAAAAGAGATCCGTTTGGCACACCAAGGGATCAAAGTCCTCAGCTTGTTCTTTATCGACTCGGTCGAAAAGTACCGCAGGTATGACGAAGATGGAAATACCGTCAAAGGCGAGTACGCACTGATCTTCGAAGAGGAATACCGCCGGCTAGCCAAGCATCCTGACTACCAAACGCTGTTCAAGGAGGTCGACATCACCTCGGATGCCGAGTTGGTCCATAACGGATACTTCTCGATCGACAAAAAGGGCGGATGGACCGATACCGCAGAGAACAATCAAGGGAACCGTGACAACGCCGAGCGTGCGTACAACCTGATCATGAAGGAGAAGGAAAAGCTTCTCAGCTTTGAAACCAAACTGAAGTTCATCTTCTCACACTCGGCCCTTCGCGAAGGCTGGGACAATCCCAACGTCTTCCAGATCTGCGCTCTACGCGAAATGGGTACCGAACGAGAGCGTCGCCAAACAATCGGCCGTGGGCTGCGTTTGTGCGTCCGAGCCGAGGGCAATGATTTCATCCGAGTTCGCGGCTTTGATACCAATACCCTGACCGTAATCGCTACCGAGGGTTACGAGCAATTCGCAGAGAATTTGCAAAAGGAGATTGAACAAGACACTGGAATCCGTTTTGGGATTGTGGAAGAACACCAGTTCGCCGCAATCGCGATCAAAGACGAGGACGGAGTAAACCAACCGCTCGGATTTGATAAGTCAAAAACTCTCTGGGGGTTTTTGCTTCAAGAAAACTACATCGACAAGAAGGGCAAGATCCAAGATTCGTTGCGCAAGGCATTGAAGGACGAGACTCTGGTGCTGCCTGACGAGTTCAAGCCGCATAACATCCAGGTGCGTGGCATCTTGAGGAAGTTGGCGGGCAAGCTTGAAATCAAGGACGCTAACGAGCGAAAGAAGGTGCTGCCCCGTCAAGCTGTACTCAACAGCCAAGAGTTCAAGGACTTATGGAATCGCATAAAGTACAAGACAACGTACCGCGTGCAATTTGACAATGACGCGTTGCTGAAGACTTGCATCAAAGCCATCGAGAATGCACCGCCGATATCCAAGACGCGACTTCAATGGCGCAAGGCCGACCTTGCTATCGGCCGTGCTGGAGTTGAGGCGAACGAAACCGCTGCCTCGGCCCCAATCATTCTTGAAGAGAGTGACATTGAACTGCCAGATATTCTGACCGAACTGCAGGACAAAACACAGCTCACACGTCGCACCATTGCACGTGCTTTGATTGATAGTGGTCGCTTGGATGACTTCAAACGCAACCCACAGCAGTACATTGAGATTACCGCACAGGCCATCAACCGAGCCAAGCGATTAGCCATCGTCGATGGAATCAAGTACCAGCGGCTTGGCGAGGAGTACTACTACGCACAAGAACTGTTTGAACAAGAAGAGTTAAACGGCTACCTCAAGAACATGCTTTCTGTAAAGCGTGGTGTTCACGAGTACGTGGTGTATCAATCCGACACCGAACGCAACTTCGCCGAACAACTCGACAAGAATGAGTCAGTGAAGGTGTTTGCAAAGCTACCAGGCTGGTTCCAGCTCCCTACGCCACTCGGGCCCTACAATCCCGACTGGGCAGTACTCATCGAACATGATGGTGCTGAGCGTATCTACTTCGTCGTTGAAACGAAGAGCAGCCTTTTCGATGACGATCTACGAGACAAAGAGGGCGCGAAGATCGATTGTGGAGAGGCTCACTTCAAAGCACTGGCGGTCCACGAGAATCCAGCCAAATTCAAGCGAGCGGCCAAAGTCGAGGACTTGTTCAAATGAGCTCGTTCACCGGAATTTCAAATGAAAGGTAAAGCTATCGTGGCGATCACTGAGCGTGATATCGATCAAGCATTTTCGGACCACCGAGCTTCGCTCGGTGGCGTACGCGAAGACTATTTCGGCTTGCTTTACCTCCAAAGCGAGTTCGGGTTGACGCATGACCAAGCCGTTCTGCAAAACGCATTCGGTGGTCACGACTATGGCATCGACGCGTTTCACATTGATGTTGCACGGCGCAACCTTTACCTGGTGCAGTTCAAGTGGTCTCCGTCACCCGTTACGTTCAAGGGCTCATACGAGCGATTGATAAGCTCCGGTATGGAGCACATTTTTGGCAATCCCTTGCAGGACAAGCTTACCAACCCATTGATCAGCCAGCTCAAATCACGCTTGATGAATGATATGGCGCTGGTTGACCGCGTCATGATCTACTTCGTATTCAACGGCGACGTTGAAGAGGCCGAACGGAGTTCAACGCTTGAATCGCTTCGCGAAGACTTGGAAGCAAAGAAGTATTTGATCGATCAGTTTTTTGAAAGGCCGATGTCCCTGGTGATCGAATACCGATCGGCCAAATCAGGTCGTGCCGGCGGTTCAGCTCATAAACGCAAGTCATATCGCTACATGGTAAAAATGCCCGATATGCTTTTGAGGGAAGGTCCCAACGGCGTTCAGATGCACCTGGGGTTCATTCGGGTGACTGACTTGCATCGCATCTTCTTAGATATGCGTCAGCGATTCTTCGAACGAAACATCCGAGCAGGTTTGTCTGAGTCTGAAGCTCCCAACCGAGCGATCAAGCAGACTCTGAAGGATATCTTGATCGACTGCAAGGTGGAGGCTTCGATCTTCGCCTTCAACCACAATGGCGTAACCATCCACGCACAGAAGTTTGTTGAGAGCAATGGCGAGTGGGAGATCGCAGAACCGCGACTTCTGAACGGCGCACAGACTGTCACAACCTTCTCTCGCTTTATGGAGCTTAACAGCGGCAATCAGCAATTGGCTGAGAATCAGGCTCGATTAGAGGAGCTGTATGTCCCCTGCCGCATCATCACCGAGGCAAGTCAAGAGTTCGTCGTTGGCGTAACGATCAACAACAATCGGCAAAATCCAGTCATGCCTTGGAATCTGCGAGCCAATGACCTTATTCAATGCCAATTCTTCGACAAGTTCCGCGACGACTTGGGTATCTACTACGAACGCCAGCAGAACATGTTTTCGACGATGACCGACAACGATCTCGAGGAGATGGTTATCGATCAGTCACACAAACGAGCCGTGGAGATTCTGAAGCTAACAAAAACGTTCCTTGCTTCAGATGGATTGGTCGACAAGATGTCCAACATGACCGAGGCATTCGAGAACGATAAGCTCTATTCGCAGATCTTTGACGAGAAGCGTTTGCAGGCCGACGCTCGTCGCATTCTCCTTTGCTATAAGGTCCAACTCAAGATTCACCGAATGGCCAAAGCGATCATGGACAAAGGCGCAGCTAAATACGGTTTTATGAATCGAGCGCGCAATCTGCTTTGGGCATTATTGTGCCAAGCGATCCTGAACGACAAAGACCTGGAATGGTACTGCGAACAGTACGGGAAGCGTCTGGTGGTAGAAGCGAACTATACCGAGTGGCTGATACAGCTTTCTACGACACGCGCAAGGCTCCTGATTGGAGACGTTGTAAAAATGGAGCCTTATGCAAGTCACGTTCGAGAAGAGAACTATGGGTTTCTACGAACCCAAGCGGTTTTCAAGAAATGCATGGAATCAGCCCACGATCGCTGGGGTTGGGTGCAGTCCAAGCTCCGGTGAGAACCGTTTTCATTACTTAACAACACAGCCATTTTTGAATTTTGCCGACAGGATAACGTGTGACCCCCACTGAAGCATCCAAATCGATTGAAGAGAAGCTGACTGCTGCCAGCGGTAAGTCCGTACTGGCGCAGCGGGATTCGAATTGCTCTGGTCATGCGTCGATCAAGATTGCATCGGACGACGCTCCCGCGCACGTTCTGAGGTACAAACCAGAGCTCGAATCTGAGCTGCCGTACTTGTCGGCGTTTCAGTGCGGCCTGGCGTTGCGTTCAATCCAAGCGAAGACTGTAAACCGTTTCGATCTGGCTTCCACGCCGGCGATGGGCCAAGAGGTCAAGGAACTGATCGAGGAGCATCTGCGCAAGACTGGCTCCCCGGTACCAATGGCGATGGTTCCACAGTTGTGCCAGCAGCTCGGCCACGGGCTTGGCTTGCAACTGCGGTCGATGCCGATTGCGATCCGCGTTGACGAATGGCTGTATCGGGATTATCCAGCGCTCGCTGAACTTCAACGGAAGAGCATCGAGCGACAATTACAGGAAGCGATGCACGCGCTCGGGCCGAGCGTTCGCGATTTCGCCCCACAGAGAATCATCGACGCAAATGTCGGGATGAGCTGTGCTTTTGCTAAATTCTGGGCAGCGGCCTGGAATGAGCCAGAAGTTGCCGTTCCGTTCATTTCGGCTGGCTATGGTAAAATCGGCGACGAACTGCTCGGGCTTGTCCAATCGTTGGACCGGAGTCCTGATGGCGATCGCGAACTGGTCAATCAGTGGGCAGAACTGTTGGGGTTGGCTGACTGGTTCCAAACGATCGACAAACAATAGAAATCACGGATCAATGTCACAGGAATATTCGTTCTCATTACCGTACGACGCCTTCGATCTCGACCTCATTGGTCTGAGCCCTGCTGACGTTGGCGGTTCGGACTTTACCGCAAAGGTGTCCGAGTTCTTTGCTTCCCAATTTGCTAAGTTCGGTGGTCGCGCACGCGTCATTTGCAATGACTCTGCAAAAACCATCGATGTCAAATGGACAAAGGAGCGCGGGTTCAAAGAGCCAAAGGATCGCGCACTGGAGCTGTTGCAGGGCGGAAAGATCGCAGAAGCAATCCCGCTGTTGTGGACGCTCCATCAAGAGCACCCCAACGATACAGATGCACTGTACAACCTCGGCGTTGCGTACAGCGAGCTTGGGCAGCTACCAAAAGCGATCGCAATTTTGGGACGCCTAGTCGAAATTGATCCCAAGCATGTCCATGGATTGATTGGCATTGGCGTCGCCTACATCCGAACTCAGAAGCTTCAATTCGGCGAGGAACATCTTCGAAAGGCATTGAAGCTCGACCCCAACAACCAGTGGGCACTTCGCAACTTGGGTGCATGCCTGCTCAAGCAAGACAAAGCCGAAGAGGCGGTGCCAGTCCTTGAAGCGGCAGTCAAAGCGGCTCCACGCGACTTGCAGTCGATCATCGGCTTGGGCCAAGCCCTCGAAGAAGTTGGCCGGCCCGAGGACGCCGACGACCAGTACGTCAAAGCAATTCAGATTGGCGGTCCACAACAGCTTCTTGATTTGGCGAAGGACCGGCGAACCGCGCTCGCTCACAAGACGATGCGCGATCGCGGTGACTTCCGCCCAGACGTAATGATGTACATCACCGGCGCACTCGACAAGTTCGCCAACCTTTCGACCAAAGACATCCAAGCCATCGGCGTCGAGATTGCGATCCTAGGTCAGAACGGCCTAGACATCAACGACCCCGACCAGAAGTACTCGTTGCGATCGCTGCCAGGCAAGTACAGCGGCTTGCAGCTTTGCTCGATCATGTACGCAGCCTTCAAGCAATTCTCGCCGCATGAAGACGTTGGAATCGATTTTTCAAAGGAGTACGACGCTGCCAGAGAGATGCGTGGGTAGCCTCTCATTGAGGAAACCGCGGCCGAGCGAAACGCGGCCCGCTCTCGACCTTTCAACTTAGATTTTCGGATTGTTTTATGCTGAGAGTAGATGACCATAGTGCAAAACTTCTTTCGCAGGTCGAAAGCTGGCGTAGTCGTTTGTTGGATATTGGGAATCGCAACCCTCTCATTAACACGTCATTCAATCCCACTCGCGGTGTGCTTGAGTTCGCAAATCCGAACCCTGAAACTGTTTGGCGTAAATTGGTCACGGCCGGCGAAGCCGGTAGCAGGGCGCTTCGATTTCCATGGAAGCGCGATCTTGTCCCTCCTCCAGTCAAAGAGAATGAGCCCACAGGCGAGATCGAGCAGTTAAGCCTTGAGCTCGACCCTGTCCCTTTGCTTGAGAACGAGAAGGAAACGAAAGACTGGAATCCGCCTATCGCGGAATGCCTTGCATCTTCAAAGCTCAAGGCAGACGACCTTCTCACAACGATTGGGGATCGTGCATTAGATCGTCGAATTCGAACCCTCGATGGTTACGCAGATCTATCTATTTCGGAACAAGGCATTCACTGTTTGTTTCTGGCTTTCGGCTTTGTTAAATGGTTCGAGAGCGCGGACAGCAGTAAGGAGATTCGCTCACCATTGATCTTGGTGCCAGCGACCTTCACAAGAGAAACATCCGATTCACCGTGGGAGCTGCAGGAAGCAGAGGACGATGTTGTCGATAACTTGTGCCTGCGACAACGCTTCAAGCAGGATTTCGGATTGGAGCTGCCTCCACTTCCAGAGCTTGATCAACTTGAGGAAGACGGAGCGAGACTCGCTTATCTTGCGGAAGTGACGAAAGCGATCAGCAAGAACGAGCGATGGGAAGTTGAAGATCGATGCTGTCTTGGCAGGTTCGCCTTTCCCAAGATCGCGATGTGGCAGGATCTCGGCGACCACATTGATTCCATCGCTTCAAGTACGATTTGCCAATCGATCGGTGGCCAAGCCGCTAACGATCCGCAAGTTGCGTTCGGCGATCCATCTTCAGTGCCCGATGCAAGGCAATTAGACGATCACGTTGGCCCTGGGGAAATCAAAGCAATTCTCGATTGCGACTCGAGCCAACTGGAAGCGATCGTTGCCGCAAAGAAAGGCATCAGCTTCGTTCTTGATGGACCTCCCGGAACCGGCAAGAGCCAAACGATTGCCAATATCATCGCTGATGCATTGTCCGTCGGGAAGCGAGTTCTATTCGTTAGCGAAAAGGTCGCCGCTCTCGAGGTTGTTAAGCGTCGACTCGATGACTGTGGAATTGGTGACTTTTGTCTTGAATGTCATTCAAGCAAAGCGAATCGTAAGGCGGTGCTTGAGGAATTGAAATGGTGCCTCGAGATTCCCGTTGAAACGTATCCTGATCCCAATCCAAAGTTAAATGACCTGCGCAAACAGCGTCAGGCATTGAATGACTATGTGCGCATTCTGCACCAGCCTCAACAGCCAATCGGCTTGTCGATGTACGAGTTGCACGGAAATATTGCGCGACTCACAAGGATGGAAATGCTGGGAAGATCCAGGATTGAGTTCTCCGATCCCGAATCCGTCGCGCGGAGCACTCTCGATGGTTGGATTCAACTTGTACGA
The DNA here is from genome assembly GCA_031412515.1 of Planctomycetia bacterium. Classification (GTDB taxonomy): domain Bacteria; phylum Planctomycetota; class Planctomycetia; order Pirellulales; family Pirellulaceae; genus Aureliella. Next base: position 21,712 of record JANODD010000276.1, on the reverse strand, counting down.
CTCGCTCCTCAGCATCAGAACGTTTTGGCGACTTTTGCAAATCACCCATGGCGAGGATGTCGGTTAACGAATCAGACGCTGGCACTTAAATCCGATATACGAAATAACTTCACCCTATTGTCCGAGCAGGCGGCGCAGCTCGCTCAAGAACTGAACCCGCTAGAAGAAGCCGGTCTCATTCCATTGGGCACGACGCCAGTACAGCTCAAGTCTCTATTGGGTTCATTGGAGGTGAACTTAACGATACCAAACGTGCCATCGGCTTGGTTTGCGTCTCCGCGTGAGATCTCGCGTGCGTTGCTCGATCGCCATCGTTCCCATCGCCGGTCCATTGAGTTGCGACAATCTCTCTCGGAGTATGTTGATGATGTCACGACACTTTTCAGTGACGACATCGTACCACTCTCCGACATCAGAAACTGCGGATGGTTAGAACGACTAACGAGTCCGCTTCCGAACAATTACGAAGAGTGCCGAGATGCATTGACGAGCCAAGCTCAGATTCTGCGAGGGTTTGAGGGTTCGCTTATATCGTTTGAGCAATCTCTCAAAAAGCTAATTGGCGAAATCAAGCTGCCGATTAAAGTTGACCTTCCGATCGGTTCTGTGGGGAAACTTTTGTCTGCGGCGCGATTGGTTGCTACTGATGCGCCATTTCGCACAAGTTGGTTCGAACCAGAGCAGGCAACGGAGATTGCTGCCAACGCAAAGGATGCCATCGCTAAGCTTGAATCAATCAATGCGATGGAGCATAGCGTCAGGGAACGAATCCAACCGCACGATCTGCTGAAACTCGCTGGCGAAATAACGGATGTTGATGGATTGAGGACCAGTTGGGAAATTGTCCAATCGAAGGTTCCTGCATCTCTGATTCCAAGTTTGGACGGTTACGTTCAGCAATTGACCCATGAGCAAGAACGCCTCAGTAGAACGGATGCCGACCTCAAGAGTCTCGCCTTAGCCTTGCAGTGGAGCAGCAGCTTTGCACCCACAATTGACGAGGCACTTACTATCGTCGAAGTATTGCCCGCATTGTTGGCGACCGGAGCATATAACGGCAACTGGGCCGACTCGGCGACACGCGGTCGTGTAAAACAGAAAATCGAATCCGTGCTTCTGGATTTATCTGAGGCTCAAGAATTGCGAAGAGACCTCGAATCAAGATTCTCCCATCGCGCGTTCTTACCTGCGGCTCGTGCGCTGATCGAGCGGGGAAAGCGTTATGCGTCTTGGTGGACGAGACTGGTTGGCGGATACTCCAAGTATCGGACAGACGTTGCAGACCTCTATAAAGCGACTGTGCCCGAAACAAAGACGCTGCTCGGCGACATCCTGCAGCTCGCTACGTTTCATAAACGAATGGGTGAAGTCGACAGCGTATTTCAAGAACTGAAGGATCTGCTACTCCCCGGCTGTGTTGTTGATCAGACGGACTCCTGGCAGAAAGCTCTCGCTGCACTGAATGCATTCGATGCGTTTATCTCCGCTGCGCCGCAGGTCGCTTCGGTTATGCCCACTGGCGCGGTCGCCATAACTATTCGTCCTAATGATCCGCTGCTCACACGGTTGTCGGAAACGCTGCAGCGCAATGATTCTAACGAACCAAGCAGCGTCTCGGGCTCCCTGGGAATCGCGAACTTGCGGATCAATGAGGCATTGGATTTTGTCTCGGGTCTACAACTTGCCACGAATCGCTGTTTATCGGCAATCCGTGCTAGCCAGACCCTGTACATCACCACGCCCAACTTGCAGCAATTACTTGAAGACATTGCTTTAGCAAATGTCTATACAAGCCAACGGTCTGCTGTCGAATCATTGTTTAATTCGCGTTTGCAAGACCTGCCCGAAGATGCTAAGCCTTATCAGTCCGATGGATGGATCGCGGCAATACGTGGTGTGGAGTCGGCAGATAAGCTGATGAAAACGTTCGGCGCATCTTCCGTGCTGAAGGAAACTGTTTGCACACCTGGGCGAGTGAATCAGGAGGCACTTACAACGCTGATCCAATCTACTGAATCGGCATTTCAAGTGGTTAGCCGAACCTGGTCGGAGCAAGTTACATTCGTCAACTTGACCAAACCTGGACAGCAGGAGGTTGAGCCACGGAAACGGATAGCGACAGAACTGAAAGCGTGTGTCGCCGCAGCCGCCTCGGAGTTTGAAACGATATCAGCGCGACTGTCCAAGCTTCTCTTAGTTCTCAAGCCAGGTCAGCCCGTACCGTTGGAACGCTTGCCGCAAGACGCAAAGGCGATTGACGAGCTACGGCTTGCCCAAAATACAACGGATCGCTGCAACTCGATTCTTTCCCAGTTTAGCATCGAACATCCATATGAGCTCAGCGATGACGAGTGTCACCTAGGTGAGTGGATCATTCAGGCACCAGATGAACTCCTGAACTCAAAATTGGCTCGAGCTATCGCTACCTGTTCACAAAGAAGGACGCAGGTAAGAGAGATTCTAGCTAAAGCGAAACTCGCTACGGAGCAGATGAGTGCACCCGGTAAGTTCTTCGGAAAGCTTTTTGATCCGTCCCAAAACGTGTCCACAGGATTTGTACCCAAAGATCTTGCGTTGCTAAGCCTGCCAGCAACTTTGCAGAACTTGATTTCATCAACTGAGTCGATTGACGAGTGGATTCAGTTCAATCGATGGCGCGAGCAGATGTCCGAAGCCGGATTTGCAACACTCGTTGAAGAGTTGATAGATCGCAAGTACTCTCCCAGTGAGGCCATCGATGCGGTCTCCGCAAAACTCTACCAACAGTTGTTCGATCACTTTGTATTAAATCTGCCTCACATCGGCGACTTCGACGGTGTTCGCCATGAACAGATCCGTGATCAATATCGGTCCCTAGACGAATGGGAGATCAAGGCGGCTGCGGCTCGCGTTCGTGAGTTTCAATTGGGGCGCGAGGACCGACCACGAATCGGGTGGCTCGCACCAATGACATCTGAGTTGGGAATACTCAAACGCGAAACCGAAAAGAAGCGCCGCCATATGCCGCTTCGAAAGCTCTTCAATGCTGTGCCGGGAGTTCTCCAGCGATTGAAGCCATGCATCATGATGAGCCCGCTGTCTGTCAGCACGTTTCTGCAAGCTGAAGCGTTAAGATTCGATTTGGTAATCTTCGACGAAGCGTCTCAGGTGTTTCCATGGGACGCCATTGGTGCCATTTATCGTGGCAGCCAGTTGATCGTTGCCGGCGATGATAAGCAGCTACCCCCGACCAGTTTCTTTTCACGTGCAGATATCGAGTCTGAAGAGGAAGAAGACGATATCGGCGACTTCGAGAGCATTCTCAGTTTGTGCAAGTCGGTCAATATGCCGAACAAGCGGTTACGCTGGCACTACCGTAGTCGCCGAGAGCCGTTGATCGCATTCTCGAATAAGCATTTCTATGACGGAGACTTGGTTACCTTCCCATCCGTACGCGACGCTGCTAGCGATGCAGTTCAGTTGATTCACGTACCAGATGGTCTTTGGTCGGATCGGAAGAATCTGCCCGAGGCTAGGAGGGTTGCAGAACTGGTGGTCGAGCACTACCGAGGCAAGCCAGATAAATCGCTTGGGGTGATCGCATTTAATGCTACGCAGCAACAAGCCATCGAGGACGCGATCTATGACCTTCGGCGGTCATCTCCGGTGATCGACGTGCTCCTGAAAGAAGGGACGCACGAACCCCTATTTATCAAGAACCTGGAGAATGTGCAGGGTGACGAGCGAGATGTGATCCTTCTTTCATTTGGATATGGAAAGAACGAAGCCGGAAAGTTCATCAAGAATTTTGGGCCATTGTCCAAGCCAGGCGGCGAGCGAAGACTCAATGTTGCCGTGACTCGTGCACGCGAAGCCGTATCGCTCGTAGCATCAGTGCGTTCGTCGGATATGGACCTCTCAGGAAGTACTAGCATCGCAGCACAGTTGCTCAAGGCTTACCTTGAGTATGCGGAACATGGTGTAGACTCGATGAGTCGGTCTATCGTAGAGACACAAGGCAACTGTGAGTCGCCCTTTGAGGAAGAAGTTGCTGGAGCGCTCATTCGCCATGGATTGGAGCCAATTCCTCAAGTCGGCTGTGGCGGTTTCAGAATCGATCTCGCTCTCAAACACCCAGCCCATCCCGGAATATATTGCTTAGGAATTGAGTGCGACGGAGCGACCTATCATTCATCAAAGACTGCCCGAGATCGCGACCGAATCCGCCAGTCGATTCTCGAAAACTTGGGATGGCGAATCTGTCGGGTATGGTCGACCGATTGGATTCGAAATCCGGATCTTCAGATACAACGCATCCTATCCATATATGAGCAGGTGGCTGCGATTCCGCCAGATCTCGCTCCAACTACGGTCTCTAGGCCCGAACCTGAGTTCGAAGATCTTCAGCCCCAGTATGTTGCCGACGATACCTCGAAAGCTCCAACCTATCTGAAGATCGAAGATGTGCCTACGCAGCAGATCATCGATACCGCGTTGCGCATTGTCACTCGAGTAGGAACAGTCGATTGGTCCGAATTAGTATCGCTCACATCGCGAGAGCTAGGCTTTGCAAGAACCGGCAAGAAGATTCGTGAAAGAGTCGAAGCAATACTGCATGACCAAGTGCGAAAATCGAACCTTCATCGAACCGGTGACAGAGTGTCACTCCCTTAGGGCAACTGACTGGACGCTATGAGGCCAGTCAATTTACTTTCAATTACCAGAAACCAAACTCATGCGAATTGGCACGTGGAATCTTGATTGCCGGTTACCGACTGATTTGCATATCGCCACATTGCATGAACAGGACTGCGATGTTTGGCTGCTAACCGAGGTTAACCCTAAGTGGGTCTCATGCGACGGTACAATCTGCGAATTTCAATGCCATCTCTCAACCAGCGTTATGGCTCGCAAGCAACACTGGGCGGCCGTGCTTAGTCGAAAACCATTGACACCTCAACCCGATCCTCATCCAGCAAGTGCATTTGCGGTTGTCGATGATCTCAATTTCTGTGCTTCAATCCTTCCATGGAGAGGCAGCGGTGGTGAGTTACCCTGGACGGGCGCAACACACGCCGATAGAACGGAAGCGGCAATTTCCCAGCTACTGAGCAAACTTCCCAAGGCGAACCTGGTTTGGGGCGGGGATTGGAATCACTCGCTTCTTGGTGCGGAGGTAGCAGGAAGTAAAGGTGGCCGGAGCGCTTTATTGAAGGCGATCGAATCACTAAGACTAATTGTGCCTACAGCAGAATTGATGCATCGCAACGACATATGCAATGCAATTGATCACATTGGAGTTCCGCAAAACTGGTTGATGAAGAGCGTCAAACGAATTGCTGCCGACGGACTCTCCGATCACGACGCCTATGTAATTGACGCTGCTTTTCCATAAAGCCGTTCAGCTAATTGCCGTTGATTCTCTACTCGAAAGAGTTGCTGGCATAGTTCAACCTAGAAAGATCAGAATGGCGAGAGCACACCGAATTTTCGATGAACACTCGCCATAAGATGTAATTTCAACCGGTGAAATCGAATGACGATTACGGAGCAATCACCGGATACGGTGGCATGCCTGGGTAATAGTGACCTGGATGGCGCTCGGGCAGATTGTCCGGGTAGTGATACCCTGGTGGCAGGTGATAGGGATGATCTGGTGGGAGCCGCGGCCATATGATGTTGGGCAGTGGCGGTGGCGCTTCAATAACCACAGGCTCATCCGGTGGTGGCGGCCAAGGCCAATCCTCGGGCCACCATGGTGGACGTGGGCCCGGGTCTTCGCTTGAGGATCCTTCATCGTCGCCTCCGGAACTCTCCGGCGGAATATACGGTGGTTGTTCTGCCGGCGGATCGAAGGGCGGAATGAATGGATATGGCAAACGAGGTAGTTTGGGCTTGAACTTATCAATCATTGCAAGTTACTCCTTTGCAAAGGACTGGGATGACGAAACGCGACGCGCCTACTAGGACACAACGCGCACTGGGGAATCGACTTGGTTTCGAGGAATGAACGAAGCTCGTCGTCGCTCGCTGTTGGCGGGCAAGATTCGTAATCACGGAACAAATCCCACTCCGAAATTGATTCGAGGCGGGCTTTTGTCTCAAGCTTTGGCCAATATGCGAGTGCGGGACATTTTGCGAGGCAGCCATTCACAAGTTGAGTGCAGGTTCGCTGCATGCAAGCGCGATATGCGGCGTCTGGTTCGGAATTGAATGGCATCGGTTTGCCATCGACGATGTTGTATTGCCGCATCCAACCCTTGTGCGATTTGCGAACGTTGATGCGAAGCTTGGGATACTGCTTACGCCAACTAGACACTAGCGATATCACCTCGCGGAACTGTTCGAGGTAATCAGGGTGTGTGCCATGCTGACTGACTTCAAGCTGGCATGCGTTGTCAACAAGAACCTGCGGCATCTCTGGTAAGCGATGCAAGAAAAATCCGTTGGTAACAAGCATCAATTCACTGTCGTGCCAGTGTTGTCTTGCAAGCTGAATGTGCTCCAAGATCGCAGGATTGAGCAAAGGTTCACCGCCGAGTAACGCGAATCGCGCTGGCTTGAGTCGATGTGACCATTGCGAGTACTCGGACTCCGCGTCAGCGAGTGTTGGCAGCTTACCGGCAAGGTGAAAGTTGCTGAAATGGCTACACTGCTGACAGGACAGGTTGCAACCGTGAGCAACGTGATACTCAAGAGCGGGCAAGCTGAAGCGTTGCATCGTCGCCCTCCTTGATCCAAAGTTTGAATCGACGAGCATTCACGCCGAGACGGATGAGAAACCGAGTAAGCACCAAGTGAGATGAAAACGTTTCATCCAAGCTCGTCAGTCTTTCGTCGTAAACCGTCAGCTCATCGGACCACGTTCCTGAAACGAGCAGCTTCGGATAAACAGCCAGAAGGTTCGCTGCGAGATCGGGTCGAAAGATTGAGCCAATGTCGTAGCTCGTTGGTGGTTCATCGTTCCACTCGTTTATCAGTTCGATCGATTGACGGTTTTCAGGAAATGGCAACTCGGGTGGATTGCTTCGCTGCCAGCGACATCGATCCAAGTGCGGTTTACTGGGACCGATGAAGTGGTAGACAAAAGACTGCATCACTGGATTGGTTGCCCACTCGGGCGTCTGCAACATACTGACATTGAAGTCAGGTGGCATAAATGTGATCGTCTCGGCGTGATCGTTCCACAGTTGATTGATGATCAGCGACTCATCGGTTGCTTGGTCGTTGGCTCCAAAAGTGACGATCAAGTACTGAATGATTCGCTCGAACATGCGAGCAAACGTTTCGGTGTCGTACAAATACAATCCACCGTTGGGATGCATCCAAGTCGGCGCGGGATTGAGACGACAACGCTTGGCCCAAATCTCGTGTGCTGTCTTTTGCCACCCGCCGTTGTCGATTCGGTTCTGGGCGCACTGCCGTTCGGCAACCATTGCGAATTGGCCCGGTTGAGCCAACTCGAACGGTGATGGGCAGTCGCTGCGAATGACCATGTCGTTATCGATTTGAAGGACATGCGACGGACCGAACCGCTTTGCAACATCACCACAGACGAACATCTTTTGCCAAAAAGGATGGCAAGGTTGCAGAGGACGTCGAATCCAATGCAGCTCGGCTTTCCATCTCTCGGCAGCAGCTTCCACGCTCTCTAAAACCGGCGTTACAGCACGACGCGGTGGAAGATCCAAAATTGCAATGACCCGTTTCATTTCCAAAGTACCTTCCTTAATCCGTGTTTACGAAGTGCCGCTCTTAAGAATGCGGGGCGATGCCGCTTGTAGGCCGGTGGATCGACGTGGATGTGCGGGAAGACATGGTCCGTTGCGACACCGACTTTTACACCGGCAACTTTGGCTCGCCAGAAGAAGTCCCAGTGCTCGTCGACCTTCAGAGCCTCGTCCCAGCGAACCGCCTGCAGAACATCGCGATAGGCAACGAAGCAATTGCAAACGAATGCACATTCGGCAATGTCGCCAATGCGTCGGTACTCGCCGCGTGGAATATGGAGTACTCCACCGGACGAATTGAGCAGCCTGGGAGTTCCGTCCGGATGAGGTCGATGTGGTTGCTTGCTGAGCGTTGCCAATAGATCGAGGCGACTCGATTCGAACTTACGAACAAGATCATTCAGCCGAGTCTGTGAACCAACCACGTGATCGTCATCGGAGAAGATCACCATACGAGTCTGTGCCGCTTCCACGAGGCGATTGCGACCAGCCGACAATCCGATGTCGTATTCGGTCTCGATCAGTCGATCGACCAACGCGGCTTCGTCGGGACAGACTTGCGAGAATCGCAGATCAGGCTTCCCGTCGTCGAGGACGTAAATCAGTGGACGATCGTCGCCACAGTGCTCGTAAATGCTACGCACAAGCGTTGCGCAGCAATGAGGGCGATGGATGGTCTTGATGCAGAATGTGACGCGATCAAGCATGGACGATGCCTCCTCCTGGATAACGCAGTGAATCAAAGCCGTGCTTGCGAAGCCCCAATCGGCGGAACTTCGGTCGGGCTCGCAGGGCTCCATATGGCTTGGCTGCCACGTGGTCATGGACTACCGAGCAATCGAGAGCCACGGCGATTTGAAGATGTTCAATCTGGGACGCACGATAGAAGAACTCCCAGTGCTCGTACGTCTTGATCTCGTCATCCCAGCGGACACGAGCGATCGTTTCGCGTCGCGCGAGAAAAGCGTTGCTGACCATGTCGCACCAACAGGTTTCGCCAATGCGTTTGTGTTCGCCACGATGCATCCAGATCCGAGTGCCATTCATCAGCGGGCTGAAAAGCATCGGTCGGCCGCCAGCGCCCTGACGGACTGCTAGAATATCCAGGTCGTACTCAATGAACCGTTGGTAGACTCGATCGAGATGTAGATCGGGCGTCACGATCTGGTCATCATCCAGCAGAAAGATGAACTCCGTTTCTGCGGCATCGATTGCCGTATTGCGTCCAATGCCAACGCCCACATCATGCTGCTCGAGGTCGATCACTTTGCAGTGCTTGGCGGTCTCGGGATACTTGCTAGAGAACCAGTGTTCGGGCAGTCCATCGTCCACGACCACAATCTTAGGTTCGCCGAACTCATTTCGAAGCGACTGAACGAGTCGATGGCAGGCCCAAGGCCGATGGATGGTTTTGATGCAAAAAGTAATGTCTTGAATGGGTACCGTTGCTTCCATGTTTCACCACGCGGTAAGGAGTTTGCGAGCAAGTTTGATGGCATGGCGATAGTCTTTGAGACGCTTCGCGCTGCGTTTGATGTGCATGATCGAGTTCAGTGGTGCGACGTTGCCGTAGAACGAAATGAGCGAGTTGTCGAAGGCCTTCTCAAAGTCTTCTGTGGTGCAGCCCATGACTTCGCGCATCACGTCCAGCGGTGGCGAACAGGCGATGCGAGTCGATGCACGCAGTCCTCCTGATCCGTCTGGCTCTCCTCGCTTCCACGGTCGCTTGAGAGAACCAGCGGCATCATCGACAGACGCTTGCCAGTCCTCATCGGATAGATTGGGATCAAGCCAAATGTCCAGATCGCCTTCTTCCCAGTCGATCCCATGCAATCGCAGTGCGCCGGAGCCGATGATGACGTAGCGATGCCGAAATCTAGCGAGGACGTCTTCCACTGGTGTCATCCGAACTTCCTCAACTCGGGGTTGACGTGGGCGATCGCTGAATCGATCTCTTCCGCTGTGGGCTCGATTCCGAGGAATGCGATCAACTCGTTGATCACGGTTTCCGGATCTTCCGTCAGCTTGGCAAAGTTGATCCGATGCACTTGAACTTCGGGATGTTCTTGAATGAACGTCTCGCGATGTTCGAGCAGCGAACGCTGAAGTTTGTCGCATGCGTCTTCACCCGCTGCGAACCATTGGCCTGGATGCCGACTGCTTCGATCTTGAAGCGATCGAATCGACGCTTCGATCGGGCGATCAACAGCGATGATCCGCAGCGAGTTACCAAGAGCCTCGTAAAGATGGTTTGCAAATCGGCAGAGATGCGGGTACTTGCCGCCTGCCACGGTCCGATCGCGTATGGCTTCCGCTTTCCGCGTTACGATCCAGGCCTTAAGTTGTTTGCTCAGCTGACCGTCCGCCGTCTTCGGATCGATCGCTGGGAATCGCATCGCCTTTTCACAGAGCTGGGCTAGGCCGATCGCTTCGCCGCCTCCAGTCGCTTCATAGCCACCGAGCTCGTTACCCATGTGAACGCCCAGATGATGCATAATCATTGCCACGCAACTTGTACCACTTCGATGGGGACCGAGAACGGCGAAGAATGGAGCGTCGCTGTGGTCGGCGTTCTTGGCATCGTTGAAGAATCGCGTCTGAGTCCATTTGCGACCGCAGATATTCGATTTAGTCGGCAACTGGCCGACGAGCCAACGATCGGGTGTGTAAACGGGGATCGATTCTTTCTCGACGTTCTTGCCCTGGACCAGCGCTTCATATCGCCGCTGCGTCAAGCGACCAAGGTGATGGTCGATATGATGCTTCAGATGCCAATCGTTCCAGTTCAAGTGACGATACAAGGCCTTCATCGTCGTTCGTCCACGCACCATGAACGCGTGAGTACGGTTGACGTTGTATGGTCGGTAAACGTGATCGCTGATCTTCTTGGGTGGATGTTTGGCCGCGTAAAGGTGCTGACCTCCCAGGTAAGCCAAGCCCCAGTCTTCGGGCAACTCGCGCACATAGGCTTCGAGGTGTTCCACGAATTCGGGCACAAAACCGGCATCGTCTTCAAAGACAACATATGAATCGATGCCTTCAAGTAGGCACTTCTCGAGGATGAGCAGGTGCGAGCGGTAGCAGCCCCATGCACCATTGCCAGCACGCCACTGTTCCGGCGTTGAAAGCCTGCGACCATCGATGGCGGCGAAGCGTTCGACGTTAGGAAACGGCCAAGGCTGTGGCAGTTGCTGCATCCACTCATGGAGTCGATCATCCCGCCGGTCGAGATTCATTAAGAAGCAACGTTCAACGATCTTCTTCGTCGGCATCTGGATCGTCTTCGTTGGGCTCGGGTGCACCGTCTGGGAACTTACGTTCAAACCGACGGATGGCGGTGAGGACGAGTGACTTAGCGATGGTTCTAGTAAACTTTCCATGGGGTAATCCTCTGAGTTGGGCTTCTTCCAAAAGCCATTCGATAATGGTGTCAAGATTCGTACGGCATCCTTCCACGCCCCAATCATTCATGGTCTCGGCGCGGGTCTCACACTTGCAGGTGTCGCTTGGTCTTGCGAACCAAGCGAGCATCTTGCGAAGTTCATTGCCTGGACCTGGCCTATAAGCCGCGATCCGTAGCGTCGTGGGTTCTTCCTGGTTCGGCAGGTAGCTTTTCAGCAGTGTTTTGAGTTCGTCGACGTTTTGATTTCTCCGACGCCGGTTGACGATGGCCATGCCGATCGTCACAAGGTTGACCGCTTGCGGGCTGGAACACTCGGTGCACGCTCGGCAGCCGCTGGATGAAGCTTGGACGGAGCAATCTGCGAGGTGGCTTGCGACTTGGCATCGGTTGTCGTTGGTCAAATTGGGACAATGGATCATGCTGCCACCTCCACAACTTCACCATCAAATCCACCAGAGCCACCAGGCGGATCGCCGACTTCTGGACAATCGCTTTCAAGAAGCTGCCAACCGCATGACCAGATCCATGTCGTATTGCATGGCTCGCTCGTGCTGCTATCGGACGTGGGAGGTTCGCTTGGCGGTTCGCTGTCGGAGTGACTTACACTCGGGCGATCCGACTCGCTGGTGGATGGGTCATGTGACTCGCTGGTGGATGGATCTGGGGGATCACTTGTTGAAGGATCATTTGAGTCACTGGTTGACGGATCGCGCGATTCGCTGGTTGAAGGCGATGAGTCACTGTCAGATCCGCTTGTCGATCCGCTGCCTGAATCGCTTTGCGAATGACTAGCGGAACCACTGATTGAGTGACTGGTTGACCATGGCACGCTATAGCTTTCGCTGTAACTTGGTCGATCGCTACTCGATCGACTTTCCGAACTATCACCGCTTGATGGTTCGCTTTCGGATCGCGATTGACTGTCCGATTCGCTTTCGGACTGGCTGTCGGATTCGCTTTCCGACTCGCTCTGCGACTCGCTCTGCGATTCGCTGTTGCTTTCGCTGGAAACGCTCGTAGACGCAGAGCCGCTGCCACTGGAATAACTTGGCTGCGAGTAGCTTGGCCACGAGTAACTCGGTACCGAGTGGCTATCACTACTCGGGGCTTGGGAATCCGACTGGCTTTCAGATTCGCTGCCGCTTTCCGAGCTGGTCGATTCACTATCTGAACTATCGGACTGGCTACTGTCGCTGTAACTCGAATCGCTCTTGCTGGAATCGCTGCCACTAGATGAACCAGAGTCGCTATCGCTGGAGGACTGGCTGTAGCTTGCGTCGCTTGAATAGGATTCGCTGCCGCGGGATGAATCCGAATCTGATTCACTTGATTCAGACTTACTGGATTCCGACTGGCTTGAATCCGATTGACTTGAATCCGATTCGCTGGAGCTTGATCCGCTTGATTTGCTGGATTGGCTCGAACCACTCGATACGGAGCTCGATCCGCTCGATGAGTGACTGCTTGAGTACGAAGGTTCGCTTAATGATGTCGATTCGCTTGAATCGCTTGATGAATCACTGGACGCAGACGAATCAGAACTAGATGAGTGGCTGGACTCACTGGAGCTTGAATGCGACGAACTTGATTCCGAGGAACTCGACGAGGAGGGACTGGATGAGCTTAAGCTTGATGAAGACGAATTTGAGCTAGAACTCGACAGATCGCTCGACGACGAACTCATCGATGAGTTGCTACTAGAAGAACTGAGCGAACTAGAAGAATTTGATGAGCTCGATGAGATACTTGAACCGCTCGACGATGACGGACTCGATGAGCTACTGCTTGAGCCGCTACTCAAACTACTGGACGAAAGTGATGAAGAACTCGACAAGCTGGATGAGCTACTCGAGCCTGATGAAGAACTTGATGAGTCGCTCGAGCTGCTTGATGACGAAGAACTCGATGAGCTCGAGCTACTCGACGAAGACGGGCTCGACGAACTACTGCTTGAACTGCTTGACGAAGATGATGACGAAGATGAGCTAGACGAATTGCTGCTGGAACTGGAACTACTGCTCCCCTCACAGCAACGGCATCCAATGGTTAGGTACGCGCTGGTGTCCTCGTGGAAATGACAAACGATCTGTTGGCTTGTCAGAAGCGCATAGTCGCAGACATTGTAGACAGCGACCTTTACTCCGATCGGTGCCCAGACGCCATTGGTAAAACGCAGCTCACGAGCCATGCCCCAGCTCTTGGCTTTGAGACGCGAGACTGGTTTGCAGAGTAGTGTCTGTTTCGGCGGATCGATGATCCAGGAACGATTGCCATCGTACGTGACGCTGAGATACTGCCCATCGTCATAGTTGGACACCGGGCCTCGAATGCGCTGGGCACTTGGGTTGCGAGCGATGATGCGAACGGATTGGCCATTCGGTTTGCGAACTGGCTCAATCGTGCCTGAATCGTCGAGCTGAAAGAGGTCGCAGTTGGCTGAGCCAGTCGCTAAACCGGAGCGCCCTGCGATACCACCGCTCGGCACTTTTATAAGGAAGGCTGGATCGGCCGGCTTACCGACGCGAACGACAGCCCATTGGATGCCCGTCTGATTCGCATCACGTCGCCATAGTATCTGGGCCGAACCGTTGGGCTTCGATTGGAGCGTTGATCCGCCAGACTCGGCAACGTCAGCATACTGATGCCAGGTCTCCTGGACGTTCACGCGGGCAGCAACCACTCCGGCAAATACCACGCGACCAACTTTGTCTTGGGCGATCGGCTCGATGGCCACACCGAACCGACCCGCGTGCTCGTCGGCGACAGGTCGAACCGACTGGATCGTGGCATCGCGTACGAAGCGAGCGAGTTCCGCAGGCCCCACGTCAGGATCGCCCAGTGGGGCGTTAAAACCGACGATTCCACCGATGGGCACAGTGGTCGTACTTTGGTAGTGAACGCGAACGGTGGCAGCGTCGCGAACGTGGGTGCGGTTTCCTGCGCCACCGGCGAGTCGATCGCGAGCAACTGCATCGGCCGCCGCCAGCAGACGGTTGTATTCCGCTGCGGTGATGTTGAGTTTCTCGCCAGGCTTAACGCGTCGCGCCATTACTCGATCCCCAGCGCGTTAAAGTTCGCTTCGGGGTAAACCTGCTCGACGTAAGCCGCTTCGGGAACTTGCAGGACGCGATCGCCGACCACCTCTTCACCATGCTTGACCCAGAGGTAATCCCAGCCACGCTTCGCAACGCCGGAGATGTTGCCAACCGTGAGATTCATCTCATTGGGACGCGCCGCGAAGTGATAGGTCACATCGACCCAGTTCTGATCGTCCTCGCCACCTTCTCCACCCAGAAACAAGGCTTCGCCAGGCGCAAAGATCGACCAGGGACTTGAGTTGACTCGTCCGGTCATGGCGACCATGGCGAGAAGGTATGCAGTCGAGACGAACTCGAACTTCTTGCGGACTGAGAACTCGAATGCTGGAACCGTTACATCGACGCCGGCAACGCCCGAGTCGCTCACACCGATTGCACCGCGATAGTTGGGGGCGATCTTGCCAGGGGCGGCATAGATGCCACGGGTTAAAAGTGATTGGTTGAGATGCGTTGACGCGCCGGTGGTATTGAACGAGACCGGATCAAGCTTGTTCCTATTGATTGAGGCCGTGACGAGCGCGTGCTTCTCGTTGATGTACTCGCCATCAATCTGCAGGAATGGAATCAGATCGCGATGATTGCTGCGATAGTACGAGAGTAGGGCATCGGCTGCGGTTGCCGGATCAACGGCCCCTCCGTTCGTCGCAACGTACACGAACGTGTCGGCGGTGGACTTGCCTCGAGTCGCCTTCTTGGACAGCGCTGCCAATTCAAAGTTGTATCCACCGCTTGAGAATCCCATTAGCTGAACACGAAGCCTCCTGTGCGTGCGCGTTCGGCTAGCTGAGCGGTGTTCTCAGCGGTTTCGATGATGGCTCGTTTGACATCATCCGACAGGCCTTCGCCGATGACTTGCGGCATCTGAAGCCTTGCCACGCTTTGTGAAAGCGCAGCATCGAATTCATCCAGTCGCACACGCACCGCTGCGAACGAAGCCAGAACTGACTCGAGATTGAGTGATGGCTCTGGTTCCCCTGCAGTCGGCTCGATCATCTCCTCTGGCGAAGAAACTTCAGCGTCCATCGGTTGCAGCCCAAGCTCGGGTTCAACCTCTGGCACTTCGACTTCGGGCTCGATAGCGTCAGCATCCGCATTCACACCTGCATCGACGTCATCCGGGTTCGCTTTATCCTTTTGATCTGGTGGCTTAATGACAGGAATTAGCGAGGCACCACTTCCAAGACCAAGTCCACGACTGTCAAAGTTGCCGGCAGCCTCAGTCTTTTCAACTTGCTCTTCGGGACCTTTGGAGAATTGATCCATCGAATCCTTGGCCGAGCGGTCCAGTCCGAGTTTAAGGTCCTTCTTCTTCGGAGCTTTAAGCTTGGGATCTTTGATGCCATCGACTTCAACCTTCGGCACCTTTAAATCGCCAGGCTTGGGTGGCAATGGAAGAGTTGGAATGTTGGCGTCGGGTTGTTTTGCAACCTCCGGTTCTTGTGGCTTGGCTGCATTGGCTGTTTCCACAGCGGCATCAAATTCCGCCTGGGCCGCAGAGACCTGTTCGTCACGTTCCTTAGCTCGATCTTCGGGCGATTGGCGACCAGCTTCGCGAGCCACGCGAGCCTCTTCACGCATCTGATCGAGTGTCTTTTGGACGCCAGCAGTCGTATCGTCGATCGTCTTTTGTCGCGATTGTCCGGCGGCTTCGTTCTGCGCGAACTGATCGTCGCGTGAAGCATCGACGACCTGGTTCTTGGATTCCGTCTCTTGATCGATGACCGCCATCTCGGCATCGATGTCACGACCAGCCCGGGCCTTTCGTCTTTCATCAAGCTGTTGCTTGATTCCCTCCTGCATCTGCACACGATCGGATTCGATCTGTTGCTTTCGAGCGTCACGACGCTTCATTCGGTCAGCGACCGCTTGCTGCTTCTTGGTCTCCTCGGCTTGATCGGCCGTTTTGATCTCTTTGTCGATCTTGGCCATTTCGACTTCGACATTCACATCGTCATCGAACAGCGACTTGAGCTTGATCCAGGCCTTACGCAGAAAGCCCACCGTCGAGTTCCACATCGATTTGACTTGGGCAACGAACACCGACCATGTGTCGGCGAGATAGTCGATCGTTTCGACCCAGGCAGTCTCCACACCTGCAAGTGCGTTGATCAGCACGCCACCGATCTGTACTGAAACATCGCCAGCGATGTCGACGAGTTCACGCAGCCTAATAAATCCCTTCTTAAGGAATCCAATCGTGGAGTTCCAGCCCTTTTGCACCGAGGTCGTGAGGATTGTCCAACCATCGGCCATGAAACCCAGAGTCGCATTCCATACGCTGGCGAGGCCTGATAACGCACTGATCAGCACATCGCCAATTGCATATGCCGTGTCGCCCCAGACATCGGAGAGGTAATTGGTGAATTCAGCCCAGACGCCTTTGAGATAAGTTGTGCCTTTGATCCACTGCAGCTTGAGATAAGTCCACAGAACATTAGCTGCTGCAGTGATGTCGCCGGCAGACAGGGCATTGGCGATCGCGCCGAATGCTTTGATCGTATTGGCCTTCAGCGTTTCAAAGACACCTTTCAAGTACTCGATCGCTTGGCCAGCGATGCCGGTTGAATAGATGAAGTAGGCACCCAGTGCGGCAACGGCAGCGACTACCAAGCCCAGTGGCGTGAAAAGTGCGCCGATCATGGTCACAAGGACACCGATCGCGGTTCCCACCAAGGAAAACATCGAAGCAAGTCCACCGACAGCAAACGCGGCCACACCAGCGGCGCTTCCAATTCCGATGAATGCTGCGCCGACACCAACCACGCCAGCAACGATGAGAGCAACCTTCTTGACCACCTCCTGGTTTTTGCCAATCCATTCGGTGAGTCCCGAAAGAGCTCTTGAGATCGATTTCATCATCGAACTAACAGACGTATCAAGAGCCTCACCGATGGCGATCGCGACGCCTTCCACAGAACTCTTTAAGATCCGAAACGCGCCGCCAATCCCAGCATCCATGTCAGCGGCAGTCTTGGCTGCGATACCACCGGCGTTCTGGAGTTCGGCTAGAAGTTGACGCGTATCAGTAACGGTCTTTCCGATTGCAGACGCGCTTGTGATGCCTAACAATCCGAAGACTTCGTTGAAGGCTTCAGCGCGATCTCCGGTTCCCATATTGGCAGTAGCCGCAGAAACTTCACCAAGCACATCCACAAGATTGCGGGCGTTGCCTTGAGCGTCTTTGGTGGCGACGCCAAAGACCTTCATGAACTTTTCGGATTCAGCCGCGCTCAGCGTCAGCAAGCGACGCAGCGCAGTACCAGCTTCGCTACCTTGAATCCCGAGGTTGCCAAGCGTTCCAAGAATGGCGAGCGTCTCTTCAAGGCTCATGTTGGCATCGGCTGCCACTGGGCCAGCGTAGGACAACGCCTCGCCGAGTGACTCCACCGAGTTGAAGGACTTGTTGGCAGCGGCTGTGAGACCATCGGCCACTCGGACTGCATCGGTGGCTTCCATGGAGAATTGGCGAATAGTAGCTGCCATGATTCCCGAGCTGAGTGTTGCATCGGTTCCAGTAGCGCGAGCGAGGTTCATAACCGCCAGTGTCATCTCCTCGATTTGCTTGGGTGAGAACCCCGCGCGACCAAGTTCGGTCATCAGAGAGGCAACTTCGCTGGCAGAGAAGCTAGTTGTAGCCCCCAATTGTTTGGCAGTATTACGCAAGGATTCGAATGCTGCACCAGTCGCGTTTGCGGCAGCGCCGGCGGCTCTGATAGCATCGTCGAAACTTGTATACACTGCGAGACTTCCAGCCACTGGGGCCGCTGCAGCGACACCAAGCCCCATTAGCTTGGTGCCGACCAATCTGGCCGACGCACCAAATGATTGCAGTCGCTTTTGCGCAGCCTCGAGACCCTTGAGAAACTGGGCGCTTCGCGCAGTCAGCTCGACGTAGGCTCCTCCGGCTTTAACTTGGGACATGGCGACTCCGGCAATTTCGGTTTGTAACATGCACCGAGCATTGCAGCAGCCTGCTCAACAGTGCCGCGGGCAACGATCGGTTTCTGATTGGCGTAAGGATTGAAGTCGTCGGGCCTGAATGGCTTGCGACGTCTCTTACGATCTCGATTCATCTCGGCCATCAGCGCCATAATCGTGCTGGCAACATTCCAGTCGTGCTGGCGTTTGGCTTCTGCCATCAGCACGAGTTGGCGAAGTGTTAGGGGACCTGGGTCGACCCCGACGATGCCGGCGACTCGGGTGATGAGTCGTTCCAGCTTGGTACAGCGAGCTTGCGTTCGAGATCTTCGACGATCTTGTCGACCAGGTTCGGATCGTCCAGCCGCTTCTCGATCGCAATCAGACCTCGCGTCTCGATCATCTTCTGTTTCTCGGCCGCCTTCCGCAGAAGACGGCGTCGTGACTCCGGGAAGTAATTGAGGAGCGCTTCTAGTAAGGCACCAGTTGCATCATCAATCGCATTGCCGGCCAACCCTTCACCGAACGATTCGTCGGTGATCTCTTGCTTGTCGGCTTGCGGCTTGCAGATCGCGAAGAGAACATCGCCAAGCAGCAGCGGATCAGTCGATAGGCGCGTCACGAGGTCACCATCGATCGCTTCCAGCAGATGCACACCAGTAAGAGCCTTTACGCGGCGCAGCGTCGTATTATCGATGTCCACAATCCAAATGCGCCCGGCGCGGTCTACAAACTTCTGCATGATGCCTCCCTGAGTACTAAGAATCCGTCAAACCAAACTTGTGCAATTGCGATCAAGGACCAGCCAAGCCAGCTCCCACGTTCATTCCGCCACCGCTAGTCGATTGCGTTGGTTTGAGAGTCACATCAGCGGAGATGACCTCCTCGAGGTTCTGGTTAACGTTGAACGTCATCACTTCACAGGTCAGCGTCAGCGTTCCGCCGGCATCGCTGATGCCGACATCACACGGATCGCCGCTGCTCCACAGGCCCTGAAGCATTCCGAACGCACTATCACCCTCCTTGTTGAGTACGGTGAACTCGATAGACGCATCCTTAAGCGTTCCCACAGTGGCTCGCCAGCCATTGTTCGCGCGAGTACTTGCATCGGCTTCGGCTTTTTCGAGGCTGACGGTCAGATCCTTAACATTGGTGATCTCGGCACCATCGATGGTCAGTACGGCTTCGAGACCAAGTCTTACTTCTGGCATTGTGGATGGTTCCTTATGGCGATCGTTTACTTGATGGAATTGGCCCAGAACGTTGGCAGCCGACTCCGATTGGCTTCCAAGGCCGGCTTCATGAATGGACGTTTGGGATAATGACGAGGCTTGTTGTCGCTGCGTCGCTCGTTCTCTTCAGCAACCAGACGCGTTGCTCGATTGGCTTGGGCAGCAGTTCGCAGTTCAATGCGGGCGAATTTGGTCTTCGTACCTTGATGCTTGATTCGGATCGGACCATGCTCGCCGACTCGGAAGCGGTGGGGCTTCAGTTTGCGACGTTTAGTAGCCACGCCACCGAACTCATGCAGGTTCCAAAGACGACCAGCAATCTCATTCACAGGTCCAATGGCGACTTCGGTCTTGTTGTTGGTGACGTCATAGCGAATCACTCGCTTGAGCATGCCCGTCTGCGTATGTGGCGGGCTGCCAGGCTTGGATGACGTTTTTCGACGTCGAATACTGAACCGAGCGGTCTTGCCAATTGCGCCTCCAGCGTGCCGAAGCGAAGTGAAGGTGGCAGTTTCCGCCTTCTTCTTGAGCTTCTGTTTGTCGAATTGGGTGCGAACGGTGAGCTTGATCATCGTGCCAGTTCAAAGGTTAAAGTCAACAAGCTTGTAAACTGACGCAGTTGTTCCCAGTGCTCGCTAGAGTACAGCACCGCATGTTCGGCTTTAACGCATCGTGCCGCTTGGAATGAAACGAGTCGTTTCAATCGAAACTCATCGGCGATCTTTTCAACGAGATCCACCAGCGGATCGATCTCGTCATTGGTCCCCTTGGAAAACTTCTTCTGCACGGCGACATCAACGCGGCAGTGGTACTTGTTGTGGGCGCGGTCATGAGGCAATAGCTCAACGTCACGAGGCACAACGCTCACACGTAATTCCTTCATATCTTCGAGATCGAAGTTCGGGACGTACATTCGCTCGGCGATGAACTCGAAGTCGAACTCAGCGGCGTTGAGTTGGGCGGTGACGCTATCGGCAACTTGTAAAACGGTTGTCATGACGTATGGGATTCGATCTGCTTGGTGTGGATGCGGAGTTTCAAACGGAATGGATCGCTGTAGCGCCAGGGTGGATCGCCACCAAGGGCCATCACTTCAAAAATGAAAGTTTGGTTGCCATCGATCTCGACGATCGTGTCACCGCGCCGCGGTAGCGAGCCGATGATCGAGTCCAGCAGTGTATAGGTGTCGATCAGGAAATCACGAACCTGGCTGCGAGTGACAATGCCTTCGCCGTCATCCTGGTCGTACAACGATTTACCGATGGTGGCTTGGAGCGTGGCTCCGAGTTCTCCTCGGCGATATACAACTTGTCGAGACGCATGTTGCGTAAGTTTTGAGGCAAGCCACTCCTGGCCCGTTTGAAGCATGTCTGTCATGACTCTTCCTTTTTTATTGGGAATAGTCGCAACAAAAGGCCTGTGATTGAGCCAATCGCGGCAGTTCCAACCCGAGCCGGATCGACTGCTGATCGTAGATAGAACCCAGTAATCGTTCCAACTACAAATGACAGCGTTAACGACACGAGAAAAAACAGGAGCCAGCCGATCATTGTTGTTCCCCACTCAGCAGCTTCGAAGCCTTCGTTCGAATTTCATCCAGCCAAACCGCATCGGCGCGGCGCTGGTACTCGGAAGCGACAGCGTTAGCTTCTTCGTCAAGCTGTTGCTGGCGAAGCGTTGTTTGACGAACTGGCTGTGCTGGCTCAGGGGTAAGAAAGGCGACGGGCGATGCTTGCCTAAGTTGCTCTGGTTCTCGCTTCCTCACTGGAAGCAGAGCTACGGCCAGCAAGACAACGACCACAATGACGGCGATGGTTAGTAACATGTTTGATATAAACCTCTGCTAGGAGAATGGATTGGGTTAAAGCGACGCTTAGTTAATGCCGCGTTTGACTAGGATGAAGACGAGCAGAACGGCCGCGATTCCAATCAATGCGACCGTGGCGATCTCGCCGGCTGACAGCCACATCAGTGCGTTGCGAGTGTCGGTAGCGCCATCGAATAGATCGCGTACTCGATCCAGTGGCCGACGGTCTTCGGAGGGTGGCGTCGGGCAATATCCATCCGGACAATCTTCAGCCGATAGATACAAAGTTGGTGTGATTGCATCGTCCCAGGAGTAGCCCTTGGTTTTCACCGCTCCAGTCTTCTGTGCCTGCTTGGCTTGTTTGTAAAGCGTGTAACCATGCCGTAAATCCGAGTAGAGTTCCTCTTGTGACCAACGGTATAAATTGAGCCAAAGCCAACGGGTTCATTTTTTCAAATTGGCGGATTTTGATTTAGTGTTCGGACAATTGCCCAGCTCTTCGCAGTGTTTTTTGCGGAGTTAGAGACGTTTCGGATTGTTGCGTA